>JBDRUH010000001.1:0-82988 GCA_039801225.1 Caldifarciminota bacterium
ACTTCTGCCCTTCTTTTATCGCCTTTTGGATTACATTAGCATTTCCTTTCAGAATCTCAGCATCTCCAGGTCTGATGTCGGACTTATCAAAATCAAAGTAAATCGGCTTTAATGCGGCTGTCAACATCTCTATGGGTTTTACCTTTTCTTCAACAACCTCTTCTTCCGGTACAGGCGGTGGTGGTGGTGGAAGCGGTGCGGGTGGCTTCGGCGGGCGTGGTTTTAAGAGATTGCCGGTCTGGTAACTTACCGCAAAGGCAAGGCGTCCAAATCTTGCGTCCGGCTCCTTAGGGGTAAAACCTTCAAGTTTGGTCCCGGCAAGCGAAATGGTAAAAGGTCCTATAAAACCTTTGACCCCAGCGCTCACATCTCTGCCCGTAACATCGCCGCACAGCGCTATGTATTTGCCAAGATTAATCTCAGCTCCACCAAAAAGACCGATTGCCCACTGGTGACGCTCGTCACCAAAGAAGATGTCGGTATTTATATATTTCCCGCGGCTGTAACCGACATAGCGTCCGCGACCGAGACCGAGGTGGAGACGGGCAAACCCGGCTATCGGAATAGTGCCGACAATATACGCTGAGAAATTCTCTTTTGGTCGGCCGTGATACCTCCACTCAGGCCAGGCAAAGGTGTCATGACCAATCGGTGAGACATAACTGTGGATACCTATATCGTGAATTCCGAGAGCAAGGGAGAAACTTTCCTCATCAGTTCCCTCTTTTTTACCGCTGACTAACTGGTATTGAGCACCAAGGACATAATCCTTTAGCGTGTAGGCGGTAAGCGCCAGTTCCAGACGATTTAGCGGAGAAAAACGGATGCTGGCGTCCAATTCAGGGTGGTTATAACTCATCCGGGTGTTAACAAGAGGAAATGTAATTTTGGGGGAGATTGCCAATGAGCCGTAGGGCAGGACATCAGCGGTCGGAGCATCAATCAACAGCGCGGTGCGGTTGAACTGAGCCGGCGTTTGCATTGCTAGGGCGAAAAGCCCGATTAAAAGCAACACCGGCTTATACTTTAGTCTAACTGACTTCACGGATACCTCCTTTACTTTATTTAATAAATTCCAATACTTAAACTCTTCATAAGTCACCAATAACCTCTCCACTTGAAGCGAGAGGGGACAAATCTAACCAGCTCATATCGGGCTGGTAACTTTTTACCTGTTTAGCCAATTCCAACCGAATCTGGCGCGGGTCAGGATTTTCCAACAGGCGCTCAAAACGCTTTAACTCCTCAGTAATTTCTGGATATGAGTTCTTTATTGAGGGACGAGCCATTAAAATCCTCTTTTTTACTGTGGCAACAATTCCCTCTTCATCAGTTAAGAGTTCTTCCGTAATCTTTTCTCCTGGGCGTATGCCAGTCTCAATTATCGGGATATCAACATTTGGCTCCAAACCGGCAGAACGGATCAAAATCTCGGCAATTTCCTTTACTTTTACCCGTTTACCCATATCAAGAACAAAAATCTCGCCACCTTTGCCAATCGCGCTTGCCTGCATAACTAAGAGCACCGCCTCGCTGGTAAGCATAAAATAACGCTCCATTTCCGGATGGGTAATAAAAATCGGCTTTTTATTCTTGATTGCTTTGGTAAAGAGGGTCAAAACGCTACCCCGGCTTGCCAAGACATTTCCGAACCGGACGGCAACAAACCGAACACCTCCCATACCATTCATTGATATCACCACCATTTCGCCCAAACGTTTTGTCGCGCCCATCACACTTTTGGGATTCACCGCTTTGTCGGTGGAGATATAGACAAAACTTTCGCACTTATGTTCAACCGCAGTTCTGGCGACAATGTGAGACCCAAACACATTTACCCGAATTGCCTCATCAGGATGATATTCAAGGATAGGAACATGTTTATACGCCGCAGCGTGAAATACGATGTGGGGATGGGTGAGCTGAAAGGCTTTATTGACACTTTTCTCATCGGTTATATCACCCAAGTAAGGAACTATTTTCAGTCGGGGATAGGACTTTCTCAGTTCATCTTCAATATAAAACAGATTAGAATCGTCTCTTTCAAAAAGGATAAGTTCTGCAATATTAAAATTCGCCAGTTGCCGGCAAAGTTCCGAACCAATAGACCCCCCAGCCCCAGTGACCAAAATCCGCTTTCCGCCAAAGACCATTTCCATCTCCTCCGGATTCACCACCACCGGTGGTCTGCCGGTCAACTCGTGGACCGCAATGGAGGCAAAGGATTCTTCCCCATTATTACCAGCCCCACCAAGAAGGTCGGTAAAAGAGGGGATAATACGGGTTTGCACGCCTAAATCCAGTAACTTTTGGTAAAGTTTACTAACCGGATATCTTGGGTTTGAACTCAAGAAAATAAAAGCCGCCTCAACCTTATTCTTAGGAACAATCTCCTCAATCTCATCAAAAGTCCCCAACACTTTCAAACCACCAACTACGGCACCTTTATTGCAAGGTTCAGGGTCAACAAACCCTATTATCCTATAGGGAAAGGGATTAATTCGGTGCAAAACATCAAGGAGGAAGTAACCCTTCTCAGAAGAAACCACCAGAACTGCCCGCTTGCCTAACTTCCGGCGGATTACCTCCTGATAAAAGCGCTTACCCATCCGGACGGCAATGACACCACTGATGTTTAATAATCCCCAGGTCAGGGCTGACCAGGGAGAAAGGGTGGCAAATAGCCCGGTTGCGGATAGACCTCCTATTACTATCGTGGTCAATATCGCAGGAAATGCTACTCGGGGAACATCCTGAAGGGAGAAAGTTGACCATTTTAACTGGTAGTTGGAAAGGATAAAGCCCAAAGCGATTTGGAAGCCAAGGGCTAAAATAGCATAAGGGAACACCTTAGTTAATAAATATCCTAATTTTATTGTGAGATGATGGGTTGCTACCATATATGTTACCGCACTGGCACCAAGCACAACCACCGCATCGCCAAAGAGATAAAATAATGTCCGCTTCCACTGCGTTGGCGCAATAAACCGCTGGATTGGGGTTGAATCTTCCCTGACCCCGAGTTGGTGTCGGGTAGAGTTAACATCTTCACTCATAGATAAAAATTACTAATTTTATTCCCTGCTGTCAAGTTTTAACTTATTTTTACGCCAAGACATCGTTATTAGAGAATGGCGAGGGTAGTATTGGAGCATTGGTTGAAAAAGCCGGTAACCACACTCAGACCAAAATCCCCAAAATTTATATCTTAACTTTTTCCGACGGAGGGGGGAACCTGATGCTGTTGACAACGAAAAATATCGTTTTACTATAACGACAAATGAATAAAAAAGCGAATAGGAGGTTTTATGGAGTTAAAAACCGTAACAATTGAAAAACCAAAAGAGGCAAACATAATTCTCGGTCAGTCACACTTCATCAAAACGATTGAGGATATCCATGAACTATTAATTACCTCGGTTCCCGGCATAAAATTCGGTCTTGCCTTCTGTGAATCGTCCGGTCCCTGCCTTGTTCGCCACTCAGGCACCGACTCAGAACTTGAGCATCTCGCTATCAAAAATGCGCTTAATATTGGGGCAGGACACTCATTTATTATCATCCTTGGCAACGCCTATCCGATAAATATCTTAAACGGGCTCAAACAGATTCAGGAGGTCTGCTCAATCTATTGCGCCACCGCCAATCCGGTCAAGGTGGTAATTGCTGAAGATGAGACGGGCAGGGGAATTTTGGGTGTGATTGACGGCGAAAAGCCCAAAGGGGTTGAAGCCGAAACCGAAATAAAAGAGCGAAAGGAATTCCTAAGAAGAATAGGGTATAAAACCTAACTGAGGATGTAGATATGTAACATCTCTTAGACGTATTGAGTTCATTTATCATGCATTGCCGCATTGCATTAAGACAAATACTCCATTAATTTAGAGCCCGAAATTTGCCAAGATTAACACGGATTTTTTGCCCTGTTGCTCTAAGTGCAGATTTTGCAAAGAGTTGTAAAGTTAAAGACCTCTGAAGGGGGCATGCCCCGGGCTAGCCCCATAGCAACACCCTCTCTTGGGACTACTCTCGGTCAAGCCCGGATTTTCGGCTTTAAATTGATGGTTAACGAATGGTTTGTCTAAGCATTTTTTGACATTTCTATCGGTTTTCTTTACCCTTTTCCTGCTATGAATGAGAGTTTTTTTCTCGCTCTGTGTTTGCAAAGGCGGTCGGTTAGAAGGTTCAGTGAACGTCCGGTAGAAAGGGAAAAGATTACTCGGTGTCTGGAAGCGGCAAGGCTGGCACCCTCTGCCGACAACGGTCAACCCTGGCGTTTTGTTGTCTTTGACGACCCGGAGAAGAAATCGGCATTAGCGGATGCGGTTTTTAAAGGGATTTTTGTCGCCTCAAAGAATTTTGCCAAAGCGCCGGTTTTGGTCGCCCTTTTACTCAAGGAGAGTCTTTTGATCAACCGGCTGGGTGGCGGTGCCGCCGGAGTACCATTCCAATTTGTTGACGCTGGCATTGCCGGAGAACATTTTGTTCTTGCCGCTACTGAGCAGGGGTTGGGCACCTGCTGGATTGGCTGGTTTAACTCTAAGGCGCTGCTCAAGCATTTAGGTTTGACCCGGGGTTATCGGGCGGTTGCGCTGATTGCTTTAGGCTATCCCGCCGAAGAGTTGGCACCGAGGACACCAAGACGCAAGCGGTTAGAAAGCATCGCCTTTTTCAATACACCACCAAAAGAGTGATTAAGGAATAAATGAAAGGAGAAAAATGGTAAAGAAGACCGTTTTAGTCTTAGAAGGGAGTCCGCGAAAGGGCAATACAACAGTTGTAACCGACTGGGTGCTTGCCGGTCTGGGGAAAAAGGGGGTTGACATTAAACGGCTGAGGGTATGTGAGTTGCATATCAATGGCTGTCAGGAATGTTTTGGCTGTTTTGATTATAAAACCCGAGCCGGCTGTCAGCAGGATGATGATATGCTAGAGATATATCAACTTCTGGTGGACAGCGATTTGACCATTTGGACAAGTCCGATTTTTTGCTGGGGTGTTACCAGCCAGTTGAAGGCGGTAGTGGACCGCTGCTTCGCCCTTTTGAATGGTGAGAATCTTTTGAAAGGACAGAAGTGGGCGGTTATTCTTACCGCCGGTGGCGACCATTTTGATGGTGCTGATTTAGCGGTGGAGATGTTCCGAAGACTATCAGAGTTTGGCAAGATGAAATATCTCGGTCAACTGGTCATCCCCAACTGTCCTGAGCCAAAACTCCTTAAAAGAAACCGGCAGGTTTTTCTGGAGGCGAAGCGGTTTGGCAAAGAACTGCGCCAGGAGATTTTCACTTAATAGATGCACCTTGCCGGTGCGACAAGCATTAATCTCTGTTTTACTTTTTCTTATCCTTGGCGTCGCATCTGCCCCAGTTTTAACCGGGGCACTCAACGGGTTTATCCGCGACGCCAGTAGTGGCGAGCCGTTGGGTTATGCCACAGTTGAACTTAAAGGCACCGGTTTAGGCACCGTCACCAATAACAAAGGCTATTTCTATTTGGGTGATATACCACCAGGCGATTATGAGGTTGAGGTCTCCTTCATCGGCTATGAGACCATCCAAAAGAAGATAAAAGTTGCCGCGGAAAGGGTTCTAACTTTAAATCTGGAACTGAAGTTGGCACCGGTGGAGTTGGGTGAGGTGAAAGTTACCGCCGAAAGGGCGCGGTTTGAAAGGGAGGTGGAGGTCTCTACAAAAAGGCTTGACACCAGACAGATGGTGGTTGTCCCGCGGCTGGGTGGTGAAATTGACATTTTACGGACAGTGCAACTTTTACCCGGTGTTATCACCGTCTCCGACTTTTCCAATAAACTTTACATCCGCGGTGGCTCACCAGATCAGAATCTAATTCTTTTGGATGGCATCACCGTTTACAACCCTTCTCATCTCTTTGGCGTTTTCTCGCCATTTGTGCCCGAGGCGGTCGCCGATGTTACACTCCTTGCCGGTGGTTTTGCGGCAAAGTATGGCTCCAGGCTCAGTTCCGTACTGGATGTAACCACCCGCGAAGGCAACTCAAAAAAGTATACCGGTGAAGGCTCAGTCTCAATGATTGCGGCAAAGGGAATTGTTGAAGGTCCTTTGCCCAACGGCTCTTTTCTTTTTGCCGGCAGAAGAACCTATCTACCTGATGTCCTCCTTAAGGCGCTTGGTGCTCCGGGACTTGGTTATTACTTTTACGACCTAATGGCAAAGGCAAACTATCACCACCGCGACTACTCCCGGTTCACTTTTGCCGGAATCTGGAGTGAGGATGTGCTCTCCTTCTGGGACCCGGACCAACCCGAGGCTTTTAAAGCCAGAATGACCTGGGGCAACCGCGGTATCTCTTTAAGATGGCATACTATCTTCACACCGGTGGTTTATGGCGAACTCCTTGCCGCCTGGAGCAACTTTTTTTCCGGTTTCAATGTGAAGTTTGAGGAAAGCGGGGATGTGGTGATGAAAGGCGACCTCACCGGTTGGACATTGAAGGGTGATTTCACCTATTATGCGAGCGACCGGCACACCATTGGGTTCGGATTTGAGACTCAGCCCAACCGGATGGGACTGAAGATTGAGTTTGACACGGTTAGGTTTACCACCCAGGACACCCTGATTCCGATAGCAATTTATTGTGAGGATAAATGGGAAATCCGGCCCGGAAAGGTGTTTTTGAAACCCGGCTTGCGCCTCTCCTATTATTCCAATGGTAACCGGTTTGAACCGGAGCCGCGGTTGGGAGGAAAGTTTTTCATTAAGAAAAATACCGCCCTTAACCTTTCCTGGGGTCGTTTCACGCAACCACTTGTTACCCTCAATTCCACTGAGCCGGTTTTTGCCATCTATGATGAGTGGGTGCCGGTGCCGGAAAACCGACCCATACCGAGCGCTTATCACTACATCGCTGGCGTAGAACACTGGCTCACACCCGATTTAAATGTCCAGATAGAAGGTTATTACAAAGATTATAACCACCTTCTTGAGACCCGTTATGGTGAGTATTTTACCCCTCCTGAATCACTCCTGAACGCCGAGGGCTTCTCCTATGGCGCCGAACTCCTTTTCCGGAAAAACTCAGGTAAAATTCAGGGCTGGTTTTCTTATTCGTTTATGTGGACTTGTCGACAGATAGGCACAGAGCGTTATCACCCCCATTATGACCGGCGCCATAACTGTAACCTTGTCCTGACCTTTCCCGCTCTTTTCTTAGGATTTGACCTCACCAGCCACTGGACGCTGGGCACCGGTCTGCCTTACGCCGGGGTAATCGGCTATTACCCGAAGGAGATAGAGCGCCCGGGTGGCGAACCGGCACAGGAGTGGAACTTTATCTATGGAAAAAGGGATGCCTTCCGCTATCCAGTTTATCACCGCCTTGACATCAGCCTGTTGAAAACCTGGCATCGGCGCTGGGGTGAGTTCACCCTTTTTCTTGATGTGATTAACCTCTATAACGCCAGGAATGTCCTTTTATACTACTGGGATGTCTCTTCCTCAGGACTACCGGAAAGGCACCAGATTAATATGATCCCCATATTGCCGACCTTAGGAATAAAGGCGAGGTTTTAGATGCCTCGGGCAATTTTGAGATTTACCATTATTTCCCTCTTCGTCACCGGCTGTGAGAAAACACCCGAGGGAGAGTTCATTCCGAAACTGGTTGTTCACTGCCTACTCCACACCGGAGAAAACCCGGTTCGGGCAAAGGTCAACCGTTCCTATAAAATTAACGAGCCTTTTGAATCCATTTTCTCCGGGGCAAATATAAGACTCTATTCCCACCTGAGTGAATGGCGGTTTGAGTATGTCGCGGCCGACTCCTATCGGACATCGGTGCCGGTTTTGGTTGAAGAAGGAGATACCTGGTTTATTCAAGTGGCACGGGAAGGTTTTGACACTGTTGAAGGAAGAACGGTTGTCCCTTGCGACTTCAAGATCCTTTTTCCCAACCCGGGTGACACCGTTTCAATTGAAGACTCTATGGTCTGGACAAGAAGCCCGAACTGCCAGGGCTATTTCCTCTCTTTTCGCCATATTGAGAGTTTAGATACCTTTTACTGGGACATAGTTTATCCTAACGACTCTTTCGCCTCCAATTATGACCCGGCGCGGGTCAATATCCCAAAGATGTTCTTTCTGCTAATTGTCGCGCCGCCGCCCGACTCACCACCTAAACCCTGCACCTTACGCGTCTGGGCGCTGGATAGCAACTACTACCAGTGGGTGGCAGCCGGTGGTTTGGTCGCCGGTGGTGAGTTGGTAAGGGAAACAACCCGTCTCTTTGGTGGCTTGGGGGTGTTTGGGTCGGCGGTGGAGCGTTCGGTACCGGTGTTTGTCCGCTCTGCTACCGGTCCAGCCCAATTGAAGACCACCCCATTTTATCTTGACATTAATCAATAACCGGTTATTATAATTTTAATTATGGCAAAGAAATATACCGCTATTGAAACCTGGATTGTTCAGGAGGTAAAGCCGGTTGAGTCAAATAGTGCCGAGCAAACCTACGAACGGTTGGAAAAGACCCCAGGTAATCTCCCCGTGATTGACCTCCCTCAGAACTTAAACGATGAGGCTCACTTCATTGAAGAGGCACAAATTGGGGACTTTGCCCTTCGCCTCGCCGGTGCCCAAAAAGTTCTTGATGTCGGCTGCGGTGACGGTTGGCCTTTATTGCGGTTAGCACCTTTATTTGACTCGGTTACTGGAATTGATGCCTCATCCCGCCGGGTGGCGAGAGCAACAGCCAATGCCGAACGCTTACAATTGAAAAATGTCACTATCAAACAGATGTCAATGACGGAGATGAATTTTCCGGACAACTCATTTGATGGAGTTGTTGCCGCCTCCGCAGTTGAACAGACCCCGGACCCTTATCAGGCGCTCCGGGAGATATTCCGGGTTCTGAAACCAGGAGGTAAGTTCCAAATTTATTTTGAAGCCTATGATGGAGAGGAAAAGGGGGTTAGCGAAAGGGTATTTATTACGGAAAATGAAGACTGCTACGGCTATCACTATGTCCTGAAACACCAGATGCCACCCTGGGAAAGAAATTATCTGGTGAAGTTCTCCCCTACCCCGGAGATGCAGGAGGAGTTCCGCCGACTGAGCAATCTGATTGAAAGACTTGGTTCGGTTCCGGCACAAGCCCCAGAAATCGGTTTGGAGTTTTTAGAAAGAAATCAAAAGTATATTATCGGTGGTAGTTGGTATGAACTGGAACATTTTACCACCAAGGCGATGAAAGAAACCTTGGAGGAGATCGGGTTTAGCGAAGTGCGCATCAGTTATTCTGCCGCTACATTTGCCCGCCATTTCTTTAAAGAGATTAACCCTGCTGGTCTTACCGAAACCCAACTGAAAACCATCGTTATAGCACTGGCTAACCTCGCAGTGGGAATTGACGCACCCGCAGGACAAGGGGAACCGATTATAACTATCAAACCAAAGTAATCCGATGCTCCAGCCATCAACCGACAGCCGTCAGCCGATAGCGGTTTTGTTTTTGAGCCTCTGCCTCATTTTACTTGCCGGTTGCCATAAGGAAAAGCCAGGCGCCCCTTTAGGCAGTATATTCGCCCAGTTGAAAAAGCCTGAAGTATGGAAAGTCCCGAATATGAGTCAGGCGCAACTCATCGGGTTGAAACCAGGTGATGTCATCCTCACTTATGATGAAGAGGTAATAACCACGATTGCCGACCTTTACCGGGCAGAGTCTTTAGTCAAAGGGAAAACCGGCAATGTCCAAATAACCATCTTCCGCAATGGAAAAGAACTTACCGTTGAGGCAAAACCGGAATTTTTAGGGTTTGCGCCAATTGCCTGGGCATATTCTGGCAGTCTGGCAAAGGCACTTGAGGACATTATGAACCACTTCGCCCAGCCCGGATACTATGACTGGCTTAACGCCCTTACCGGCGAGGCATTCTCCTGCGCCATCCGGGAGGGCGACTGGAGTTCCTGGGGTGTTGATAGCCGCCGGGACGACAATTTTGAAGAAATCGCCCGATTGACCGGTCTCTCCTTTACTCTCTTCTGGCGTGCCGACTCTTCTACTCCCTCACCAATTCCCCTCATAATTGAGGCGCTCAACAATAAACGGGTGCTTTTGGTGCGCGGCGGTTGGTCATATCCCAACCAACACCACTGGGGAATCATTACTCGTTACGAACCTGCCGATTCAACAGTTTATGGCTACACGATTGAGAATGGCGAAGAACAGCCTTTGAGCGGGCAGGTCTTGAGCCTTTATGAAGTAAAATGTCAAAAGAAGTTTTCCCCTGACCCCACCGACTTTCTAATAACCGTTTTAGACCAGGCGTTAGAACTTGGTCTTGCCTCCAGTGATACTGGCTGGCATTCCGGACTTGAGGCTTATGATATCTTGGTGAAAGACCTTTCCCGATTGCCAATTACCTCAGAAGGAACAGAACTGGCGACCCAATTTTTTTATCGCCTAATCTGGCGATTGATCGCCCAGAAGGAGAGCGCCATCCGCTTTTTTGAAGATATGAAAAACGCCTTTCCAGAAAAAGCGGCTCTTTTTGATGAGGTTGTCGGGCGCCAGCGGGCGATACTGGGTAGATTGGAAGGGTGCGCGGCAACACACCTGCCGCTCAATAGCAAAGAAAATCAAGAGAAATTAACCCGGGTCTTGATAGAAATTCAGGAACTGGAGAACGACCTCTTAGGTATTTACGAAGAGATTATCGGCGAAATGTAAAGTCACCAGCGCTTGCCTACCGAATGAACCTGCCAATTTCCCTTATCCTTTTTTAAATAAACCTCCATCCCTCTCGGTCTCTTGATAATTTTTCTCCCGAAATAGTAGGGCGAAGGTTTTAAGTCTATAGTAACCAGCGCTACATCACCAAAATTTTTTACTAACCCAAACTCACAGAATACCGGCATTCGGGTAAGGAACTTATCTTGAATAATATCCTCCTTTGCCCGCCAGACAACCTGCCTCCCTGCTAAAACCTCAAAAGAATCATTAATGTAACCGGTCTTCACTACTGCAATTGTATCTAATTTAATCTTACCCAATTTAATATGCTTCAGCCCTTCAGGAGAAATAAAAAACTCCAATGACCTTTTAACAATTATCCGCAACTCTGTAGTATCTTTCATTCCGTATTGAAATGACTGGTCAAGGATTTGAGAAATCCAGGCTAACTCCCAACCCGAGTCGGTATAAATCCAGTTGTGATAAAGATACTCATAATCACTCGCCCCTTGAAAAAAAACATAGGTTGAGGCGTGTCCACCTAACCCGCGGGTATCAATCGCCTTATTCTGTAACCTCATAATCCGGCGACCCGCCTGCCAGGCTTTAAATGCCGAATCAAACCGAGAGTAGTCTATCTCCTGGCGAAAAGAAGTCACAAATAAACGATAAATCCCCCGACTCTCGCCGTTCATCAGCGCCTCGCCAAACTGTTGAACCTTCAGGTTAAATTGATATTGGGGCTTTGGAGTAACACTAAAAAGTGTCAGAAAAAATATAATAAAATTCATAAAAGTTTAAAGCGGGCCCGACCAGATTTGAACTGGCGATCTTCGCCGTGACAGGGCGACGTGTTAAACCAGGCTACACTACGGGCCCAATTAGTAAATCATATATCTCTTTTGGTATTTGTCAATGAAAAGCGGCTGCCGTCTCACTCCAAAAGGAGCAGTTTATGCACCCCGTTAACCCCTTTTCCCAATAACCGGATGAAATATAATCCTGCTGGCACTCGCCTTCCCGAATTGTCAGTAAAGTCCCAAACCAAACCAGACCCGGATGGCTTTAATGCCCGCACCTTTTCCCCGGTAATATCATAAATCTCCAAGACAACCAGCGGAGAAAGACTGAGGACAACCGGTGCCGAACCTATCCTCCAAACTGTCGGCTGTCGGCTGGCGGCTGGCGGCCATCGGCCGTCATCTGACGGGTTCTCCTCCACCCCTGGGTTGAACCTGATCCAGAATGACCAGGATGTGCTAAAATCGCCCCAGCCAAAACGATTATAGCCTTTGCAAAACCATTTGTAAGACTTACCATAGGTAAAAAGGTTGTCGGGAAGAGAACAACAAGGGACAGTTGTTACCGCCCGCCAGATGGTGTCGCCCGCACCATAAACAACCCGGAAACAGAAACTGTCCAAATCATTACGGGTGGTATCAACTAATAGGACAACCGGCGGCGAGAAAAGCTGCTGACCGTTTGGCGGTGCGAGATGTTTCGGTGGCAGCGCACCACGAATCAACTTAAAACAGCCAAAAGTCCCATCTGCCGACATCAGGGTTCCATTCCGATACTGTCGCAAGCGAAGGCGGAAGGAGTCGCCAGAAGGAAGTTCTGGGCTGACGAACCAGTTATAAACACCGGTATCAGGCACACTATCAAGAAAATTCCAGGTCCTGCCGGCATTGAAGGAAATATCTATTGCTACCCAGTCTGCCGGATTGCCAAAGTTGTCCCATCGCACCAAAACGGTATCTCCAATAAATAGTGTCTCGCCCTTGCCCAGTGAGTTGTAAAAGGTGTCTCCGAGTGGGTAAAGAAGTTCCAGTTTATATGCATCCGCACCATTGGGATGGGGCGACCCGATATGGGAGTTGTCTTCACCGGAATAGTGCCACCACTCCGCCGGTTTCCACCAGGTGTTGTGGACATACAGGTCCTTTTCCGGTGTGCGATAGCCATAAGCGGCTAAAGAGTGAATCGCCCAGGTTGCTGACCAGACAAAGGCATAACCATCGTCAATTTCATTAACAATCCTCTCCCAGGCCCAGTCGTTTGCCGGCGTGCCTAGGTCCTGAATAACCTCAAAGGAGTAGCCATTGTCATAGGCAACCAGCCAGAGCCCTGGGGCGACCGCCGGGATACTCGTTGCCCCTCGGGTTGTGTCGGTGCTCATCCTTATGGCGCACTCCCGCTGGACATTGGGAATCTGCTTGTCCCATTCACCTTCCACCATATCCCAGCGCATCCAGAACCAGTCAACCAACCGACCATAATTCTGGCTCTTATCAATATATCCCATAACCATTGCTGCCGCAGTGGGTGTGCAGCCATAACTCCAGTCGTAAAATGGCGCCTTGTCCGCATCGGGGACAAATACGGCGGTAAACTTACTAAAGTCCCGATTCAATGCCTCTGCCCACTCCTGTTGGTGAATCTCCGCCGCAAGTCTCTTTTCCTCATTGTCCAGGTTTGCCTTTTTCTTTAAATCGGCGATGTGGTTAACAAATTCTTCCCGGGAACAAAAGGTCTGTTCAAAATGAGGGGTGAATATTACCCGCTCTTTAGAGGAATTGGCAAACTCAAGAAAGGTGACCGGCATAATAAAATAAATCCGGCAGAGGTAAACATCTTCACCAAGAACAGCCTTCGCCCGTTTCAGACCTTCGGGGACCACCGCGTAGAACTCGGAAGTACCATAGCCATAACAGACAATTGGCGGTCGGTCGTAACGGGCAGAAATTAGTAGATGGCTGTATTTTGAACGCCATTTGGTCAAATCGGTATTGGCGGTCAGGTTTTCCTTTTCGGCAATAATGTCTTTAACCACTTCATCATAATCGGGAAATTCCTTGCCATCGGTGCGAAAGTGAAACATATAACCGGCGGTCTGACCTTCCTCGTCCACATAAGGAATAATTGTTCCGAGTCGGCATCCCGGCCATTCCGCCTGTGCCTTACGCAGAGCAATCTCTTTAATAGTCTCAAATGGCACCGCATTGGGTGGTGTTGAGCCCACTTCCGGCAGAGAAATTGCCCAGAGTGCGCCTAAACTAAAAACCAATATTAAAAACAGCCTCATTTTTTTCTCCTTTCTAATAATTTAGAATAAAGATTAATTTTATCTTATCTTCTCCCCCTGTCAAAAAGGAGAATGGAGAAGCGCCGACCTGCGAAGTCCAAACGGTGATCTCCAAAATGAAGGGTCCATCAAACAAAAGCGCTTATCAGCGCTTCGGCTACAATGGGAATTTCATCCGAGCGGATGGTGCGAAAGTCTAAGAGATATTCCCCCTTTTCTATTCGCCCGAAGACCGGCGGACGGTAAAACCGCATCCGCTGTGCCAGTTCCTCCACCTTAATTTTTTTCGGTTTTATCGCCAAAACCCTTGACTCCAGACTCTCGGTCGCCAGCGAGCCACCCCCAACCTCGGCTTTTGCCGGCTTGATTTCCAAATCCGCCTGGTCGCCAATTTTGTCTTTTACCAAAATCAAAAGTTCATTAGCCCCTTTTTCCATTTCCGGCAGTGGCTTTAAGAGAATCTGTATCAAGGGATGCTCTTTTATCACCCGCTCCTCATCCAAAAAAAGTTCCAGTGTTCGCTCTAAAACTGCATAGGTAAGTTTACCACAGCGCAATGCCCGGGTTAATGGATTTTTCTTCATCCGGTCAATCAGGTCTCTACGGCCGACAATTATTCCCGCCTGACTGCCTCCGATCAGTTTGTCCCCGGAAAAACAGACGATATCGGCACCGGTAGCAATTGATTCAGCCACCACCGGCTCCTTCGGCAGTCCATATTTGGAAAGGTCAATCAGTGCTCCAGACCCGAGGTCATCAATCACCACAATGTTGTGTCGTCTACCAAGTTGAACCAGTTCCTCAAGTGGCACCTCCTTGGTAAACCCGATAATCCGATAATTGGAGGTGTGAACCCGGAGGAGCACCGCAGTATCCGGCGAGATGGCATCTTCGTAGTCCCGAAGGTGGGTGCGATTGGTCGTGCCCACTTCGACCATACGGCAACCGCTCTGTTGCATAACTTCAGGAATCCGGAATGAACCACCAATTTCAATCAACTGACCCCGGGAGACGATAACCTCTTTCCCCTTAGCAATCGTCGAGAGAATTAAAAGTGTTGCGGCACAGTTATTGTTCACCACCATTGCCGCTTCGGCACCGGTCAACTCGCACAAAAGCGATTCAATATGGCGATACCTGCTCCCCCGCCGTCCATCCGTCCGATTAATCTCTAAACAGCAAAAGTTCTCACTTACCTCTACAAGCGCCTTTTGGGCTAACTTAGCAAGAGGTGCCCTTCCTAATCCAGTGTGTAAAACTACACCCAAACCATTGATCGCCCGACAGAGGCTGGGTTTGAGGTTCTCTTGAAGCCTCATTTCCAATTCGTCAAGGTTGAACTCATCATCCTTCCCCTGTAGAAGTTTCTGCCGAATATCCTCCAGATACTCCCGGATAACCCATTTGGCGAGCCGGGGATGCAGTTGACTCAAAATCGGTCGCAGGCGTTCGTCAGAAAGGAGTTTTTCTACCGCCGGTAACTGCCGGAGTCTTGCCTGACGGTCTTCTTCTCTTATTACCATTGCTCAATGGACCAGTTTTTGCCGAATTAATGTCGCCCGACGCTCATCCCGCTCACCTTCATCCAGTTTTTCACCTAAGAGAGCCTGCAGATTCGCCGGGCGAATCAAAATTAATAGTTGCGATACCTCGCTTAATTTCAACTCATTTATAATTCCCAACACCACACCAAGACGAACCATTGTTAAAAGTTCGGTTGCCTCTTCGGTGGAAATAATCCGTGCCCCGCGCAAAGTTCCTAACGCCCGAAAAACCTTATCCTCTATCTCAACCCGCAAATGGTGCATCAGATACTCTCGTGCTTTGTATTCATACTCAATCATCTGACGACAGACACCGGTAAGGACATCAATTATTTCTGCCTCGGACTGACCCAATGTCCTTTTGTTGGAAATTTGAAAGAGATTGCCCCTGATCTCGCTACCCTCACCATAGATACCTCTTATTAAAAGCCCGATAGAGTAAACCCCACGCAAAACCTTTTCAATCTCCTGGGTTAATACCAATCCGGGAAGGTGCAGTAAAACCGATGCCCGCATACCGGTGCCCAAATTGCTGGGACAGGTGGTAAGAAACCCCCAATCATTAGAAAAGGCATAGGCAAGTTGACCCTCCAACTTTTCATCCATCGCTGCTACCTTTTGAAAAGCGGTGGCAAAATCCAAACCGGATGCGAGCGCCTGAAACCGGAGATGGTCCTCTTCGTTTATCATCAGACTGAGCGTCTCATCAAAAGAAGCGAAAAGACCTTTTTTGCGTTTACCGACAACGAAATCTGGGGAAGCAAGGTGGCGTTCAACAAAGTAAAACCCTTCTGGCTCATTCAGCGAACCATCCTCCCAAAACAGCCCCTCCTTCAAGTAACCAGTCTCTTTTAATACCCAGCGGATCGTTTTTAGAACCCTTTCCTCTTCATCTGGTTTCATTCTTTCCGGAAAGGGCACATCAGCCAGGTTGCGGGCAAAACGGACCCGGCTGGAAATAACCACATCCGACTCCGGTCCGGTCGCCGCAAGCCAGGCGCCAACCTTCTCAGGTATCAACCTCATTCTCTGTCTGTCTCAACAGGTCGCGTAAGGCTGCGGCTCGCTCATAGTCTTCTTCTTTTATCGCCGCATCCAACTCCGCGCGCAGCCGTTGCACCTCAAGCCGTTCTTGCGCCTTCTTCCTTCCTTTATTCGGCTCCTTACCTGTGTGACGAATTGAACCGTGGATTCGCCGGATTACCTGCTTTAACTCCTGTTCAAATGCGTTATAACAATTCGCACACCCTAACCTGCCCCGGCGCTTAAACTCAGAGAAACTTAACCCGCAGGATGGACAGGTAAAATTTCGGCTTTCGGCTCTCGGCTCTCGGCTATCGGCCTCTTCTTTCTTGGGTGCGGTCTTCTCCACGCCGGAAAGCCCCCTTTTCCTGCCGCAGTCGGCGCAAATCATTAGTTCCACCGCATTCCCTTCCTTATCCAACACCTTCACCAAAACTATTCCTGGGTTCTTCCCGCAAAAATCACACAGTTTCATTGTGTAGTTCTCCATCTTTAAGCACTAAGCGACGATCCGCCCCGCGGGCAACCATCTCATTATGGGTTACCACTAAAATCGTTTTACCCCTTTCTTTGCTTAACCGCACCAATAGATTGAGTAAAGCCACTGACGACCTTGAGTCCAAGTTGCCGGTGGGCTCATCAGCAAATACTATTACCGGCTCATTAACCAGCGCCCGTGCCACCGCTACCAACGCCTTTTCTCCACCCGAAAGTTCTGCCGGTCGGTGTCTCATTCTATAAGTAAACCCAATCTCTTCCAGCACTTCCTCGGCCTTAACAAATGCCATCCGTCGTTCAACCCCGGCGACGAGTAAAGGTATTGCGACATTCTCTAAGACAGTAAACTCGGCCAGAAGGTGGTGAAATTGAAAAACAAACCCGACCTTCTGGTTGCGGAATGCCGGCAACTTAGAATCAGGATAACTGAAAATGTCAAAAGAATCAAGCAGCACCTTCCCTTTATCGGGACGGTCAAGTCCGCCAAGGATATGCAAGAGGGTCGATTTGCCCGAGCCCGATGGTCCGACAATCGCCACCAGTTCGCCCTGACGCACCTCTAAGTTCACCCCGCGCAACACCTCCAGCCGCTCCGGACCGGTTTGGAAACTGCGCCAGATATTCTCCGCCTTTAGCACGCAATCACTCATAACGAATCGCCTCTACCGGTTCCAGCCTTGCCGCCCGATATGCCGGATATATTGTCGCCACAAATGTGATTAAGAGCGCCGAGGCACAGACAACGACAAAATCCTGCCACTGCATCTGCACCGGCAAATTCTTGATAAAATAAACATCACCCGGTAAGTTGACAAACCGATACCGGTTTAAAAGACCTGAGATAACAAATCCAAATAGTGCGCCCAGAGCAGTACCCATTACTCCGATGCCAACCCCGGCGAGGATAAATATCTTAGTTATACTTGCCGATTTTGCGCCCATCGTTTTAAGAATGCCAATTTCTTTAGTTTTTCTTATTACCAGCATCGTCAGCATTCCCACAATATTAAATGCCGCCACAAGGACAATCAATACCAAAACGATGAAAGTTACCACCTTCTCCAAACGCAGAGCGGTAAAAATATTACGATTCTGTAGAATCCAGTCCGTAGCGCGAAAAGGCGCCCCTAAATCCAAAGCGATTCTTTTTGCCGTCCGGCCGGCATTATCCACATCAGCTACCCGAACCTCATAGCCGTTTATTTTACCCACCATACCCAAAAACTCCTGCAACTCCGTCAGTCCGGCAAAAACAAAACTGGCGTTATACTCATACATACCGGCGTCAAAAATCCCGTTTACCCTGAAGGTCTTGGTTCGCGGTAGATAACCCAATGGTGTTGTGGTCCCGGAAAAAGGTGACGCAATCACCAACCGATCCCCGACAAAAAGTCCCAACATTCTTGCCAGTTCTATGCCAATCACCACGCCAAGAGAGTCAAAAGAAAAATCCCCTTCAACTACCATCCGAGAAATATCGGTCAACTCACCGCTTAATTTCGGGTCAACCCCGCGCACCACGCCACCCTCAACCACTGAACCCGCCCGCATCAGCACCTTAGCGTAGAGAAAAGGTGCCACCTGCACCACCCCCGGCACCCTTTTTATCTTCGCCACAATTGTATCCCCCTCACCCTGATACTCAATGGGTTTGTAACCAAACTGGGCAACAACAATATGGGGTGAGGCGCCCAAGATTCTATCGCGCAACTCCTTGTGGAAACCATTTTCCACCGAAAGGACGATGATAATTGCCGCCACCCCAACAAAAACCCCTCCGGTGGCAATTGCGGTCGTCCCGGAGAGAAACCGCCTTCCCTTTCCTTGAAGATAACGCCGGGCAACAAAAAACTCAAAGGACATATTTCACCTGTCGGCTGATTGCCGTCGGCTCTCGGTCTTCAACTGGGGAAAGAGAATCACATCCCGAATAGAATCTTGATTGGTAAAAAGCATCACCAGCCGGTCAATACCTATTCCCAAACCGCCAGTTGGCGGCATTCCATATTCCAGAGCAAGGCAGTAGTCCTCATCTAAGGTGGCAAACTCCTCCTGTCGTTTCATCCCCTCCTCAAACCGTACCCTTTGTTCCAACGGGTCATTCAACTCACTGAATGCATTTCCCAACTCCATCCCACAGACTACCGGTTCAAACCTCTCTACTAAACGGGGATTATCCCGATGGGACTTGGCTAATGGCGTCGTCTCCTTGGGATGGTCAATAACAAATGTTGGCTGGACAATTTTATCCTGGACCAACTCACTAAACAACTTGTCCAAAACCTTTGCCCTTGATGTTTTAGGGTTTATCTCAATGCCTGAGCGGGTAGCAATTTTATAAAGTTCCTCGTCCTGTAATTCCAATGGATTGACACCCAGTTTTTCCTCCAGCGCCTCAACAAACCTTAACCGTTGCCAGGGTTTACCAAAATCAATCTTCTGACCGGCAAAATCAATCTCTGTTCTCTGATACAACCCCAACGCCAGAAACTTAAACATCTCCTCAACCAGCCCCATCATATCCTGATAATCGGCATAAGCCTGGTAAAGTTCCAGTTGGGTAAACTCCGGGTTGTGAAACCGGTCCAGCCCCTCGTTGCGGAAATCCTTTCCTATCTCATAGACCTTTTCCAATCCCCCGACAATCAACCGCTTCAGATACAACTCGTCCGAAATGCGCAAAAAGAACTCCTTTTCCAAAACATTGTAATAAGTTTGAAAAGGTCTTGCCGCCGCCCCACCGTAAATTGGCTGGAGAATTGGTGTTTCCACCTCAATAAACCCCCGGCTATCTAAAAAATTCTGGAGCAGTCGGACAATTTTAAAACGGAGCAAAAAAACTTGCTTTGACTCCTGATTTACCAATAGGTCAAGATACCTTTGCCGATACCGTGTCTCAATGTCTCTCAAACCATGGAACTTCTCCGGCAACGGCCGCAATGACTTCGCCAATAACCTCCACTCCCGGATGTGAATGGTAATCTCCCCGGTTTTAGTTTTAAACACCTCACCTCTTAACCCTAAAATATCACCGATATCTAACAGTTCCAACATTTTAAAAACCTCTGTCCCCAGGGTGTCCTGCCGGAAATAAACCTGCACCTTTCCCTTTTCGTCCTGGATGTGACCAAACTGGGTTTTACCGTGAATCCGCCGTGATATGAGCCTTCCCGCAACACTCACCTGAGTCTGGGATTGACTCAACTCTTCAAAACCCTCAATCACCTCTTGGGTGGTGTGCGTCCGCTTGTAATGATAGGCATAAGGCAAAACACCCATTTTGCGCAACTGGCTCAACTTCTCCAGTCGCACCTCATAGCCACTCTCGCAGGGTTGATGTTTTTCCACTTCACTCATCGGGGTTAACTATAACTTCCATTCCGCTTCAAGTCAAAAACCACAGAACAGATTATGAGAAACCCTAAATCCGAAATCCTAAATTCTAAACAAGTTCAAAGCACAAATGTTCTAAATCCAAAATGTTTTGATAATTGGGATTTTGGTATTAGAAATTGTTTAGGATTTAGTGCTTTGAAATTAGGATTTATTAATCTCCTTGCGGTAAAGGAAAAGGTTGTTAAAATATGTGTTGATGAGAGTGGCTTCCCAATTCAAAAAATACCGGGATTCCGAGGGTGGTTTGGCAAAAATTAGCCTTACTGAACGAATGAAAATGTCCTGGCGACGCCAGAACTACTGGCTTACAGTGGTAATCCTGACAGTTATAGGTGGAACTATGATGCTATTAGTACCCAACAGAAAAAGAGAATTTTCCACATTGCCCAGACCGGAAACTTCTCCCCCGGATTATAAGATTCTATGGGTGAAAGAGACGCCGATAGAAGGAAAGGAAGGGTTGACGGTTGGCGGGTTAATAAAACCCGGATTAAACTCCAATGACCTTCGCATAGTTCTGGACTGGGTTTTGTTCTCAGTTTTAGATGACTACAACCGAATAAAGCGTCGGAATATCAGAGTAATTTGGGCGTATCTTTATGAAGATGCCGGCGCCGGTTTGGCTAATTGGCGGGCGATGGCGGTTTGGGTTGACCCAAAACTGCCGAAAAAACACCATCCTACCGCTGCCCGGATAGGTGGTGATGCAATAAAAAAAGGTCCGGTAGAATACGACTTTACCAATCCAATTATAAAATAAAAGGGGGTGAAAAATGAAAAAGACTCTTTTAACCTGGCTGTTGGTTGTCTTCGCTACCCTTGCCTTAGGAGAAGAAGGACTCACCGCTACCCAGAAAAGGGGCTGGTTAGGTGTTGTGACGGAAGGAATGAGCCCGGCAATGCTTGCGGCATTAGGAATAGATTACGGCGTTCTTATTGCCGAGGTCGTGAAAAATAGTCCGGCAGCAAAGGCAGGATTGAAAATGGGCGATGTAATAGTTTCTATTGATGGTGAGAAAATTACCAACCGGGGCGATTTGATTCAAGCGGTGCGGCTTCGTCCTCACAAAAAGGTTGAGATGATAATTTTGCGGCAGTTGAAGAGACAAAAAGTTATAGTAGAAATTGGCGAGGAGGAAGCATTAGAAGAACCGGAGTGGAAACAGAGACCGATGGAAGGGATAAGAAAATTGCGCCAGATGCTTAAGCAACTTAAGCCCTTATACCGCTTTGAGCGGGAGTTATATAAAGAGTATCTGGATTCGCTCCGCTGTCAGATTGAGGAACTGCAGCAAGAGTTAAGGGAACTGAAAAGGAAAATTGAGGAGGAAAGGAGATAAATTTTACGGTCTGGCGGTTCTTATCCTCTCGGCAATCGCATCCAGTTCCGATTCCGAAAACTGGGACTGAAGCCTGGTCTGGCAGAAATGGTGCAGATTCAGCGTTTTATCAAGAAGATTCTCCTCGCCCTTAATCGTGGGAATAATCAGCATATGGGTATGGGGAACCCGGGTGCCGCGCAAAAGTAGCGTAACATATTCGCACTCAAAAGCATGTTTGACTTTCCGGGCAACGATATAACAGGCACGAAGAAATGGTCCGGCAAGGTTGTCCTGTGGTTCAATATCAGTAAACCACTGAATATGTTTCTTGGGAATTACTAAACAGTGCCCCCGGGAGATAGGGTAAAGGTCCAAGAAAGCCAAAGTAGACTCATCCTCATAAACCTTGCGACAGGGTGCTCTCCCCGCCACTATTTCACAAAACGGGCACTCATTAATTACATCAATCTCTTTCATAAAAATATCATACACCAATCCAATCTCTGGTCAAGACAGGAGAAAAAGCCTTCCCTCTTCGTTTCCCTGTCTTATTTGACAGCCGAATTTAACTGGGCAAAATCTACCCTTATGACTGCTCGCCAATCGGCTGCTGACCTTGAGCCAAAACTGGAAAAGGTGCGCCGGCTATTACCGGTCACAAAGGAGCGGGTGTATTTCAATCACGCCGCCACCGGTCCTTTACCTTTGTCGGCAGTAAAGGAGATGAATAAGTTCTGCCGAAGGGCGGCAAACGAAGGCGCTGTGCCTTATCTGGAGGCGGAAAAGGTGGTTGAAGAAACCAGAGGGCTGGTAGCGAAGTTGATGGGAGTAAAGCCCGAGGAAATAGCATTTGTAAAAAACACCTCCAGCGGAATTATTCTGGCGATTGGGTTAATCCCTTGGGAGAGGGATGATAACTTAATTATGATGTCCGACGCCTTCCCAGCCAACTCCTATCCCTATCATCTCCTGCTCGCCGATGTGGAAAAGCGGTTTGTTACCAGTGTTGAACTTGCCTCAGGTCCGGAATGCATCTTTAGGTTGGTGGATAAAAACACCCGGGCGGTAGCGTTAGATTGGGTTCATTTCCTCTCCGGGGCAAAGTTTGACATTGCTACCATAAGCGATTTCTGCCGGAAAAAAGGGATATATCTGATTGTGGATGCAATTCAAGGGCTGGGGGCGATAAGAGAAAATTTCGAAAAGATTGGCGCCGATTTTGTTGCTGCTGGTGGTGGAAAGTGGCTTTTGGCACCTCAGGGAATAGGTGTGTTATATATAAAAAATAAAACTTTGCCCTCATTAAAGCCGTTTAATTTGGGCTGGCTTTCCTGCCATTGGGAGGAGTTTAACAGCACCTTTACCCCGAAGCCGTTAAAGAGGTCGGCGAGTAAATTTGAAGAAGGCACAAAGAACTACCTCGGTATCTATGGCTTGCGTGAAGCGCTGAAACTCATTCTGGAATTCGGGCTGGCAGAAATTACCGAGAGAGTCTATCACCTTACCGGACTCCTCCAGGATAAGTTGATGGAATTCGGCTTTGAACTTCTCACCCCAAAAGAAAGGCAACTTCGGGCGGGTATTGTTACCTGCCGGAAAAGTGGAATGGATATGGTAAAATTACAGGCTCAATTGGAGAAAGAAAAGTTCATCTGCTCGGTGCGAGAAAACTGGCTGAGAATCTCACCCCATTTTTATAATACCGAAGACGAGGTTGAACGATTTGTCCAGCAGATTAAGATATTCAGTGAGTAAGTTATTATCCCTTCGCCCCCTTCTAACCGCCCTGTTGACTTTTGTCCTAATAACCCCACCGGTCTGGTCAGGACCATCTCAAGGAACTGATATAATTGAAACTGGCGGTGAGCGGTTTGAAATTGAAGCCTCGCCAACCATTCCTAGGGACACCACCCAAGCCAAAAAAGGCAGAACCGAACCAGAACCAATCCTCACACCATTTCTTGAGGAAAGTGGCGCCGGACAGGGCTGGGTGGCGATATCAATTGACACATTTCCAACCGAACTATGTCTTGATGGTAACCCGGTAATCGTGAATACCCCTCGGCAGGTCCTTCCCCTTATTCAAGGCCGGCACTTTCTCAGCCTCTTTCCTCTTAAACAGGTCTATCTCACTTATCGGGATGAGACGCCAGAAGGATTCTGGCAGACGAGAATGTCTCAGGATATGCCTCTTGACCGATTTGGTCTAATCTCCAGTTATGAACGGGAGGCGGTTCGGACAGGGACTCAATGGGTCCAGGTTATTCCCGATGATACGATTGATGTCCTCCTTTCTCATAAAGTGGTCCATCAAACCTATCGCCGTCAGGCGATGCATACCGCGATTACCCTTTTTACTGTCGCCGCAGTTATTGCCAGCGCAATGCTTGGCAGTGTAGCCTTGATTAGCAAGGAATAATTTCTCAGGAGGTAAAATGCTTTCTGATATTGAGATTGCCCAAAAGATTAAACTTCTGCCAATATGGGAAATTGCCAAGGGTCTGGACATTACCGATATGGACCTACTCCTCCCTAATGGCAACTACAAGGCAAAACTTTCGGTTCGGCTTATGGAACAAATTAAAGATAAACCTACCGGCGGGTTGATTTTGGTTACCGCCATCACCCCGACCAAGTTTGGTGAGGGCAAGACCACTGTATCCATCGGTCTCTCAATGGCGCTCAATCGCCTCGGGAAAAAATCAATTGTCGTTCTGCGTCAGCCCTCACTGGGTCCGGTTTTCGGCATTAAAGGCGGGGCAGCCGGTGGTGGCTATGCTCAGGTTTTGCCAATGGAGGACATTAACCTCCACTTTACCGGTGATATTCACGCGGTCGCCTCGGCTCATAACCTTCTTTCGGCGATGTTAGACAATTCCCTGCATTTTGGCAACCCGCTGGGAATTGATGAAAGAGAGATTTTCTTCCCAAGGACATTAGATATGAATGACCGGGTAATGCGTTCAATGGTGGTGGGTTTGGGAGGAAGGGCAAATGGTCCGGCACGGGAGGATAGTTGCGTGATTACCGCAGCATCAGAGGTTATGGCGATTTTAGCCCTGGCAAAAAATCGGGCAGACCTGAAAGAGCGACTAAGCAGGATTCTCGTCGCATTAAATTTTGATGACAAACCGATAACCGCTCAAGACTTAGGTGCCACCGGTGCGATGGCGGCGCTCTTAAAGGATGCTATCAAACCAAATTTAGTTCAGACCACGGAAAACACCCCGGCCCTGATTCATACCGGTCCATTTGCCAATATCGCCCATGGCACCGCCAGCATTATCGCTATCAATGCGGCATTAAGACTGAGTGAATGGACCGTTGTGGAGGCGGGGTTTGGCTCAGACTTGGGTGCCGAGAAGTTTGTTGACCTGGTGGCACCTTTGGGGAAATTTAAGATTGACGGCTGTGTCCTGGTGGCGACGATTCGGGCATTGAAACATCAGGGTGGTGCACCGGACGCCCGCAGAGGGATGTTGCGCCACCTCTGGCAGGGAGTGGAAAACCTGCGCCGGCATATTGAGAACTGCCGGCTGTTCGGGCTGGAACCGGTGGTGGCGTTGAACCGCTTTACCGGAGACTCACCAGATGAGTTAAAACTGGTGGTGAAGTCCTGTGAAGAGTTGGGCGTGCGGGCGGTGGTCTGTTCACCTCATACCGATGGCGGAAAAGGGTGTGAGGACCTGGCACAGGGGCTCTTAGCCCAGATTGCAGAAAAACCCGGTAAAAATCAACCAGTTTATGACTACTCCTGGAGTGTTGAGGAAAAAATTGAAGCGGTGGCAAAAAAGGTCTATGGTGCCGATCGAGTAGTTTATACCCCCCGAGCAGAAAGGGAAATTAAACGTATCTATGCTTTGGGCTATGACAAACTGCCGGTCTGTATCGCCAAAACACCACTATCCTTGAGCGACGACCCGGAGTGCTTAGGTGCCTGCTCTGGTTTTAAAATTAGTATTTCTGCGGTCCACATCCGGTCAGGCGCCGGCTATCTGGTGCCGGTAGCGGGTGAGATAGAACTCCTGCCGGGTTTAGGTAAGAAGCCCAATGCGTTAAAAATTGACATCGCCGACGACGGCAGAATCTTTGGACTTTCGTAATAGGACCGATGACCGAAGACCGTCTTCCCTCCCCCGTCTTCAGTCTCACAATTAATGAACTTTGACTATTGACTGGATGCGGTTAGGGAAGGGAATTTGCAAAAAATAGACACCGGCAGGAGGGCGGTTGAATGTTTTAATGTCTATTCTTCTACCCGAGTTATCATAAATCTTGAAATCGCCTAAGGAAACAAACCCCTGCCCCGAGCCCGACTTTAGGAAAAGTCAAAAGGCAAATCTCAAAAGCCAAATCTCAAATCATTTTGACCCCTCGGCTCCGTCATTCCGACCGAACCAATGGCGAGTGGAGGAATCCCTTCGCTCGGGGCAGGCTTTGGCAATTTGCATTTTGCCTTTTGAATTGATTATAAGGAATTCCTCCACTCGCGGAGCCTGCCCGAACCGAAGGAAGGAGATTGCTTCCCCGATTCGGGTCGCAATGACGGGGGTGAAAGGCGCGCAAGGGGGAGGAAGGTAAAGGCTAAGTGTATTTATATATACACAAAATTCTGATGGTCAAAATTTAGTTAAGTATCGTAATTAAATAACTTAACTTGAAGACCGGTTTATATAGGGGGCTGTCCACTCCAGCACTAGGGTGGTAAAACCCTTTGTTGAAAAGGTTTTAGGCTTGTTGCTAAGTTTGATGTTAAAATCTTGTTTAAGTTCAAAGGGAAAATCAAATGGCGAGATGCTCGGAAGAAGGAGTCTAAATAGGTTTTCAGGAATGCCTTTTGATTTGGTGCTAAGTTCAAGACCAAAAAGAAGGCTAAAAAACGCCTTGAAATCCTATTTAACAAGAAAAGGGAAAAGATAAGTCCTTGCCAATTTAAAAACCCTATGGAGTTTTAATGTTGGTAAATGATGCCTTAGTTAAAAATGCTTTCCAGACTTTTACCATATCTTGTGAGGGACCAGGTGTCACATTCCAGAAAGTGTCAATATGACATTTTCCTTGGGGAACCACCCCGCCCATTTTAACAGTTGACCGAACCTTTTTTTGGAGTATCATTAATTGATGAAGCAGAAACTATCCCCTTATCGTAATATCAATGCATTTATCCGCAAAGGGGAGAAGTATTATGTGGCAGAATGTGTTGAAATTGGTGTAGTTACTCAGGGGAAAACGGTTGACGAGACCATCGCCAATCTCAGAGAGGCGGTGGCACTACACTTAGAAAACTTTGACTTTTGCAATTTGCATTTTGACTTCTCTGTGCGATCGCTTGGTCGCCAATCAAAATGGTGTAACCTGCTTTAACTGTCTTTTCATCTATTTTTATTTTGGTTTTACAATCGGTTTGACTCTCTGACCTGAGGTGGTTGGAATTTGCAAAAAATAAACACCGGCAGGCAGATGGGGGAAATTTTCCGGACTGACCATTCTGCCGGATTTGTCATATAGGGAAAAGTTGCCGGTCAATGAGTTAAGAAAGGAGCCAGTAAAAATTGTCGGTATCATCGGTTTAAGGCTTAAACCTTTTTCCTCAGGGCTTTTAATCCCCTGTCCGATAAATATGTCTTTGGGCACGCGCAGATAAATCACCGGATTTAATCTCCTTTCCCCCTCACCCAGCTCCCAGGAGCCCGCCTCCTGGTCGGCAAAGTAAAGGATGTGCAGGGTGTCGTCAACAACCTCGGCAAGATAGGGAAACCGTTTGCTCGTCTCATCCGGCTGTGTGAGCCTTAAGGGCTCACTCCAGGTTCTGCCGTTATCAAATGAAGCACTAGCCCAGATGTCAGCGCGGGCGATGCCGGTTTTGGGGTCAATATTTTGCGGGTCAAACTGCTCCCAGGCCACATAAAGGATATTTTCTGGGGAACGACATCTCCGGCGGTCAATCCCAATTGAGGGACGGTCAATCGCGGCGGTGTGCGCACCAAGGCGGTCTGTGTCCGGTAGTGAATATTCGCAAATAAAGTGAACCGGAGGCGTGTCATAGGGACAATAGTGCCAGAGTTGAACCCTGCCGCGGTTTTTGCCATCGTAGAGGTCAAGAACAATGTGAATCCGGTTTGAATCTAAAACAGCGCTGGCACCAAAGAGGCTGCGGTTAAAATTGCTGGGGACATTCTCTGAAAGGTTCTTAGTTTGATACCAACTGTTACCATTGTCCGGGCTCTCTCGGAAAAACAGTTCGCCAGTATTGCTGTTTGCCCAGATGTAACCCAGCCGGGTGGAGATTTTTGAGACAATAAGGTTGTGCCGAGGAAATGGACCGCTTTCTCCTAACTTATACCAGGAAAAAGCGCTATAGTAGTAGAGGGTATCGTTCATTATCCCGGCAAACTTGGGGAGTCCGTAATAACCCGCACCGATTAAATTGTATTGTGGACCATAAAGGAAGGTAACTTCTGAGAAACTCCCTTGACCCGGGACGGAGTCAATGAAGTAGGAAATAAGCCGTTGTCCCCGCTTCAGGTAGTCTGCCGAAATCATCGCCTTACCATTCCGAACATTATAATCTAAACAACCAAGATTACGGGGATAAAGGTTAATAATTATCCCCTCATTCCAGCGCCAGTTTTCACCCTTAGGCTTGAAGTTATAGCGGATTTCACCGTAACCGTTTTTGTAGATAGCATGAATCCCGCGCAAGGTATCATAAGCAAGATAGCGAACCGCCGGACCTAAAAACTGGCGGTCGCGGTCTGCCCAGCCAATTGTGTCAATATGCGATTCTTTAGTAGTGATAGCAAAAATTAGCAAGAAGCCAATCCCCATCGGATAAGATTACTTTAATCAAAATAAGGGTCAAGAATTTGACAGCGGTGTTATTGAGATTTATGATAGTAGTATGTTTGACTTCTCCCTGCTACCACTTGAGCCACAGGGAAAAAAGATTCTTTTGATTATTATGGATGGAGTCGGTGGTTTACCCCAAAGAGGAAAAACTGAACTGGAGACCGCCTGGCTTCCGAACTTTAACCGGCTGACAAGAACTTCCAGTCTTGGACTCCTTATTCCTATTGCCCGGGGTGTAACACCTGGCTCTGGTGCCGCTCATCTGGCAATCTTGGGTTATGACCCGGTAAAATACCCTGTAGGTAGAGGGGTGATGGAAGCACTGGGAATTGGGTTAACTCCTCAATCAGGCGAACTCTGTGCCCGGGCAAACTTTGCCACGGTAGACAAAGAGGGAACTATCATTGACCGCCGGGCAAAGATCGGTGATAAACGGATGGACACCGCCGAATGTGCCGAGCTGTGTACTAGGTTACAAAATGCCATTCCTGAAATTGAGGAAGTAAAGGTGCAGATAAAACCTGGGATGAACCATCGCTTTGTAGTAGTCTTCTCGGGAGCAAATTTGAAGGAGGAGATTACCGACTCTGACCCGGGTAAAGAGGGGAAAAAACCGCTGGAGGTGAAACCGCTGGTCCCGGAGGCAGAAAAGACAGCCCAAATTGTCAACCGGTTTATCCAGTTGTGTGCTAAGGAACTTTCTCAAAGAAAGCGGGCAAACTATGTGCTATTGCGTGGATTTTCTTTGCCACCGAAACTGCCTCCTTTCTCGGAACGCTACAAATTACGCTCCGCCTGCATTGCCGGATATCCTATGTATAAAGGACTGGCAAGACTATTGGGAATGAATGTTTTAGAATGTGCCCCGAACTGGGAAGATGAGGTTTCAGAGGTAGAAAAAAATAAAGAAAAGTATGATTTTTTCCTCCTCCACTTTAAGGAGTTTGACCAGGCGGGTGAGGATGGCAACTTTGAATTAAAGGTAGAACTCTTGGAGCATTTTGATGAAAAAATCATCCCCAAAGTTATAAAAATGGGTTTTGATGTTATTTGTATAACTGGTGACCACTCTACACCGGCAGTTCTCCGCGCCCACTCCTGGCATCCAGTTCCCCTCCTCATCCACTCCCCTTATGTCCGTCCTAATGAAAGGGCTGAAGAGTTTAGCGAACGGGCTTGCCAAGAGGGTAGTTTGGGAGTTATTTTTGGTCAAGAACTTATGCCCCTCCTTCTGGCAAATGCTTTAAGATTGGGAAAGTTTGGTGCTTAGATGGCAAAAGGTTGGGCGCTAATTTCGGTGTGGGATAAGTCTGGTTTAAAGGAACTGGCCGAGGTTATATTGAGGTGCGATTACCGATTACTTGCCACCTCAAACACCGCCCAGTTTTTACGCCAGGTTAATTTGAATGTTACTGAAGTCAGTAAATGGACCAATGCACCAGAAATCTTAGGTGGTAGGGTTAAAACGATTCACCCGAAGATTGCTGCCGGAATACTTTCCTTAAGAGGAAACGAAGGTATTGAGCCGATTGATATTGTGGTGTGCAATCTCTACCCATTTCTTCAAGGGGTTAAAGAAAAGAAAGATTTGCAGGAGATGATTGAACTGATTGACATCGGCGGAGTAACTCTCCTGCGTTCTGCAGCAAAGAACTGGCGTTTTGTCGTTCCGGTACCAGAACCTAAATACTATCCGCTGGTAATCAATGAACTTCAAGGATACGGCGCGGTAAGGGAACGGGTGCGTCTGCAACTGGCCCGGGCGACATTTGAGTTAACGAGTAGTTATGACCAAGAGATAGCCAATTACTTCGCTAAATTGGTAAAAGAAGACGCTCAGATTTGAGTTTTAAACTTTTGCATATTAAAATTTCTCACTAGGAGGATAAAAATGAATAATGGCTGGGAATACAAGTTCTTGCAAATAGATATCAATTTGAGTCCGATTTTGAAAATGGCTCGCTGGGGTGTCCAAGTGCCAGGCGAAAAAAAGCCGCGGGATACTATGGAAGGAGTGGAGGCTTATGTAAACGACCTTGGCCGGGAAGGTTGGGAACTGGTGGCGACTGTGAACGGAACCGATCACAGTGGTGTAATTACCCGGGCGATCCTTTTCTTCAAAAGACCCATCACCGCGAAGGATACAACAATGCAATAGGGATGAAGTTCAGCGGGATTGATGCCTTAGCAACTGGTATTGTCTCATTAGTTGCCGGAATTCAGTTTCTTCGGGCAATAAGAGATTTTTCCCTGGTATTCTATGAAACTATCTTTCTGATTGCATCATTGGTCGCCGCGGTGAAGATATTTATGCCGGTGCATAATTTGAGCGGGCTGTCGGTACCGGTATCTTTTTTGGTAATATTTGTAATCTTCGCGATATTGGGAATAATCATCGCCAGTATATTCAACCAGACTCTGGAGTTTGGTTTTGGCAGTTTCAACTACTTCTTCGGACTGCTCATCGGTATCGCTTGTGGTTTTGTCGTCGGTCACACCGCCCTCAGGACGCTAATTATCGCTTATCGAGAAACAAAGCCAGAATTGGTTGAATCAATTCACCGTTCCTGGATGGCGAGCCAGGTACTTTATTTTGGTGCCTTTCGGGAATTACTCGGAATGTTAAGAATCGCCCGGTATCACAATATTTAACTTAAAACAAAACCACCTTAAATGGCAATCCAACTTCGCAAACCTAAAGGTAGTCGCACAGCGACCTGCCCGAATCGGGCAGAGTGCCCTACATATACCCTTTTTGGCTTTTGGATTTTAGATTTTGGATTATATCTCCTTTACCAGCGTCGGTTGGAATAGCCTCCACCGCTACGACCTCCGCGGTGAGAACCACGAGTGCCACGACCTCGGACACCACCTCTACTTTCAATTCGCTCCCGGGCTTCAGCCACTTTCAACGCCCGGTCCTCCCAGTTATAGCCATTCAGATTGGAAATCGCTGATTGAGCCCCCTGGTCATTAGCCATCTCTATAAAAGCGAACCCCCGCGGACGGTTGGTAAACCGGTCGGTAACGATATTTACTGAAACTACCTCACCCTGCTGACTGAACAAGTCACGCAGTTGATCTTCTGTTGCGCTGAATGGTAAATTACCTACAAACAAGCGCCTTGACATGTTTATCCTCCTATATATTGTTATGCCTTAGAGCGTTCAAAAATGGTGGACTTGCGGGTAGGTAGTTTTTCCGCCCCACCAGCATCGAACGGTCTTAAGTTCTTCCCGGGTTATTTCTCAATTGTTGGCTGATAACCCGTCTTCAGTCAACAATCAATAATACCCAAATTCCTGATAATGTCAAATTTTTTAGGAGATTACCGATGATACTCTCAGCTGTCAGCGGAATGAATCAGCCGAGGGGCTTGACCCGGAAATAACTATTGGTAAATTAGATTATGCTTTATCGTGAGGCCGGTGTTGATATTGACCGGATGAGTGCGGTGAAAAAGGAGATTGCTCAACTGGTGAAAACGACCTTTTCCCCTGAGGTCCTCTCCGAAATCGGGCTCTTTGGCGCGCTATTCCGCTGTCCAATGGGGAAAAATCCCGTTTTAGTAGCAAGTTGTGACAGCGTTGGAACTAAGGTCTTTATAGCTAAAAATCTGGGTGTCTACCACACGGTAGGCATTGATATTGTCAATCACTGTGTAAATGACATCTTAACCTTGGGGGCAAAACCACTTTTCTTCCTTGACTACATCGCCCATTCTGATCTCAAGAACAGTCAATTGGTTGATATCGTCAAAGGTCTTTCCCGTGCTTGCCGGATGAACAACTGCTCTCTGGTTGGCGGTGAAACGGCAATGATGCCCGATTTGTATCGCCCGGGTGATTTTGATTTGGTCGGTTTTATCGTCGGGGTAGTAGAGAAAAAGAAAATTGTCAACCCTGAGAGTCTTGAGCCGCAAGATCTGGCTATCGGCATCCCCTCTAGCGGTCTGCACACCAACGGTTATTCCCTTGCCCGAAAAGTTTTATTTTCTAAAAACCGATTCACTGTCTCTTCCCGATTGAAAGGCTTAAGGCGTCCGTTGGGAAAAGAGTTGCTGGTGCCCCATCGCTCTTATCTTTGGCTCGTTTACCCTCACCTTGAGCATATTAAAGCAATCGCCCACATCACTGGCGGTGGGTTTTATGAGAATATCAAACGGTTACTGCCGCCAGAGAGGGCATGTATTATCAAAAAGTCATCCTGGCGCCCCAAGCCAATCTTCCGACTGATTCAGCGCTTGGGTAATATTCCAGACACGGAGATGTATCGGACATTCAACATGGGGATGGGAATGGTGCTATTTATCTCACCGGAACGGAAAGAAAAGGTTCTAAGGGCCATCCCCGGGGCGAAGGTGATTGGGAAAATTGTCCGTGGTACATTTGGCGTGGTGGTTATATAAGAAATTTATGCCCGGGGGTGAAAGGTTTTATAAACCTCGCGCAGATAACTGCGGTCAATATGGGTGTATATTTGAGTTGTGGTAATACTTTGATGTCCGAGCATCTCCTGGACAGCGCGCAAATCAGCGCCACCTTCAAGGAGATGGGTAGCAAAGGAATGACGGAGAGTGTGCGGTGTTACCCGGCGTTTGATTCCCGCAAGGTGCCAACATTTCTTTAATATTTTCCAGAACCCCATTCGGGTGAGACGAGCGCCACGGATGTTCAAAAAGAGGTAGGGATTACTTTTCCCGCGGCTGTAATAGGGTCGGGCGATGTTGAGATAATCCTTCACCGCCGAAATTGCCAGTTCCCCTAATGGCACCATTCGTTCCTTGCCTCGTTTACCGATAACCCGGACAAACCTCTCACTTAAATCAATATCACCTGTCTTCAAATTAATGAGTTCTGAAACCCTCAAACCAGCCCCATAAGCCACCTCTAACATTGCCTTTGCCCGCAATACCCAGAACCGGTTAGCCACCTTCTCGGCACCCTCTATCAATTGGGCAACTTCTGATTGACTGAGCGTATCTGGTAGGTGATGCGGTACCTTGGGCACTTTTAAATCAACCGTTGGGTTGCAGGGTAAATTATACTCGTTTACTAAAAAATCATAGAAGGAACGAATCGCTATTAACTTACGCGCTAAAGTAGAACTGGCTAACCCACAGTCGGCAAGGTGTCTAATATAATCTCTAATTGCCGCGGTCTGTGGGTGGTTCAGTCTTTCTTTAAAAGGACCGCTAAGAAATTGCTTCACATCGGTAAGATAGCAGTCTACGGAGGTTTTACTTATCCCTCTCTCTACTAAAAGGTAATGGGCAAAACGCTCCAATATCTCGCTTTGTGGCTCTTGCCCGATTCGGGCATTATATTTCAAGGTCTGTCTTAGATATTATAGTATCTTTCTCAAACCTTTCATCCGGTAAAGGATGATCCTGATTATAGTGGAGACCGCGGGACTCAAGACGGCGCTGGGCGCAGGCAACAATTAGCCGGGCGGTAAAAAGGAGATTGCGGAGTTCTAAACTATGAATTTCGCAAGCACTGGACACTTGGGATTGAGAACTGAGCACTGATAGTTCTGCCGCCGCTTTTTTCAGCCCGGCATCACTCCGGACGATTCCCGCATAACGCCACATTATCTCCCGCAGACGCCTTGGCAAATGTGGAAGTGCGAATGCGAAATGCGGAAATTCTGAATTCCGAATTCCGAATTCTTTTGGCTTTTGGCTTTTGCCTTTACTTTTTGCAAACCTAAAGGTTTGCCCTACATTTTCCTGTGCCGCTATCGCCGCCCTTTCGGCAAATACCAGCGCCTCAAGAAGCGAATTGGAGGCGAGGCGATTTGCGCCATGAAGTCCAGTGCAGGCACACTCACCTGCGGCAAAAAGCCCTTTTATCGTAGACTCTCCCCAGGAGTTAACCAAAACTCCACCGCAGACATAATGAGCTGCTGGAACAACCGGAATCGGCTCCCGGGTAATATCTATTCCCAAATCAAGGCAGGTTTTGTAAATATTGGGAAACCGCTCCTTTAATCTTTTTGGCGGTATCGGCGAGCAATCCAACAGCACAAATTCCTCCCCGCGCCGGGCAATTTCAGCAGCAATTGCCCGAGCAACTACATCCCTTGGTGCCAAAGAGCCATCAGGATGGTAGGCGTTCATAAAAGGCTTACCATCCCTGGTCCGCAAAATTGCCCCTTCCCCCCTAACTGCCTCAGAAATAAGAAACGCCCGGTCGTCTATCTTTCTCCCGTAGAGCGTGGTTGGATGAAACTGGATAAACTCCATATTGGCGATTTTTGCTCCTGCCCGGAACGCCATAGCAATTCCATCGCCAGTGGCAATCATAGGATTTGTGGTATGAAGATAGACCTGACCAATTCCTCCTGTTGCAAGAAGGCATACCCGGGAATGGACAAGGACCATCTCTTTGGTGGATTTATTTAAAACAATCACCCCCCAGTATTCGCCGTTTTCATTTAAAACAATATCAACAGCAAAATGCTCCTCCCAGATTTTTACATTTGGTTGAGAACTCACCACCTGAAGCAGACCTCGTTCAATTTCAAACCCGGTGGCATCCTGAGCGTGAACAATCCGCCGCCGCCTGTGTCCGCCCTCCTGACCGAGGTCAAACTGCGGTTCACCTTTGACATCAACCGTGGCAGAAAACTTTATTCCTAACGCCCATAACTCCCGGACGAGGCGTGGACCAGATTCGGTAACCAGTTTCACAATATCCTTGTGGGCAAGACCCGCGCCAACCCTAATCGTATCCTCGTAATGAATCTGGGGATTATCATCTTCTGCGACTGCAGCGGCGATCCCGCCCTGAGCATAGTTGGTATTTGACTCCGGGCTCTCCTTCTTTGTCACAATAAGGACATTCCCTTTCTCTTTTAATTTATAAGCAAACCAGAGTCCGGCGATTCCGGAACCAAGAATTAGATAGTCAACCGTGATTTGATCCACTCTCCAGTTCGTTACAGTCGGTATGAGACCTTCACGCCTGGCTGATTTTCTGCCGGTTTAAATTCAAGCCGACTACTCAACTTAGCCTCGGGCAGGAAAAACAGACAATCTAAAAAACTTACCAGCCGGTTCAAGACCAGTGCGGCAGCAAGAAAACTGGCGTTCATCCCGGCAGTCCGTGCGGCTCTTCTCGTGCGCCAGTAGGAATAAATGCGGATTGAGTCTGAACTCCAGTCCCACTGGGCGCTACCAAAATACCCCCGCGCCTGGTAATATCGGCGCTGGGCATCCGGGTCATTAGGATACAGTTCTCTTGCCTCCCTTCGGATATCTTCATTGAACTGTTCGGCATTATCGTAAACCTCCAGCGCCCGGTAATAACGGCGGTCGGTTATGGTAATGTCCGCACTGGCATATCTTTTGGCGATAAGCCGGGCGTCTTGCTCCCGGCTCTTCTGTAACCAAGCAAACCCTGCCCAACCCGAAAAGAAAATGCCATCCATCCATAGCATCACCTCTCCCCGTTTTTTCACCCCGCTAAGCAACTGCCCACTACCAGGTAGAACTATAGAACTCAGCATCACAACACCTCGCCCCAGTTTCTTGGTTTTGAGTTCCTGGTTTTGAGTTTTAGAAAATATGAATTCTGAAATAGGGGAATTGCTGACTAATAAGACCGCCAGAACCAAACTCATTTTCCCTCCTTATTTTTCTTTTTACTGCTTACTCTTTGCTCTTTAATTTCTAGCCTCATTCAATAATCAATTTCTTTCCGGTTATCATGCTTTTATAGCGGACAGTTAAAAAATAGACTCCAGGAATGAGCCCATCCAGGGCAACCTCCTCTTCAGCTACTCTTAGTTGATATCTCTTTACCTCTCGCCCCGATACATCATAAATACCGATATAAGCACCGGCTTGGGCAGCAACCTTGATACTTCCCTTTCGCGAGAGAATTGTGGCGCACATTTGGCTTTTGGCTTTTGGCTTTTGGCTTTTAACTTCCTCCACTCCAATCAGATTCCAGTCGGTAAGTTTGGCATAAATGTCCCATCCCCGGTGCCGACGGTTGTCAGTCCAGGTAAAAGCAATTCTTTCCCTGTTAGCAGCAACGCTCTGACCAACAGTCCAGTGGACATTTTTCGGGAATATATTGGGTTCATTAATTTTCTTATTGTTGCTGACTCTTGTTCCATCTTCTCGGAACCGCTGGCAGTAAATCTGCGGATTGCCATAACCTTCCCTTTCATCGTTAAACATAACCACCAGCCTGCCCGAAGGGTCAAAGGAACAGGTTGGTGAGTAGGCGTCGTAATCAAACCCTAAGGGTTCGTTAATCCGTTCATTCTCGCCCAGTGGCTTACCGATTGAGTCCAACCACTGCAGATAAACATTATAGGTCTCGTTTCTGGTATCCTCCCAAGCGATCGCTATCCTCCTCTCATCCGATATGGCACAGGCTGGATAACCCTGATAAACGGCACTAGCGTCAGTATTCACCCGAATATTCCCGCCTATTCTTGAACCATCAGGACGGAATAACTGACAGTAAATATTATAATCACCATCCCGTAAGTCCATCCAACTTACAACCCATTCTCCAGAAGAGTTCATCGCTACGCTGGCATAACAACCTTCTGCGGCAGGGTCACTAACTAAAAACTCTGGACCCTGGGGATTGCCACTTTCGTCATAAAGCCGGGCAAATATCTGCGCCTTCCCTTCTCGATAATCAGTCCAGACAACCACCGCCCGATTGAAAGAATCAAGGGCACAATAGGAATACCACTGAAAGCCACCACTCGCATCAGAATTCACCCGAAAGTTGCCACCGCTCGGCTCACCTTCTCTATCAAAAAACTGACCGTATATATCCGCTTCATCACCTCTGATCTCGGTCCAGGTAACAAGAAACCGTCCTTTGCCACCAGCAACACTGGGGTAATAATGGAGCGCACCAGGCAGTTCCTCATTTACTTTAATATTATCGCCTACCTCTTTTCCTAAAGAGTCAAACACCGCGAAGTAGATGTCCGATTCACCATTTCGCTCATCATCCCAGGCGATGCCAATATTGCCCTGGCGTTCCATTCCGATTGATGATGTCCGCTGATGAGCACTAGCGCTATCATCATTCACCTTGAAATTACTGCCAATCGGTGTCCCATCCCGAGCGAGCCTTTGACAGTAGATATCCAAATTCCCTGCCCGGGCGTCAGCCCAGGCAACCCAGTAACCACCATCCAAAGTGGCTGCCACACTTGGTGAATTTTGGCTGGCTCCCCCGATGTCGGTATTTATTTTAAACTCATCTCCTATCCGATTGCCCTGGATATCAAACCGCTGGGCATAAATGTCCTCCTGTCCATCCCGACAATCGGTCCAGACAATTATAAACTCACCCAATTGATTTATCGCCACATCACTGCCGAACTGGTCGGCATCGCCGTTATCGTTATTAACCCGGAAGTTGTCGCCTATCGGCTCGCCCGAACTTGAATAAATCTGGGCATAAATATCCCCCTGACCGCGGCGATGGTCATCCCAGGAGATGACAAACTCACCGCTCGGAGAAACACCGATTGACGGTGACCACTGAGTGCTGTCATCGGTTGTAACCTGAATGTTATTACCCAACCTGGTGCCATCAAACCGAAATCGTTGAAAGAATATGTTCCAGTCCCAGGCGTTGTTTCCCCTTCCATCCATCCATACAACCACAAACCTGCCCGAGTCATCACTTCCTACCGAAGGTTCATACTGATTGGCATAACCAATCGGGTCATCATTTACCCGAAAATTACCGCCTTGGGGTGAGCCATCGGGGTTGAAAAATTGAGCATAGATATCGCCAGTAAGCCCAAATCTTCGGTCATCCCAGGCAACAAGTGCCGTGCCATCCGCTCCTATGGAAACACTGGAAATACTCTGGTCTCCTGCTACCCCAGAATCACTCACCCGGAAATTATCACCAATTCTTGTTCCGTCAGCATCAAACCATTGAGCGAACACATCCGAGTTGCCAATCTCTCGCCGGTCCTCCCAGGTGAAGAGAAACTTACCATCCAAACCGATAGCACCTGCCGGGTCGCCCTGCCAGCCCATCGTTATATCGGTATTAACCCGCTCATTTGTTCCGATAGGATGACCGCTGGAGTCAAACCGCTGAAACCATATATCAGCATCACCATCCCGAAACTCATACCAGGCGATGACAAATGAACCATCCGAACCTATAGCAATTGCCGGACCGGATTGAGGACAACCACCGGTTATATCATCATTACATAGAAAGTCACCCCGGATGACACTATCTCTGTCACCCTTATAGGACAAGGCTTTAGCCAACAAAAATGTAGGGCAAGGCTTTAGCCTTGCTTTTCCGAATGCAAACCTAAAGGTAGTCGCACAGCGACCTGCGTGCTCCACACAAGGGAGCCCAAAGACAGATGACCGAAGACCGTCTCCGGTCTCCCGTCTCCTGTCTTCTGTTGAGCGGGGTTTGGGGCACGCAGAGTGCCCTACATTACTCGTGGGGATATTAGCCAAGTTGTAGGACAACGCTTTAGCCCTACCTTCTCCCAAAATCATAAATCCCAATATGAGAATTAAATTCATCGGACAATTGCCAGTTTAGCAAACCTTATTTCTTTTTTTGTTCCATTCTCTACCCGCAGCCTAATAATATAAACTCCCGGAGGTATTTTCTTTAAGTCCAAAGAGGTTTCATTATCGGCTAATGAAACCGCCTGCCCTTGAAACTCTTTTACAAGCGGTTTGCCGCTCATATCCAAGAGCATAAGCCACACCTTGTTGTTGCCCTCACCGAGATAATATCGGACATTAACATTGTCTCCTGCTGGATTGGGATAGAGATAAAATGAGTCTATCAGTTTGGGAGAAGAGGAAACCATAGGCGGGATATAAGGAAGTAAACCGGTATGGCAGGGGTCGTGATAGGCACAAGACCAGTCAGGTGAAACGGTTGCCCCGGGCATTTTCCAAACATAGAAAACACCTTGGTCCGAACCAACCGCTATCTCCGATATTCCGTCCTGGTCAATGTCTGCGACCAGAGGAGTTGCGCTGACGGAAGCGGTTGCCATCAAAGGAAAGTAGGACAACATAGTGCCATTAGTTCCGTCAAAACCGAGGACACCATATTGGGGCGAACCGATGACAATATCCCTTACCCCATCGCCATTCAAATCTACCGGAATTGGTGAAGAACGATACTCAAACGGCACATCATAGGTGATTATCCAGTTACCGGCCAGTTCTTTTTTAACAAAAGTAGACTCGTGGAGAAAAGGGTAGTTGGTAACCAGAAGCGCGTTGCGATTGAAGGCAAATATTTTATGCCGAGAGGCTAAAAGGATGTCAAGGTAGCCATCATTATTCATATCACTTACCGAGACGGTCCCTTGAAAAGGATGCTCTATTAGTTCCCGGGATTCAAACACCACCCTTCCATCCTGCTCCACTATATAAAGCCGGTAGTTATGCTCGCCACCGGCAACCACCGCTATCTCTAAAACACTATCCCGGTCAAAATCACAAACCACCGGCTGCGCCTGAACATAAAATGGCGCATTACCCAAAACAATCGGGAAGTTATTAATTAGGCTGCCATCGGAATTTAATAGAAACAGCCGACTGTCACCCGAGAGCACCACAATCTTAGGCTGGATGGTATCGGTAACCGCCACCGGTGCCCTTATTTCCGAACCGATATAAACCGGAAAATTCCCAACCGCCTCCCCGGTTCCTTTCCAGGCATAAAGCCGCATATCGGTTGCACCAACGATAATATCTTTTAACCCGTCTCCATCAAGGTCACTAAGCACCGGGGGCGCCTTTATTCGGTCAACGGTCTTCATCATCGCCAATAATTGACCGGCACTGCTATAGACCCGCACACTTCGGTCATCGCCGGCAACGACAACTTCCAGCCCAGGACTAACCGCCACATCACCGATGGCAATGTCAACACCAATTGACGTTCCGGTATTAATGAACCCGCCATTAGGATAACGGTAGCCCTGACCAAAAGGAAGCCAGGCGCTTACCTGACCGGCGCTGTCCGCGGTAACAATCTCTATCGTATCATCGCCGTCCAAGTCGCAAGCAAACGCACTAAGAAACCGCGACCCCCTACCCTGGTCAACCGGGAAACCCGGCTGGTTAAGTTCCCAGTTTACCTTTACCGGTATGACCGTATCCTTAAGCCGGTCAAAAGTGTCTTTTACTCCTAATAGCTCTATCGCCAGGAATGTCTTACCACTATAGCCATCACTGTTCGGATTGGTCCGGGCATTAAATTTGTCATTATAACCCTGCCGGGAAAAGGCATCAAATTTGTAACCATAAACTTCATATTGATAGTTGTATGTCTGCCAATAGGGAACATCAAAGTCCTGAATGCCGTCCGCCTCTTCCAGGTCAACCCCCTTGTGTGCCGGGTCAATATTAATCGCATTATAAGGAGCGTAATCGGCAATAACCTTTTCGTCAATATGCCATATTAAAATACCGCTCCCGGGTTGAAAAAAGTCATACTCGTTGGACTCAACCCCGATTAACACGCCATCCTCAACATCAACAATTATTGTATCCGGCTTTCGCACATCGGTCTGCCGGTTTTCAATCAGGAAATACTCATTTTCATTTATGGGCACCTTCACCACTGTCGGATAGGCGCTATCCGGTCTAAGACCGAAAGACCCGGTGTCCATCGCTGCGGCATAAATCAATATTGAATCCCTCGGCACCCGCACTTCTACCGGCTGAATAAAACCCAAACTCACCCGGTTATAGGCATCAAGGAAACCAGGTATAACCCCTGGTGGCGCACCGGCACCATAATCTCCTAACCAGCCACCATAACCCATCAGACTCCAAGCACCGACACCCATTGTTGCACCGGTCACATCGTATAAATCGTATGCACCCAGAAGATGGGCAAACTCATGGGCTAATGTCCCTGCTAAACCAACCATTCCGGCAAGATTGGTCTCCCCTTTCTCGGTCAAAGTGTCCTGGCGCATCATCTCCGGCAAAACCGTTGCCTGCTCAATTCTCGTCCTACCCTCATCCACCAAAATATAAGGCTCACCCAGATAAGCCTCCATCGCACCCGGTGGAATCTCTCCGGCTAAAAGGTCATAAGGACTGTCCCATTTTCCATCAGCCGCATAATCGGACTGGAGACCACTGCCCGCATGAAAGATGATAAATTCATCATAATCACTAAACCGAATCGCTGTGTCCTCATCAGCCACCTTAAACGCATCCCGCATCAGCCGAACCAGTCCGAACTCTATCCCCTCATAGGAAACCGTATCGCCATAAAAGCGCATCTCCCGCGGCAACTGATAAGCCTCCTTTTCCCCTTCCGGCATCACCCGGAAGTCAACATAAAGTTTACCCAGTGACTGTGCCCGATAGTAGTTTCTTAAACCCTCCATCAGCCTTTCAAAATACCGTTTGAAGTGGGGCGGGTCGTAAAAAAGACCGGAATCGGGCGAAAGGAAGCCAAAGGTGTCCATCTTACCATTTCCGGTAGTCAGCCTCGTAGTGTCTTCAACAAACTCCACCCGTAAACACAGCACCCTAACGGTATCAACCTCGCCCATTTTTAATCTTTGAATTCGGGCGATGTCCTTCTCGGTTGGATGAAAACGAAATCGGGCAAAGGGCGAAGTTCCTCCTTGTTGGATGGTAACTGCCGGAATAAGCCTCTTGGTAAAATCTATCTCTTGGCTTTTTTTCTCCATTCGGGATTTGGCAAGGGTGACCCTATGCGCCTCAACCGAAACGGGCAAAAAAAACAGCCCCAATATTAAAAAAGTTATTGTATTATTCAACACTTCTCACCTTTCTTTCAACATTTTGAATCTTACTCAAAAAAACAAAGAGGGCAAACTCCGGGCTTACTTACAGGAAAGCGGAGAGAGAGGGATTCGAACCCCCGATACCCTTGAAAGGGTATACGTGATTTCGAGTCACGCGCCTTCGTCCACTCGGCCATCTCTCCAATGCTCTTTCAACCCTTGCGCCCTGCCGCCTCTTCCCGCTTCTCGCTGAAGAACCTTCTCAATAGTTCTGCCGACTCCGCTGCCAAGACATCACCGTTAACCTGCAACCGGTGATTGAAGCGGTTGTCCTGAGCAATGTTGTATTGCGAACCCAAACAGCCAAACTTAGGGTCTCTGGCACCAAACACCACCCTATCTACTCGGGAAAGGATGAGCGCGCCGGTGCACATTAAACAGGGTTCCAGGGTAACATACACCGTTACCCCGCTCAATCGCCAGTTATTCAAAGTTGTTGCGGCAGCGGTTAGTGCCAGTATTTCGGCATGGGCGGTTGGGTCCTTCAGCGCCTCAACCCGGTTGTGTCCCCGTCCGATTACACTGCCATTTTTGACAATTACACAGCCAACCGGCACCTCATTCTCCACGAGTGCCGCCTCCGCTTCACTCAGTGCCAGCCGCATCCACTTCTCGTCTTCACTCACCTATACCTTTACCTCTAATTTTAACGCGCCCGGCGCGACTCGAACGCGCAACCTACGGATTCGTAGTCCGGCACTCTATCCAATTGAGCTACGGGCGCTTCATCAATTTTATTTTACGGCGATGCCTTAAAAAGTCAAACCCAATTTACTTTTCGCAAACGGTATTGGGTGGCAGTTCGTAGTTTGGTGCCTCTTTGATTATTGTGATACTGTGGGGATGGCTCTCCCGCAAACCGGCATTGGTAATCCGGACAAACTCGGCATTTTTCTGAAATTCGGCAATCGTCCGGCAGCCACAAAAACCCATTGCTGCCCGAATCCCGCCCTCAAGTTGGAAAAGGACATCTTTAACGCTACCGCGATAAGGCACCCTGCCGACAATCCCTTGGGGCACAAGTTCTGCTCCACTTTCCTGAAAATACCGGTCCCAGGAACCTTTTCGCATCGCATCTATTGAGCCCATTCCCCGGTAAACCTTATACCGTCTTCCCTCAAGAAGCACATCCTCTCCTGGACTCTCATCAGTTCCTGCCAGCAGGTTGCCCATCATTACCGAACTGGCGCCAGCGGCGAGCGCCTTGGCGATATCGCCCGAATACCTAATTCCACCGTCGGCAATCACTGGGATATTGAACCTCTTCGCCACGCTCACACACTCCATAATCGCAGTTAACTGCGGGACACCAACACCGGCAACCACCCGGGTGGTGCAAATTGAACCAGGTCCAATACCAACTTTCACTGCGGAAACCCCTATCCTTGCCAGCGCCATTGTCCCTTCCGCGGTAGCAACATTCCCCACAACAAGTTCCAAATCCGGATAACGCCGTCGCAGAGCCTTTGCGGTATCAATTACTCTACTGGAATGACCGTGGGCGGTATCTATGACAATCGCATCAACTTCAGCTTCAATAAGCGCCTCTGCCCTCTTTAGCGCCTCCTTACCAACACCAATCGCCGCCGCCACCATTAAACGGCGCTTGCCATCAACAGTGGCAAATGGATACTCAACCCTTTTGATGATGTCCTTAGCGGTAATAAGCCCCTTGAGCCTGCCGGCACCATCAACTATTGGCAACTTTTCAATCCGGTGCTTTTTTAAAATCTTGCGCGCCTGTTCAAGGGTGGTCCCTACCCGGGCGGTGATCAACCCCTTTGCCGTCATCACCGCCTGCACCGGCTTACTCTCTTCATCCTCAAAAAGCAGGTCGCGGCGGGTAACGATACCCAACAACTTACCCTTTTCATCCACCACCGGTAGTCCGGAAATGTTGTGCTGAGCCAAAAGGGTGCGCGCCTCTTCAACTGTCCTCTCCGGTGTAATACTCACCGGGTCAGTAATCATTGAACTCTCTGCCCGCTTAACCTTTGCCACCTCGGTCGCCTGGAACTCAATGGTGCAATTCTTATGAATTACTCCAATGCCACCCGCTCGTGCCATCGCAATCGCCATTTTTGCCTCAGTAACCGTATCCATCGCCGCACTCACTAACGGCAGGTGCAGTTTTATCTTCCGAGTGAATCGGCTCTCAGTTAAAACCTCAGCCGGAAGGACCTTTGACTCCATAGGGACAAGAAGGACATCGTCAAAAGTTAATGCCTCTTTCATCATTATCCTCAAAACTTCTTTTTTAAACTCTGAATATAAGTCAAAAAGAACTTCACCTCTTCGGCTTTGTCGGCAGCTGGTCTCCCCTTTTTCAGATACCGCTCATAAACCCTCTCTGCTTTGGCTAAATCTCCTGCCTTACGATAACATCTCCCGGCGCCAAGGAGCGCCTCAAAACCCAAAGTTGATTGAAAATACCTTTGATTAACCCGCTCATACACCTTTGCCGCCTTGAGGTAATTCCCTTGCTGCTCCTCACAGATGGCGATGGCTAACATCGCCGCAGGAATTAAGACCGGGTCCTTTTTCGCCTTCTTTAAAAAAATCTGAAACTCTCTCTTTGCCTCATCAAGCCGGGGTGGCTGGGAACGGGAATAGAGAACACCTAAATAGTAATGTGCCTTAATTCCGGCATATTCTTTACCAAACCTCCCTGTAAGGTCCTTCAACGCCCGCTCAGCATAATCATGGTTACCCTGAAACAGATTCCCTATCGCATCCATTAACCGCAACTCCACCTCAGGATTTTTTACCGGCCGGGGCCGATTATGCAGGAAAAGTATTCCACCGATGATTACCAAAAGCCCAACTACTACCCCGGTCCAAAACCTTTTTGGGTTGGCATAATAAAACGCCGCCACCCGCTCAACCATCTCTTGAAACTTATCCTCTTTCAGTTCCTCTTTACTCACCCGATGCTTTACCTTCACAATCACTCCATTTTTAACGCTCTACCCCTGGCCCGATTCGAACGGGCGACCTGCGGTTTAGGAAACCGCCGCTCTATCCTCCTGAGCTACAGGGGTTCACATCTCATTATAAACGCTTCTCATCAACTGTCAAAAGGGTGTATAAGTCAAATCCCTGGGCGACATTTTGGTTTTCTCCAACAAGAGATATACCAATGGGCTCTTAGGTTTAAATTTCCGGGAAAAATTCCGAAGGTAACAAAAGGGATAATTGGCGGGGTTAAGATGAGGGTAATCCTGATGGTGAAATAGAGGATTTCCGCCAAGATTACTTAGCCAGTTATGGGCGTAATCAATTTCCGAGCGACTCAAGAAATTACCGCCCAAATTATTTGGGAGATAGTCTGAAGAATTATGAACGAAGCGATTTTTAGGATTACTTAGTTAGATGGCAATTTAACAGTTCATCTCGGGGGCTACCTGGGGGCTGGGGTCTAAAATTTTGTGCCATCACTATAACATTTTGAAGATCAAGGCGATATTCAATAAAAACCCTTTTATAATTTTCTACCTATAGGTAGAATTTTTTGCAGGGCAAATTGCAGCCTTTTCCCAATACTTCACCCTGAGTTCTAATAGCCTTTTTAATTAAAAGGCTTGCCTTGAGGGTAGCCGAAAGGATGAGCCGATGGAGAGGTCAATCGGTATTGAACCTGAAATATAGAATCGCTATTCGGAAAAATGAGGTCTAAATTATTGATTGAATATGAGTAATGAAAAAAAAGGACCCGTGCGACAGATGGTAGAGCATCTGATGGAGTTAGAGGCTAACGCCCAGAGTTTGAAGAACGAATACCTTCGTTTACTCGCGGATTTTGATAATTTCCGAAAACGGATAGAAAGGGATATGGAAATCAGACAGGAGGCGGAAGTGGCGAAATTGATGGCTGACCTTCTGCCGGTATTGGACAACTTTGGGCGAGCGCTTAGCGCAACGGCTCAATTACCCCAAGAAACGGCAAGGAATTGCCCAAATGCGGAGAGCAAAGAAAGGGGTGTAGAGAACGGAATTATGAAGGGTATTGATATGATATATAAAGAGTTATGCGCGGTATTGGCAAAACACGGGCTGAAAGAGTTCAGTTGCCTTGGTGAGGAGTTTGACCCGAGGGTGGCTGAGGCGATAAGTTTTGTTGAGAAAGATAAAGAATCTGAAAACCGGGTGGTTGAGGAGTTGTGTCGGGGTTATGAGTATCGGGGAAGGGTTTTGAGACCGGCACGGGTTGTTGTGGCAAAAACAATTAATTCAGGAAAAGAAAAAGTTTAAACTTTGAAAATGGAGGTGGATTATGAGTAAAGTTATTGGTATTGACCTTGGAACAACATTCTCCTGTGTTGCGGTTATGGAGCGGGGGCAGCCAGTGGTTATCCCCAATCCCGAAGGTGGTAGAACAACACCTTCAGTTGTCGCAATAGGGAAGGAGCGACTGGTAGGAACTCTTGCCAAACGCCAGGCGGTAATTAACCCGATGTCAACCGTTTACTCAATCAAGCGGTTTATGGGTAGGCGGTATGCCGAAGTTACCGAGGAGATTAAGCGGGTGCCTTTCCGGGTAGTAGAAGCGGCAAATGGCGATGCCTGGGTTGAGGTTGATGGCAAAAGGTTCTCACCACCTGAGATATCGGCGATGATTCTCTCCTACCTGAAGAAGGCGGCTGAATCCTACCTCGGTGAGGCGGTAACCAAGGCGGTTATTACCGTTCCGGCCTATTTCAACGACTCCCAGCGCCAGGCGACAAAGGATGCCGGGAAAATAGCCGGGCTGGATGTTTTAAGAATCATCAATGAGCCAACCGCAGCCTCACTGGCTTATGGTTTGGACAAAAAGCGCTCCGAGCGGATTGCTGTTTACGATTTGGGTGGCGGAACTTTTGACATCTCAATCCTGGAGATCGGTGAGGGGGTTTTTGAGGTGCGTTCTACGAATGGCGACACCCACCTTGGTGGTGATGACATTGACCAGCGGATAATGGACTGGATTATTGAGGAGTTCCGCCGCGAGCACGGCATTGACCTGTCCAAGGACAAAACCGCTTTACAGCGGATAAAGGAGGCGGCAGAAAAGGCGAAGTGTGAGCTTTCCACATCTCTGGAGACAACAATCAGCCTGCCATTTATCTGCGCCGATGAGAAAAAAGGTCCCTTGCACATTGATTATCGTCTGACCCGGGCAAAACTTGAATCACTGGTTGAAGACCTTCTCCAGAGAACTCTGGGACCGGTAAGACAGGCGTTAGAGGATGCCAAGATTACCCCGCGAGACATTGACGAGGTAATTTTAGTTGGCGGACAGACAAGGATGCCCAGAGTTCAGCAACTGGTGCGGGATTTCTTTGGCAGGGAGCCTCACAAGGGAATCAATCCGGATGAGGTGGTGGCGATTGGCGCGGCGATCCAGGGCGCGGTATTAGCCGGTGAAGTCAAGGATGTCGTGCTCTTAGATGTAACTCCACTTTCTTTGGGAATTGAGACCGCCGGGGGGGTATTCACCAAGATAATTGAGCGGAATACGACAATTCCGACCCGGAAGAGCCAGATATTTACCACCGTTGAAGACAACCAGACTACGGTGCGCGTCCATGTCCTTCAAGGCGAACGGGAAATGGCCGCAGATAACCGAACATTGGGAATGTTTGACCTGGTGGGAATAACTCCAGCCCCGAGGGGAATTCCTCAGATTGAGGTAACTTTTGATATTGATGCCGACGGTATCCTCCATGTTACCGCAAAGGATAAGCTCACCGGCAAAGAGCAGAGTATCAGAATTACCGCCTCCTCCGGATTGACCAAGGAGGAGATAGACCGGATGATCAGCGACGCCCAGGCGCATGCGGCTGAAGACCGGCGTCGTCGGGAAATTATTGACAGCCGGAACCGGGCCGATACAATCATATACCAAACGGAAAAGAGCCTCAAAGATTTAGGCGACAAAGTAACCGCTGAGGAACGTCGGCAGATTGAAGCGGCAATCGCCCGCCTTAAGGAAGTGATGAAAGGAGATAATAAGCCGGCGATTGACTCGGCGGCTGAGGAGGTTCAACGATTAATGAGCAGTATGGGAGAGAGGCTCTATAAAGAGACCGCTACCGGTGGCAAAGAGACCGGGAAGACAAAGGGCGATTCAGAGAAAAAGGTTGAGGCGGATTATACGGTAATTGATGAAGATGAGAAAAAGTAGGTTTAGTTAAAGGAGGTGAATTTTTCGCCGAGGCACTGGTAATGGTTCATATACGGTATTAGACCGGAGGTTATAGAACCATTAGCCTTTAGTTTGTAAGGAATGCCGACAACAAAACGGGACTATTATGAGGTTTTGGGAGTTTCACGGAACGCTACGCCAGAAGAGATAAAATCGGCATACCGTCGTCTGGCAAAAGAGTATCATCCCGACCGAAATCCCAATAACCGCCTTGAGGCAGAGGAAAAGTTCAAAGAACTGTCCGAGGCTTACGAAGTCCTCGCCGACCCTGAGAAACGCCGGCTTTATGATGCTTATGGGCATGAAGGTGTTTCCACCCAGTTCGGACCCGGAGGGTTTGATTTCCGGCGTCACTTCACCCATGAAGAGGACCTGGCGGATATCTTCAGTGACCTTTTCCGGGGATTCGGCACCGGCGGAGGAACAGGGAGTATATTTGACCTTCTGTTCGGAACGGAAACAGCCCGAACCACCCGAACAGCCCGCGGGCGGAATATTGTTATCCGTCTCCGTTTAAATCTGGAGGAAATCGCCAATGGTGCCAATAAGGAAATCAAATTCTCCCGGTATGAAGTGTGCCCTGAGTGCCAGGGGGTAGGCGGCAGTGGCAGGACTATCTGCCCCACCTGTCATGGGCAGGGACGTATAAAACGGCAGACCAGTTCCTTCTTCGGTCAGTTTGTTCAAGTCTCCACCTGTCCTGATTGTGGCGGGAGCGGTGAAAGGGTGCGGAACCAGTGCCGAAGATGCGATGGAACCGGTAGAGTAAAAGAAAGTCGGACTCTGAAGGTGAAAATTCCTGCCGGGGTATCTTCGGAAACTCCGATTGTCCTGAATAACGAAGGTCACTGGGGACCGAGCGGTCCCGGCGATGTGATTATTCAAGTGGAGGAAAAGGAACATCCACTATTCATCCGCCAGGGGGATGATGTGATAGTAGAGGTGCCCGTGTCAATAGCCACCGCGGTTTTAGGCGGAAGGGTAAAAGTGCCAACTCTCAGCGGGGTGAAGGAGATTGACCTACCGGCCGGAACCGCTTCCGGAACTGTCTTACGGCTCCGTGGAGCAGGAATAAAGCGTCTCGGAGGAGGTGTTGGTGACGAACTGGTGCGAATTGTAATTCACATTCCCAAACATCTTACCCGTGAGGAAAAGGCGCTTTATCGTCAACTAAGTGAGATTCAGTCCGAAGCGGTGCCCGAGCCGAGAAAACCAAAATAGTAATAAGTGGAAATTTTTTATATTCCTGATATAATTGATAATACAGAATGGGTAACAATTACCGGTGCGGAGGCAAAGCACATCACTAAGGTTCTGCGCCACAAAGCGGGTGACGAACTGTTTGGTACCGACGGCAGGGGAAACGAGTTCCGACTAAGAATTGAGCAGACGCGCGGCACAACCATTATATGCCGAATTGTCGAAAAGAAAACCGGCAGGCGCGAACCGAAACATCGGCTGGCGTTAGCCCAGGCGTTACTGAAGGGCGACAAACTCTCTCAGGTGGTTGAGGGCGCTACTGAAGTGGGCGTAAACGAAATCATCCCTTTTGTCAGCAAGCGGGTTATTGGTAAAATGGGTGAAACAAAACGTCGGCGGCTGGAGAAGGTGGCGATAAGTGGGATGAAGTCCTCCTTGCGAACGGTGCTGCCTAAGATTGGTGAGGTGGTTGACATTCTTAGACTTTTAAAGCGCTTTGCCGAATTTAGCCAGGTACTGGTTGCTTATGAGGAAGAAAAGGAAACCGGGTTGGCACAGGTGCTAAAACGCGACATCCAGTCACTCTTACTCATTGTCGGTCCGGAAGGAGGGTTCACCGATGATGAGATTAAACAGATGAAGGAAGCCGGGGCAATCCCTTTTACCCTCGGTCCGAGAAGGTTGAAGGCGGAGACCGCTGCCCTGGTAGTAAGTAGTTTGTGTTTAGGTTTGTTAGGTGATTTGGGTTAAAAAAGAAAGGAGGTGTTAAAAATAAATGGTAAGTATTACTGTCAAAGAAGGCGAACCTTACGAGAGTTTTATCCGTCGGTTTCGCCGGGCGTGTGAACAGGCGGGTATTCTGCGTGAGGTGAAGCGTCGCGAGTTTTACGAGAAACCGAGTGAGCGACGCAAGCGTAAACTGGCCGAAGCCCGCCGCCGCATCTATCGGAAGCAGCTATTGGAAAGATAACCGAAGGAAAGGCAAATCTCAAAAGCCAAATGCAAAATTGGCGCGGTACACTCGTCCATTTTGGTCGGACAGAAATTTTTGTCTGTCATCACGAGAGGTAGCAGTGGATAAAGAAACACTGAACGCCCTTGACTTTCCTCGCCTTAAGGAGATATTAGTGAATTTTTGCACCACCGAGTTGGGCAGAGAAAAAGCCCAACAGTTGATGCCCAATTTAACCCCAGCAGAAGCAAAACTGGAACTGGACCGGCTGGAGGAGGTCTTAGAACTAAACCAGGAACCACCGCTGAGCGGCATTGTTGACATCAGAACTTTAATTACCCAGGCACGGGTAGGAAGGGTATTAACCCCTGGAGAACTTCTGAAGGTTTATGCCACCTGTACCGGTCTGCGGGCAAGCGAGGAGTTTTTTCGACGTTACAAAAAAGACCAAAGAGCGCTGAGAGGAAAAAAAGAGCCGACCGCCAACGGCCGACAGCCGAACGAAGAAAGTGACCTTGGGTCTTTAGTAAATGATATTGTCTCATTCCCGGAACTGGAACAGGAGATTAAACGGGTGATTGACGAATCCGGAATGGTGCGCGACACCGCCAGCCCGAGGTTAGCAGAAGTTCGGAGTGAGTTAAAAGAACGGCGCAACCAACTGGTGGCACAATTGGAAAGAATGATTGAAACCAATCCAGATTGGTTTGAAGGACCGGTGATGGTTCGCCGGGAGCGGTTTGTTCTGCCGGTAAAGTTACCCGAAAAGAACCGGGTCCCGGGAGTGGTTCATTCGGTATCGGACACCGGTCAAACGGTGTTTATTGAGCCGTTAACCACCATCCCGGAGCAGAACCGACTCCAAGAATTGCGCGACGCCGAGAAGGAGGAGATAAACCGACTTCTGCGCGACCTGTCGGCAAAAGTGGCCACCTTTGAGACAGAGCTAAGCCGAGCATTGGACCGGGTTGCCGCTCTGGACCTGCTTATTGCCAAACGCCGGCTGGCGATAAAATTCAACTGCCATAAACCAATCATTACCGATGAAGGAAAAATAGAATTAGTCCAGGCAAGACACCCGCTCCTTCTCCTCCATAAACAGGAGGTCGTTCCCTTAGACCTTCGTTTCCCTGATGGGGTAAATGTTGTCATTGTTTCTGGACCGAATGCCGGCGGAAAGACGGTGGTTCTAAAAACCTTGGGGCTTTGCAGTCTATTGCTCAAAGCCGGGATGTTTGTCCCGGCAGCCTCAGGAACAAAGTTACCTTTCTTTGAGAAGATTTTTGCCGATATCGGTGACGAGCAGTCGCTTGAGGCGGATATGTCCTCATTTACCGCCCATCTGAAACGGCTAAAAGAAATTCTCCTTGAGGCGGATGGACGAAGTTTAGTTTTAATTGACGAAATTGGTGCCGCCACCGCCCCTGAAGAAGGTGCCGCGCTGGCGATCGCGGTCTTGGAAGAGTTACGGAATCGGCAAATTTCCACTGTTGCCACCACCCATTTCAACACCCTTAAACTCTTTGCCCGGAATGAGCCCGGGATGGTGAATGCGGCGATGGAGTTTCAAAACCGACCGACCTATCGGCTGATAATGGGAGTGCCGGGAGAGTCAAGCGCGTTTGAAATCGCCGAAAGTCTGGGTTTCCCAGCTCAGCTATTGGCGCGGGCAAAGATGCGGCTGGGCAAAGAGTGGCTTGACTTAAGTGCCAAATTAAGAACGCTTGACAAAAAATTACAGGAGGTGGAAAAGGAACGAGGCGAATTAAGGACGGAGAGAAGCCGTGTTGAACAACTGGCAAAGGAATATCAGACGAAATTAGGGGAATTTGAAATTTGGCGAAAGGAGCAGATGGCTCACCTCCACGAGGAGGAGGAGCGCTTCCTTAAGGAAACTCGCCGCCAGGTGGAAAATCTGATTCGGGAATTGAGGGAAGAAAAGGCAAACCATAAAAGTATCGTCCGGGCAAAGCGGTATATTGAGGAGCGACTGAGTCAATTGAGTAAGGAACCAATCAGCCAACAGCCGGCTATGACCGGGGAAAGTCTGGCGATAGGCGATGTGGTGGAGTCAAGATTATTTCACCGCCAGGGTCAGATAATAGAGTTGAAAGGAAACCGGGCGGTGGTGGCGTTTGGCAATATCAAAACGGAGTTGGACATCCGCGACCTAAACCCAGCCGTCAGCCCTCAGCCGACAGCCAACCGCGGACAGCCGAATGAAGAACAATATGAGTTTATCCCCAGGCTGAATGTCCGGGGAATGACCAAAGAGGATGCGGTGAATGCGCTTAACCGCTTTCTTGAGGAGGCAACCATCGCCAGAGTAAATGAGTTATCAATTCTTCATGGAAAAGGAACCGGTGCCCTGCGCTCAATCATCTGGCGTCGGTTGAAACAGGATAAACGGGTTATGGAGGTCAGATTTGCCGAGCCGGCGGAAGGCGGAATGGGTGTAACATTGGTCAGGCTGAGGTTAAGTAGTAATGATTAAACCCGAGGTGATTGAACAAATCCGCGAAGAGACCGATATTGTTGCCTTGGTGGGTAGTTACCTGCCGTTAAAAAAGGTGGGCAGAAATTATCGGGGGTTGTGCCCATTCCACTCGGAGCGGTCACCGTCGTTTTATGTAAGTCCAGAGCGACAGTCCTATCACTGTTTTGGCTGTGGGGCAGGGGGTAATGCGTTCACTTTTATAATGGCTTACGAAAAAGTGGACTTCCCTGAAGCGGTAAAAATTCTTGCTAAACGATTGGGCATTAAAGTAGCCGAAACCTTCTCTTATGGGAACCAACCACTTTATGAGGTATTAGAGTTAGTAGCCCGATTCTTTGAAGAGAATTTAACCAAATCAATAGAGGCACAAAGTTATCTAAAAAAACGCGGCTTGAGCCGGGCAACTATCAAGCGGTTTCGTCTCGGATTTGCACCGGCGGGCAATCTCCTGCGCGGCGCCGGGAAAAAATTGGGGGTCTCGGAAGAGCATCTTCTCCGCGCCGGGCTTTTGTTTAAGAAGGAAAACGGTCTTATTGACTATTTCCGCGAGCGAATTGTCTTCCCGATATTCTCGCCCTCCGGTAAGATAATTGGTTTCAGCGGCAGAGTGCTTGATGATAGCGAACCGAAGTATTTGAATTCACCCGATAGTCCGGTATTTCATAAAGGAGAAATCCTCTATGGGTTTTTCCAAGCAAAGGGCTATATTAGAGAGGAAGTACCGATTTTGGTTGAGGGGAATTTTGACCTACTTTCTTTAGTAGAACGGGGTATCAACAATGTGGTTGCCCCCTTAGGAACCGCATTAACTGTTAATCAGGCGCTGTTACTAAGACGCTATAATCGCCAGGTTTTCTTATGTTTTGATGGCGATGAGGCGGGAGAGAAAGCCTGCCGAAGGACAATAGAGGTATTTTTGCGCGCCGGCGTTGAGCCACAAATAATGAAGTTGCCCGAAGGAAGAGACCCTGATAGTTACATCCGGGAGGCAGGTATTGAAGGGTTCTCCCTCCTTATGCGCCAGGCGGTTGATTTTGTTGACTTCATAGTAGGGATGAAGCGAGGCAAAACCGTAGGTGAAAAGCGAGGTGTTATCAGTGAACTGGCAGGACTGGTGCGAATAATGAGCGATGAGACCGCTCGGGAGTTGTTCGCTAATAAGATCGCCCAGTTGTTTCAAATTAATCGGCATCTAATCCTCTCCGGCGATAGCGGGGAGAGACTCGGACCCGATTCGGGTAAGGAGCAAAGAGGTGTACCAGTTTCTTTAAACAGAGGGATAGAAGAGAAATTTGTCGCGGCAGCGAGTCAGGATAAAAACCTTGCCCAGATCGCCCGAGAGTTAAAACTTTCGGAAATGGTTGAGGATGAATGTTTAAAAAGGATAGCCCGGCTTATAGAAAACCATTATGATAAATCCGGGTTTGGACTCGCCTTGTTAATTGATATGATGGAGGACGAAGCGGATCGTTCGCGGATCGCCCAGTGGGCGTTTACCGAAACAAACCTGCCTAAAGAAGAGGAGTTTCGCATCCGTCTGCAACGATTTCGTGCCCGATGGCTCCATAGGCAGATTGAGGCGGCACATCGGGCGGGTAAAGAAAAAGAGGTGGAAAGCCTCGCCAGGGAACGAGAGGTATTATTGAAAGATGTTGTCAAAAAAGAGGGGTAATATGAAAAAGAATAAAGATAATTTGCCAAAGCGACTTTTGTTTAAAAAAGCCCGAGACCAGGAAACTGAAACCGGCGAAGATAACGACTTTCAGTTGCCCAACTGGCTGGAAAAGGTCTACAAAAAGGCGGCGGCAGACCGCCAGATTACCTACGATGAGCTGGAGGAGTTACTCCCGGATGAGGTCCTTATGGTACCCGAAAGACTGGAAGAGGTTATCGCCGACTTGGACCGCAACGGCATCCAGATGACCGACTCTCATCTGGGAAAAAGTTCCCTCCAGCGCGGACTCAAACCGGTAGTGCAGCGGACCGATGACCCGACCAAGGCATATTTCCGGGAACTGGCAAAACTGCCACTCTTGGATCGAGAGGATGAGGTAAAATATTCCCGAGAGATGGAGGAGGGCTATAAAAATCTCATCCAGTATTTGTTTGAGCCGGTGCCGATGATGCTCCGGCTAATAGAGGAGTGTAAACCAGTAGAGGAAGGGACACGCTCTCTTGACCAGGTTGCCCGGGTGGAGTTTGAATGTTTGTTTGATAAGAAGGCGCTATCACGAGAAAGGGTTAAATTTATTCGCTGCCTCCGGGATATCAGACGAATCGCCGAACAGATTAGCCTCCTTTCCGCTCGCCCCACAACGCCGAAAGTTAAAAAGGAGATTGCCCACCTGCGCCACCGCGCCTTTAACCGGATTCAAGCCCTTTCCCTCCAGCACCATATCATCAATAACTTTCTGGTGCAGTTTAAGGAGTTGGCAAAACAGGCTCAGGAATATTACGAACGCTTAAAGAACCTCCGGGAAGAAGGAAAAGAGAAGAGTGAAGAGGCAAAGGCGTTAAAGAGCAAACTGAAAGAGATACAGAAATTTTTGGGGAAAAACCCGAACCAGCTCAAGGGGATTCTGGCAGCGATGACCGAATGCGAAGAACGAATCCTTGCTGCCCGGGATAAAATGATAGAAGGAAATGTCCGACTGGTAATCTCAATCGCTAAACGCTATATCAATCGCGGGCTGGAATTCGCTGATTTATTAGAGGAAGGAAATGTCGGTCTGATTAAGGCGGTGGAAAAATTCAATTATCGGAAAGGATTCAAGTTTTCCACCTATGCCACCTGGTGGATTAAACAGGCAATAACCCGGGCGATTGCCGACCAGTCTCGCACGGTAAGGGTTCCAGCGCACATTATTGATGCAATTAATAAAGTGGCAAAAATCCAGCGCCGTTTTATGCAGACCTGCGGCAGGGAAGCAACAACCGCTGAACTTGCTCAACGGCTTTCCACACCAAAAGAGAAGTTGGAGGCATTAGGAAAAATCGCCCAATTTGGTGTCTCAATAGACAAGCCGATCGACGAAGAGGAATCAAGTTTCATTGGCGATTTTATCCATGACGACAAAACCGTCTCTCCTTCCCATCGGGCGGCAGTGGAACTCTTGGGCGAAAAATTAGAAATGGCTTTACGCACCCTCACCCGCCGCGAAGAAAAGGTATTACGACTGCGCTTCGGAATGGGGGATGGTCAACCCCGAACCCTGGAAGAGGTCGGGCAGATATTCAATATCACCCGCGAGCGGGTCCGACAGATTGAGGCCAAGGCGTTGAGGAAATTACCCCATCTTTTAAGTAGCAGTGATATTCAAGAGTTGCTGAAACTTTTATAAAAATGTTCCTCGGAATTATCTCCGATACCCACGATAACTTGGACCGGGTGCGATCTGCTGTGACACTTTTCAACCGGCTGGGCGTTGACCAGGTAGTCCATTGCGGTGACATCATTGCCCAATTTGTCTTGAGTGAATTTGTTCTATTAAAGGCACCTTTGACTATTGTACTGGGCAATTGTGACGGTGATAAGGAAGCGTTAAGAAAAAGAGCCGCGGAACTGAAAATCAAAATAAATGACCCTCCTTGGGAATTTACATCAGGAGGAAAGAAACTCTTTGTTACTCATAAGCCTGCAGAACCGATTCCAGATTGCGATTACTACATCTATGGTCATACCCACCGGTGCCGATACGAACCCGGAAAACCGTTAATAATAAACCCTGGCGAGGCATGTGGTTGGCTAAGCGGTAGAGGCACTGTCGCGGTCCTGAATACCGAATCGGATGAGGTGAAATTTTTTGACCTGTAACCGAGAAAAAATTAGTGAAGAAATCGTCCCGGGGTTGTATGTAGTTTCTACCCCGATTGGCAACCTGAAAGACATAACCTATCGGGCACTGAATGTCCTTGCTCAGGTAGACCTTATTGCCTGCGAAGATACCCGGCGGACCGGTCTGCTCCTTAAGCACTTTGGCATTGAAAATCGCCTTCTCCCATATCATGAGTATAACAAAGTCCGTCAAACACCAATTATTCTTAACCTTTTAACTCAGGGGAAATCGGTGGCGCTGGTAAGTGACGCCGGAACCCCGGGAATTTCTGACCCGGGATTCTACTTAATTCGGGCGGCGGCGGAACGAGGCGTTCGGATCGTTCCGGTTCCTGGCGCTTCAGCACTGCTGGCTGCCCTAGTCGTCTCCGGTTTGCCATCTGACCGTTTTGCCTTTGAGGGGTTTTTACCCAAACGCGCAGGAAGGCGCCGAAAACGGCTCCTCTCGCTTATTAAGGAAACAAGGACGATGGTTTTTTGCGAATCGGCTCGGCGGGTCAGGCGGTTTCTTGAAGAGATAGAGGAGTTGTTCGGGGAAAGGAGGGTGGTGGTATGCCGGGAACTTACCAAAAAATTTGAAGAGGTCATAAGGGGAACGCCGTCGGAAATACTCTCGGAAATCAAAGACAGGGAACTAAAGGGTGAAGTTGTTGTCGTGGTAGCCGGCTATGAGGAACAAAACTAAAACCATTGGCAGAAGACTATTACATCCAGCGGTAAAAGTTTTGGCCTCTCTCCACGTCAGTCCCACAGCGGTTACTTTAACCGCATTGCCTTTAAGTATCGGTGCCGCAATTCTCTTTTCTCAAGGGTTATTTACCTGGGCGGGCATCACCGTATTTCTTGCCGGGCTATGTGACACCTTAGATGGTGAAATTTCTCGCCTTACCGGAAAAACCTCCTCAATTGGTGCCTTCCTTGATTCTACTGTTGATCGGGCAAGTGAGGGGATTGTCCTTATCGGCATCGCCTGGTATTACCTTCCGTTCAGCCGTTTTGGGGTAATAACCGCCTTCCTTGCTCTCCTCTTTTCTCTTTTGGTAAGTTACGCCCGGGCTCGGGCTGAAGGAATAGGAACGATTTGCACCGTTGGGGTATTTGAAAGACCGGTCCGGGTTGCTATTTTAGTCTTCAGTGCGCTCCTCTTAGGCAAAAGCTACTTACCTTGGGGACTCCTCCTCATTGCCCTCGGTAGTTTCATTACCTTTCTTCAAAGGATTTATTGGACCGTAAAACACCAGCGGCGATGAGCACCCGGGTTCTCCTTGTCGGTGTCGTAAAGTCCGGTCGGGAACGGTGGGCTAAAATTGAGGGTTTAGAGGAATTGGCCGCATTGTGCAAAACCTCCGGGGGAACGGTAATAGAAAAACTAATCCAGGTCCGCTCCCATCCTGACCCGGCAACCTTGATTGGCAAAGGGAAAGCCCGGGAGTTGAACACCATCTGCACCACCTACGATATCCACTTAATTGTCTTTGATGATGAACTTACCCCCACCCAGATAAGGAATCTTGAGGACATTATCGGTGTCCGGGTTATTGACCGCCCGGCATTGATTCTGGACATTTTTGCCATTCATGCCCGGACCGCCGAGGCAAAGACCCAGGTAGAACTTGCCCAGTTGGAGTATTTAAAAACCCGATTAACCGGCTCAGGACTGGAAATGTCCCGATTAGGTGGGGGTATTGGTACCCGTGGTCCAGGTGAGACGCAACTTGAGGTTGACCGCCGCCGGATTGAACAGCGAATCCAAACCCTGCGTCAAAGACTCGCCCGGATTGACCGCGAGCGACAGGTGCAGCGGAAACGGCGCAGCAATATCCTCCAATTTGTCCTTGTTGGCTACACCAATGCCGGTAAGTCAACCGTTTTCAACCGACTAACCAGGGCGCACACAAAAGTCTCTGACGAACTCTTTGCTACCCTTGATGCCAACACTAGACTTTTGAGATTGAGTCACAATATTTCGGCGGTATTAACCGATACCGTTGGTTTTATCCGCAACTTACCCACCCAGTTAATCGCCAGTTTCCGCTCCACTCTGGCAGAAATCAAAGATGCCGACTTAATTCTCCATATTGCCGATGCCAGCGCCCCTCAGGTAAACGAACAGATAGCAGCGGTAAAGGAAACGCTCCAGGGACTCGGGGTGGGCGAAAAGCCGACACTACTCATCTTCAATAAAATTGATCGGGTTTTTGATGAAACAGTCCTTCTCCGGCTAAAGGAGCACTACGAAGATTCGGTATTTATCTCCGCCCTTACCGGTTATGGGATAGAAAAACTACTAAAAAAAATACGCTCTTTCGTGAACCGTCTCTTGATAACAAAAACATTTATCATCCCCAGCGAACGCTGGGATCTGGTAACCCAGATCCTCAACGCCGGGGAACTTCTCGGCGACGAGGAAATCAATGGCAAACGCCGTCTCAAAATAAGAAGCTTTCCGGCAGAAATTGCTCGCTTACGCAAACTCCTTACTGCCGGTCGGCTGACGGCTGAGGGCTCGACCGCTATTCCTCTATTTTAATTGCGCTTGCCGGACAATCCTCCGCCGCTTGATGAACACACTCTTCAGCGCCTTCCGGCACCACATCCGACTTCACATTCGCCACATCACCGTTTAGTTCAAACACATCCGGACAAGAGTCCGCACACAGTCCACAACCGGTACACAGTTCTTTATCAATTGCTACTTTCATTTTCCTCCTTTTTTAAAAACGCTATATCTAATACTGGAAAAATTTACTTTGTCAAGAAATTATTCACTAAAATCTTTTGACCGGTTTTTACTCTCCGGCTCCCCTTTATTCCCTTTGGACTTAGGCATTGTCAGAAAGGCGTGGACAAACTCATCAATATCACCCTCCAGGACTTTATTGACATCATGCGTCTCCACGCCGGTCCGATGGTCCTTTACCAGTTGATAAGGAAAGAGGACATAAGAGCGAATCTGATAGCCCCAGGCAATATCGGTCTTGGCCGCATCAAACTTCTCCAATTTCGCCTCCTGCTCTTTTTTGTAATATTCGTAAAGTCGCGAGCGCAGAACCTTGAGGGCGTTCTGCTTGTTCTGAAATTGAGAGCGTTCATTCTGACAGGTTACGACAATGCCGGTAGGTAGATGGGTGATCCGCACCGCCGAACTGACCTTATTGACATTCTGACCGCCATGCCCACCAGCGCGGAATGTCTCAATTTTTAACTCATTGGGATTGAGCGCCACTTCAATCTCCTCTACTTCTGGAAGAACCGATACCGCGGCAAAACTGGTATGACGTCGGCGATTGGCATCAAATGGCGAAATCCGAACCAGCCGGTGCACCCCCATCTCCGATTTTAAAAGCCCATAGGCATAAGCTCCGGTAACCTCCATCGTAACATCTTTAATACCCGCCTCTTCATTGGGTTGCAGGTCAAGGATTTCGTAACTGAGCCCCTTTCTTTCAAAATAACGAGTGTATAGTCGCAAAAGCATCTCTGCCCAATCACACGATTCGGTGCCGCCGGCCCCGGGATGAATTGAAAAAATTGCTGCCCGATTGTCCTCTGGGGCACGGAAAAGTGCCATCTTCTCAAGTTCCCCAAATTCCTGATTGATTCTCTTGAGATGGTCCTGAAGTTCCTCCAAAACCTTTTCGTCAGTTGAAAACAGTTCCTGTAACTCCTGAGTTTCTTTAATTTCTGTCTGCAATCGCTCCACCCGGTTAATGACATCTGATATTACTGCTATCCGGCGCAACACCTCTTGCGCCTCCGCGGGATTACCCCAGAACTCCTTATTTGCCGCTTTGGTATTGAGTTGGGCGAGTTCGTTCCGGAGTTTATCTATCTCAAAGAAACTCCGTAATTTTATTTAACTGGGTAGTGAGGTTTTCCAGTTGACCCGGCTCAAGAACCTGGTAGCCACCCATAGAATTGCGGTTATTTCTTCTTGGACTTTTTCTCCCCTTGGGCGTAGCGCCGCCGGAATTTCTCCACCCTGCCGGCGGTATCAACAATTTTCTGCTTACCGGTAAAAAAGGGATGACAGGCCGAGCAAATTTCTACATGGATTTTCGGTTTGGTGGAACGGGTCTTAAATGTATTACCGCAGGCGCAGGTTACCACGCATTCCTTATAATCGGGGTGGATTTTGGGCTTCATTTTGACTCCTTTTTAACTTTCGCTCATTGATTGCAGAAACTCTTTATTATTCCGGGTAAGACGCATCTTGTCAAGAACAAACTCCATCATCTCCACTGGGTTGAGTTCAGCAAGGAGTTTCCGGAGGACCCATATCCGGTTGAGTTCAAATTCGCTAAGCAAGAGTTCCTCCTTACGGGTCCCGGAGCGTTGGAGGTCAATCGCCGGAAAAATTCTCCGGTCCGCCAGCCGACGGTCAAGAATAAGTTCCATATTACCCGTCCCTTTGAACTCCTCAAAAATAACCTCATCCATTCTGGAGCCGGTTTCAATCAAAGCGGTGGCGATTACGGTGAGGCTGCCGCCCTCTTCAATGTTACGCGCCGAACCAAAGAACTTTTTCGGTTTCTGGAGGGCATTGGAATCAAGACCGCCAGAAAGTGTTCGCCCAGAATGAGGCACTACCAAGTTATGAGCCCGGGCAAAGCGGGTGAGCGAATCAAGGAGAATAACCACATCATATTTATTCTCCACCAACCGCTTTGCCTTCTCTAAAACTATATCCGCCACCTGGACATGCCTCTCCGGTGCCTCATCAAATGTTGAACTCACTACCTCGGCTTTCACCGACCGTTCCATATCGGTTACCTCTTCGGGTCGCTCGTCAATCAAAAGAATGATAAGTTTGATTTCCGGGTGATTGGCGGTGATACTATTGGCGATCTTCTGCAAAAGAACGGTTTTGCCCGCTCGCGGTGGTGAAACAATCAAACCGCGCTGTCCCTTACCGATAGGAGTGAAAAGGTCCACTACCCGCATAGAAAGGTCATTGCGTTCTTCAACCTCCAGTCGGATGCGTTCCTGAGGATAAAGCGGGGTTAGGGCATCAAAAGGTATGCGTGGTCTTTCTTCAGAAAGGGGAATGCCATTTATTGTCTCAATTTTCAGAAGGGCAAAGTATCGTTCACTATTTTTCGGCGGCCGTGCCAGCCCGGTTATGGTATCACCGGTCCGCAGTCCAAACTTTTTAATCTGGGAGGGAGAAACATAAATATCATCCGAAGATGGCAGGTAACTGTATTCCGGCGAACGGAGAAAACCAAAACCCTCCTCTAAGATTTCTAAAACACCGTCTACCTGAACGCCGCCCTCTCCCCCCTCTGCGGCTCGTTCCCGTGCCTTTGCTTCCAGAATCGCCATAATCAAACCATGCTTTCTCTTTGACCGGTAATCAGGAATGTTTAATGATTCAGCGATCTCATAGAGTTCGCTTATTTTTTTACTTTTAAGTTCTTCCTGAGTCATAAGGCTCCTTTCTCTTACTTTTTATTTTCTCCCGGTAAGGAGGTCAGATATTAACTGGAGACGCTACTCCGGGATTTTTTTGCGGTATATCTCCGGCTCAACTTCTTTAGACTAATTAATTATAGAAAAAATATTTTACCTGTCAAAGAAAACCAACATCCTCTGTGAATATTCAGCGATAATGTCATAGGGAAATTATTCAGGGAAAATGTCATATTGACAGGTTTGGGTTTATGAGAGGGATGGGGTTGTTACTATGGTGGTAGTATGGATGAAGTATTATCGTTTAATTTCAGGAGGGTCGATATGGATAGATTGCAGGTTCTTACGAGGACTTTTGATAATCTGACGGCAGCAAGCGCTGCTAAGATACTTGATCTCAGTCCGCGCCAGGTGTTCCGTCTCAAGGCGCGGCTTCGGCAACTCGGACCGGAAGGTATAGTGCACGGCAACCGTGGTCGCACGCCGATAAACGCCAAGCCGAAGAGGCTACGCCGTTGGGTCTTATCACTCTACGAAAAGGAGTTCTCCGACCATACCATTGCTCACTTCAGTGATGTTTTGGCCGAGGAATATCACCTCAGAGTGGGCTACAGCACCCTTTGGCGGTGGTTGCATAAGGCCAATCTTGTCCTTTCCACCTACCACACTCCTTCCCACCGCCGACACCGGGAACGCCGGGCAAGGTTTGGCGAACTGCTCTTCTTGGACGGCAGCCCACACCCTTGGTTTGGACTATCACGCCCCTCCGTAACACTGATTCTGGCTACCGATGACGCCACCGGCAAGCCCCTCTACGGTCTCTTCGCCCCACAAGAGACCCTAAATGCTTGTTTTGAGGTGCTTTACCATATCTGCCGCAAATATGGCATCCCAGGCGCACTTTATCTCGACCGTGCCAGCCACTTCACTACTACCAGACACGGCGGCATCCACCGATTTCAAAGAGACGACCAGCTCACCCACTTTGAAGTTGCCCTCAAAACACTGGCAATTGAACCTATCTTCGCCCACAGCCCGCAAGCACGAGGAAGAGGTGAACGCATCAATGGGTCGTTCCAGCGCCGACTCGTCCCAGAACTGCGCCGTAAGGGTATCACCGACATCGCCACTGCCACCAATTATCTCAATCAGATATTCATCCCCCAATATGCCCGGAGGTTTGGCCGACCACCAAAAGACCCAAACCCCGCCTTCCACCACATACCAAATGGCACTGACTTGAGAACCATCCTCTGCGTAAAGGAGACACGCACCGTTGCTAATGATGACACTATCTCCTACAAAGGCATCACCTATCAACTCCTCCTTACCAGACAAACACCATCCCTCGTCGGTGCGAAAATTGAAATCCAAGTCTGGTTTGACAACTCAATCCATGCCTTCTATCCTCACCTCGGTGAAATCCCTATCCGCCCTCTCCCCAAACTCACCTCAAATACCCCTATGACATTTTCGCTGAATACTTAGTATGACATTTTCGCTGAAATTTGACATCCCCTGCACCATTTCCGTATCAGCGCAGTTGAGCGCGGTATTCGTAGCGGGTGAGGATATTGGGCGAGGCAATCCAGAGATAGCGGTTATCGGCATAAAGGGCGGTAATTTCTTTATTGGGCAGTCCGTTACTCTGGTCAATGGTTGTCCAGGTGTGGCTTTTTAAATTGTAGGCGATTACTCTCTCCTGCTCACCGATAAAGAGTAGTTCTTCGGTTGCCGCCATTACCCGAACCGGTTGGGAAAGGTCAAAGCCGGGAGGAATGAGATGGCTCCAGGTGTTGGTGGAGTCAAGTTGCAGAATCCCGCCCCGAATTCCGAAAAACGCCATCTTTTTGCTCGGGGTGATGCTGAACACCCCCCAGTCGCTTTTGGCAAATGGGTCGGTTATTCGGGTTAACCCGCTGTCATGTAAGAGAAAGAGTCCGTAGTCGGTGGCCACGAGCGTTGACTCCCGCACCAAGGCGAGGGCATTCACCCGGGTTTTGAGCCGGCTGATGTTCTGGAGTTTTCCCTCTCCAGTAAGAAAATAAAGCCCATCTTCGGTGGCTAATAAGAGGGAGTTACTGGCAAGGGGAAGCAGTGCGGTCAACTTCTCCTGGCGGTGGAGGTCAAGAAGGGGAGCGATGAACCGCATTCGGGAAGGGGTAAGTTCACCCGGACGGTAAGAAAAGTGGTGCCAGTTGCCCGCCGAGTCAATGAGAGCCGCCCGGTTTTCTGATAGTAGCCAAAGACCTTCCTTTCTTTTGAGGACCTGCTGGATAGTCAGGTTAATCGGACCGAGTCGGAGCTCATTTTCCTTAAACCCGTAACGGAGGTTGTAGATGATAATCCCATAATCCTGGGCAACCACGAAGAGGCGATTGTGCCTTTCCTCCACCCAGACCCTGGTGAACGGGTGGGAGATGAGTTGTTCGTCAACGACGAAATATGGGGTGAGGAATGGGAACATTTTGGGGTGAGTGGTGTCTTTCTCACCGAACCAGGTGACCGGTTCTAATACTTCTGAGACCGGTGTGTACAGGTCGGCGACTCGCTCCTTGCGAAACAGCCCGGATTCGGTATCAAAAAATGCCCCGCTGGTAGTGATACCGATGGAACGAATTTTCTTAAAAGGTGGACTGAGCCGTTGGACCCTACCCGTAATAGGAAGGTAGTGGTAAAGGGTAGATTCGGTGGCGATTAGGAGTTCATTATATGCCGGGCTAAAGGCACACAGTTTAATCTTTTCGGCGATACCATCGGCGGAAGTTAAAGTCCTTAGATGCTGGTAGCGGTGGCTATCAAAGATATAGATGCCATAGGGCACCGCAACATAAATCGCCCGGTTGCTGGTGGTGACAGAAAAGACTTCCGCCATTGAAGGATAAACAAGCCAGTAACCGGGCTCATAACTTAAAGAAAGGGCAAAAAGGAGAAGGTGAATCACCGGGCTCTGTTACTGGGCTAGTAGAATTTTAGCGAGCGCCTTCGGGATGTAGTTTAAAAGGTCACCGGCGGCAAGGGAATATCCAGTTAGCTCTTCAGCACCAATGTCACCGGCGAGACCGTGAAGGAAAGTTCCGATAAGCGCGGCGTTAATCGGCGAGGCGCCCTGGGCAATAAGACCGGCTAAGAGACCGGTGAGGACATCACCGGTCCCTCCTGATGCCAGACCGGAGTTACCGGTTGGGTTGACAAACACCTGTCCGTCCGGCGTGGCGATAACCGTTGGTGCGCCTTTTAAGACCAAGACACATTTGTGGTTAAGGGCAAACTCCCGGGCGACAGTTATCCGGTTAGCGTTGATTTCTGCCGGGTTCTTGCTGATAAGCCGGCTCAACTCACCGGGATGAGGCGTAAGGATTAAAGGTGCCTTCACCTCTTTAAGAATTTCTATTGCCCCGGCAAGGTTGTTCAACCCGTCGGCGTCAATAACGGTGGGTTTCTCTAACCGGGGGAGGAGTTCTAAAAGGAGTTTTTTTGTCTCCGGATGGGTGGAGATACCCGGACCAATCGCAATGCTGTCAACTTTACTGAGCAGTTCTAAGATGAAGGGCAGTGCCGCCGGGCTTAAGGTCTCGGAATCGGTCTCAGGGAGCGGGTGTTTCACCGGTTCAATTGCGCAGGACTCTATCACTTGAGATATCCCTTTAGGATAGCCGAGGTGAATCAGCCCGGCACCGGAGCGCACCGCCGCCATTCCAGCAAGAACACAAGCACCAGAATAGCCCCGCGAGCCGCAGAGCAATAGGCAGGAGCCGAAACTGCCTTTATGCCCATCAGCCGGGCGCCGGGGCAGGTTTTGACGGACAAACTCCTCATCAATTAAAAAGGTTTTTGTTCTCTCCTTAAGGAGTTGGTAAGGGATGCCAATATCGGCGACAATCAGTTTGCCGGCATAGGCTCTACCTGGATAAAGGAGTAGCCCGTATTTGGGTACTCCCATTGTTACAGTCAGGTCGGCACGAATCGCCGGTTCTAACACACCGCCGGTATCGGCATCAATTCCGGAAGGGATATCAACACTTACCACATAATTGCCACTTTCGTTGATTAGTTGGATTGCTTTGGCAAAGATACCCTGAGGTGGTGAGGAGAGCCCGGTGCCGAAGATAGCGTCAATAACAACCGACGCCCGGGAGGTGAGAGCCAACAGCCGGAAGAAATCCTCCAGTGTGCTAACCTCTATGATTTCGTAACCGTTATTAATGAGAATCTGGGCATTGGTCCGGGCATCGCCCTTAAGCTCATCTATCTTTCCTAAGATGAAGCAATTAACCTCTGCCCCCCGGTTGAGTAGATGCCGGGTGATGACAAACCCGTCGCCGCCGTTATTCCCCTTGCCACAGACAACAAGAAACCGCTGTTTTTTTACTTCGCCCAACTCTTTCTCTAATGCATCAACCACCGCCCTGCCCGCATTCTCCATTAATACCAATCCAGCGATTCCCCACTCCTCAATCGCCATTCGGTCAATTTCCTTCATCTCCCGCCCGGAAACAATTGGTAACATTAGAAAATTATAAAATGAGGAAATATGGTGTCAAACCCGTTTTCCCCTCGTCCGTCCTTTAGTACACGGTCCACGGTCACGGATTACGGATTTCCGGTCGCCGGTTTTTACTTTTTTGCGCCGAAGAGGGGATAGAGTTTGATGCGGGTTTCTTCGTCAACCGGACTGAACCGTTTGAACTGCATTGAGTGAGTCGCTCTTCCCTGGGTTAAGGAACGGAGGCTGGTGGCGTAGCCAAATGTCTTTACCAGCGGTAGTTCCGCGGTCACAATCTGATGTCCTTTGACCGGTTGCAGGTGCAGGATTCTACCACCGCGGGCGTTGATATCGGCAAGGACACTTCCCAGATACTGTTCTGGGGTAACCACCTCAAGTTCCATTATTGGCTCAAGGAATGTCGGCTGGGCGGAAAGGAACGCTTCCCGAAACGCCTGGGCGGCGGCGACTTTGAAATCAACATCCGAGGAGTCAACCTGGTGATAGTTTCCTTCAATAATCCGCACCCGGGTGTTAATAATCGGATATCCCGCCAGGACGCCACCGTCAAAGCACTCACCAATCGCCTCTTCAATCGGTGGTATGAACTCCTTAGGAATGAGGCCGGGCGGTATCTCGTTGACAACCCAGTTTCCCTCCCGGGAAGGTTCCAGGGCCAGTTTAACCACCGCATAGTGTCCCCGGCCACCGGTCTGGCGGATAAACCGACCTTCGGCACTGGCGCTACTGGTAACAGTCTCGCGATAAGAGACCTGTGGTTTACCGGAATGGACGCCAACCCGAAAGTCGCGCTCCAGCCGGTCAATGAGAATCTCTAAGTGGAGTTCGCCCATACCCGAGAGGATAAGTTGCCCGGTCTCCTCGTCGGTGCGCACTTTAAAGGTTGGGTCCTCAAGCGCCATAGTCTCAAGCGCATTGTGGAGTTTCTCGTCATCCGCCTTGCTCTTGGGTTCAATCGCCAGAAAGACCACCGGCTCAGGTGGCTTAATTGGTTCAAACGCAATTGGCTGGGCAAGGTCGGCAAGGGTATCGCCGGTCTGGATATCCTTCAGTCCAATAACCACGCCGATTTCACCGGCAGTCAATTCCGCCACCTCCTGAACCCGGTTGGCATGCACTACCGCCAGTCTGGGTATCCGAACCCGTTTCATCTTCGGCACCGCCATTACCACATCACCCGATTTAACCTTTCCAGAATAAATCCGGATATATGAGAGCATCCCGCGATTGGGGTCAAAGGCAAGTTTGAATACCAGGGCGGCAAAGGGTGCCTGCGGGTCTACCGCTCTTATTTCCTCCTGGTTTGTTTTGGGGTTGAAGCCCTTAGCCGGTGGAATGTCCAAAGGTGATGGTAGATAATCAACTATCCCGTCAAGGAGTTTTTGAATTCCTTTATTTTTGAGCGCGGTGCCGCAGAAAACCGGCACAATCCGTAACTCTAATGTCCCTTTACGAATTGCCGATTTGATGTCCAGGGAAGTGATTTTATCCCCGGCAAGGTATTTTTCTAAAAGGGCTTCATCAAATGTTGTGAGGATATCCAAGAGTTTATGCCGTGCCGCCGCCACCTCCTTAAGCCGTTCCTCAGGAATGGGCTGAATCTCGTAGGTGGCGCCCAGGTCCTCGGTATGCCAGATGTATGCCTCTTCGGTGATTAGGTCAATTACGCCGGTGAAGTGGTCCTCAACCCCTATCGGCAGTTGCACCGGCACCGGAATCTCTTGAAACTTTTCCGCCATCATTTTAACCACCCGATAGAAGTCGGCACCGAGCCGGTCCAGTTTATTAACAAAGGCGATGCGGGGCACTTGATAGCGGTCCGCCTGACGCCAGACCGTCTCCGACTGCGGCTCAACACCACCAACGCCACAGAAGACAATAACGGCACCATCCAACACCTTCAGCGAGCGTTCCACCTCAATGGTGAAATCCACATGACCCGGGGTGTCAATGATGTTAATCCGGTGGTTTAGCCAATAAACGGTAGTTGCCGCGGCGGTGATGGTGATGCCTCGCTCTCGTTCCTGGGTCATCCAGTCCATTTGGGTTGTGCCTTCATCAATCTCGCCCATCCGGTGAATCCTGCCGGTATAATAGAGAATCCGCTCGGTGGTGGTGGTCTTACCGGCATCAATATGTGCCGCGATGCCGATGTTACGAATAGATTTCAGGTCTTTTTCCAACATAGAAGGGATATGTTAGCACCTTAAGCGGAAGTGTCAAGCCAAGTTGAGTGTAGGGCAAACCTTCAGGTTTGCATTCCTTAGATGACCGTTAACCGTCATCCGTCCTCCGTTTTCCGGGGCACGGTCACGAACCACGGTTGTTTACCTTTTATCAAATTATTATTGTAAAAATCGGTTAAAGTTCTCTCTTTACCTCTCTTGTTAAAAGAGATTTCCAGCCGCTTTTTAGACTTCTTTTTGGGTCTGAACTTAGGATTAAATGAAAAGCCACTCCTATGAAACTATTTAGACTACCTTTTATAAACATTGCTCCATTTGATTTTCCCTTTGAATTTAAATCCGATTTTACCATAAAACTTAGAATCTAACCCAAAACCGAATTAGGAAGGGGTTTTACCACCCTAGTGCTGGAGTGGACAGCCCCCAAGCAAAACTGTGTTCAGGTTAAGTTATTTAATTACGATACTTAACTCAATTTTAGCCATCAGAATTTTGTGTATATATAAATACACTTAGCCTTAAACCCCTTCCTTTCTCTTACGCCCTTCATCATTACGAGACACAAAAGCGGCGAAAGACTCATATTGCCGGAGGTTCCTCGCCAGACTCTAAATGTAGGGCAAACCTTGAGGTTTGCAAGGCTCCAAACTATGAACTAATTTGTAATCACAACCTTTCTATCTATTCCTGAACCATCTTTTATGAAATAGACACCCGGGGCAAGGTGGCGGATGTCATTTTCACCGGGCATAAGGTCAACCACCTTTTGACCGGTAACATCAAGGAGGACCGAAGACCGGGGACCGTGTTCCGTGCCCCGTCTTCCGTCTTCTGTATTGCAAAAATACCTGTAGCAACCAGCAGGTTACTCAGCACCCTCCCGCTGCAGTTCCTGCTCAATCTCTGAGGAACGGCGGCGCTGAAAGCGGTAGTTGTTGAAGTTATAGGTCAAGCCGAGTGTAATAGTCGGACCTGGACTCTCAGAATGGTATTCAGTTTTAAACTCTTTGCCTTCTGAAGAGGAATACCATTTTTGTCGGAATGGGTTGGAGACCTCCCCAAATATGTTGAACTGCCTCCCAAAGAACTGGTGGTTAAATGTAAGAGTGGCGTGAGAGAATCCGCTTCTTTTCCCTTGGGCAGATATGGAAGGACCGTCAAAAAATCCCTGGAGATCAATTTGGCTATTACCGATTTGAAAACTACCGGTAATATTTCCGTTATAAGTAAACTCCCTCCGCTGGAGGTCTTTGCCCCTTATTTGATAATTAAACATTTCGCCACCCAGGGTCAACCGCCACCATTTGAACAGATTGAGGTCAAATCTTATCTCAGCCCCAAGTGCGTAGGATGAGCCGACATTCCTGGGAGAGGTTATCATTATCTGCCCCGAATCCACCGAAGCGATGAAATCACTCGCGTTGTCGGTGAGTCGGTAAAAAATCTCCGTAGAAACCCGGCTTTCCTTTATTGGTAAAAAATATCCGATTTCAAACGAGTGAATAGATGCTGGGTACAGATTAGGGTTGCCCTGAGTCCTGGTCCGCGGGTCGCTCCAAAAGAGATAGGGATAAAGGAGTTGAATCAATGGTCGGTTAATCCGACGCGAGTAACTCGCCATCATCTGCTGTTCCTTTGGTAATTGATAGGAAAGGTGCAGGCTGGGGAAAAAGTCAATCATTTTTAATGGGTAAGTATCTCCTTCATATTGAGCGATAAGCCTCTGCTCCCAGAACTCCGTCCTCAACCCGATTTTACCCTTAAACTTGCCCCAAGCCCCAGAGATTGTAGAATATGCCCACCGGTTTCTCTTAAGATAATAAGTCTGATGGCAGTATAATAAGTGCACCTGATATTTATTTATGGTCGTGTCAAGGATGAACAGACTGTCGGAGTGCCGACCGTCATCATATCGCATACCTCCTCCCACCTCAAATTGATTATCTTTTGCAAAGGGAAGGTTGTAATTTATCTCTACATTGGTCAATCCCAAATTACTTTCTTGTTTTCTCTCCCAGCCCGCAGTGCAAATAAGCGAATCAAACCTTTCGGTTTTTGAGTAGTAACCTTCATTCTTGTGGCTGTAATTTGCCCGTAGGATAAAATTATTTCCCGGTTTTTCAAACTTGTGCTCATAGTCAAAACTGAAAAGGTGGTAAGGTCCAAACCGTTGAAAGGTATTTTCATTTCGGTAGTTAATAGTATCCTTTCCCGGGGAACTCCACTCAGAAGCCTCGGTCGTAAATGTGCCCTTTGTCTCTCTCTTTCCTGTTCGGGCATCAAAACCTATTTTGTCCTTCTGGGTAAGTTCAATTGTAAAACCACCATTAATCCAAGGGAAGAGCATTGCCCGAGGCATTTTCTCCTTAGACACAAGGTAAATGTGGTCTCATCTTGATGTATCTCGCGCTTTCCTTCGGTTTTGTAGCCTATATAAAACCTGCTATAGCGCGCACCGATATAACCGCTCCATCTTCCTCCCTGCCGATAATTTAAGGAAAGGTTGCCACTATAACCTGGGGGATATCCCAATTGAGAGCCACCACTCGCATTAATGAGTCCACTTAAACCAGGTTGCCGCTGCTTCTTTAATATTACATTGATTATTCCTGTTACCCCTTCTGCCTCATATTTTGCCGACGGGTTGGTGATAATCTCAATTTTGTCAATGTTTACCGCCGGAATCTGCTCCAGCGCCTCCTTGGGCTCAAGCAGTGTCGGACGACTATCAACGAGGACAATAAAATTTGTACTACCTCGCAAGGTGATATTCCTTTCCGCATCAACCTTTACCGAAGGCGCATCCTTCAGGACATCAACCGCCGTCCCGACCGGCGGAGTTCCCATCCGGGCAACATTCAAAACCTTCTTATCAATCTCAAAGGTTAACTTTGGACGGGTCTCGGTTACCTCCACCTCCTCAACCGGCACCGCGGTCTGCCGGATGTAAATGTCGCCAAGATTAACCCTGCCCTTAGCCGCAAGATTGATATCCTCGATCCTTCTGGTCTTATACCCGATGAATGAAACCTCAAGGTAGTAATCCCCAGGTTTGATCCCAGTTATGTTAAATCTACCATCCTTCCTTGTGGTTGTTCCAATAACCTGAGAACTGTCCGGCAACTGGTAAAGGATGATTGTTGCATATTCAATCGGCACCTTAAGGTCGGCATCATAAACCCTGCCGGTGATGACGCCTGGCATCTGTGGCTGGGCAAAGCCGATGTTCAGCCCAGTCATTGCGAGGAGCAAAGCGACGAAGCAATCTCTTACCGTATGATGTAATTGGCACAACCTTTCAGGGCTCGCAAAGACAAGCCTGGAGTGCGGCAGGAAAAATGCCGCTTTAAGGACTCGGGATAGATTTCTATCCTCCATTATCCTGCTTACCTTTGCCGGTCTAATCATTAACTCCTTTCCCAGAGAAACTCTCCGGCGGCGTGTCAAAGGCACCCCGACTGTAAAATGGAGCCGTGCGGTGGGAAAATGGCCGTTTCTTGCCTTCTTCGCTCGCGCTCCTTCAAAACCAAATCCCACATCCCCAAGAGAAGTAAAAGATACGCTATCCAACTTGTAAATTTGAAGAAATTCGCCATAACAATCGCAACATCTGTGGACCACCACTTCCATATTGAAAGACTAATCCTGTACCACACGAAAACCAATAGGTAGTCAACAAGTTGAATGGTGAGCGAGATCCCCGAGCCCATCATCAGCCAGAAAATCAGGCGATTGTGACGTCTTTGCAGAAATGAGAAACCGATACCCCTCAACCCGACGATTCCATTGCATATCGCAAGGGCTTTAGTATACACCGCCGCTCCCTGGATAACCAGAATTCCCGATAGGCAGAAACAGTTGCCCAAAGGTCATTATGGACGTCTGGGGCAATAACCCTCTTAATGAAACTCATCACTTACTCCCGAACATCACCAAAAATATAATGCCAATTCATTCTTGTGTCAAGTGGGCGCATCGCCTGAATTCCTCCGGCAAAATGCAAGGCTAAAACCTTGCCCTACAGCCCCAATCCAATGTAGGGCACTCTGCCCGATTCGGGCAGGTCGCTGTGCGACTACCTTCAGGTTTGCATATGATAAAATTCCCTTGACTTATTTTAAGGGGAGAATAGTCTATTATTTCAATGGCTACAGTGGTAATCGTTGGACGCCCCAATGTCGGGAAATCAACCCTTTTCAACCGGCTGGTTGGCACTAGGGTTGCCATTACCCGAAAAGAGCCGGGGATTACCCGCGACCGGCTGATTCAACCTGCCCAGTGGCAGGGTAAGGATTTCTGGGTTATTGATACGGGCGGTTTTGTTCCTGATTCCTCGGTTGAAATGGAAAGAGAAATTGCCCGGCAGATTGAGATTGCCTTAGCGGATGCCCAAGTGATTATTCTGGTTGTTGATGGCGCTAGCGGACTTTTGCCATTAGATGAGGAGATTGCCCGCCGTTTGCGGCGCGAGGGTAGGAAATTCCTTTTGGCGGTGAATAAATGTGATATCAGAAGAAATTTTGACGCCAATGAGTTCTACCGTCTCGGCACAGCAAAGATATTTATTATCTCCGCCGAGCACGGCACCGGCGTAGATGAACTTCTTGATGAGGTTATCCAGCACCTTCCCGAGACAAAAATTACTCCAAAAACCGGGATCAGTCTTGCCATCCTTGGTAGACCGAATGTGGGCAAGTCAACCCTGCTCAATCGGCTGCTGGGTAAGGAAAGGGCGATTGTTACACCTTTGCCGGGAACTACCCGCGACGCAATAGAAGATTCTTTTGAATTTGATGGTGAACAATTCCGGGTAATTGACACCGCCGGCATCAGGCGTCGCAGCAAAATTGAAGAGCCGGTGGAATTTTACTCGGTCAGTCGGGCAATTGACACCATCAATCGCGGCGATATCGCTCTGGTAATGATTGATGCCACCGAAGGTCCAACCGCTCAGGACAAACGGATAATCAGTCTGGTAGAAAAAAGGGATAAGGGGCTGGTAATCGTTGCCAACAAAACCGACCTGATTCCTTTAGAATTGAAAAAGAAGGTTGAAGAGTATATCAGCGCCCGGTTGCAGTTTGTCAATTATGCGCCGCTGGTATATACCTGTGCAGTGAAGGGAAAAGGTGTCTGGGAGGTGGTGCGCCAAGCAAAGGCGGTTTATTATTCTGGTGCGATGCGGCTGAGCACCACCTTCCTTCGGTCTACCATCCTTAATGAACTTAAAGAGAACCCTCCCGCCTATAACTGTCGGGTCATCGGGATTTCCCAGACCGGTATCCGACCGCCGGTTTTTCGTCTCCGCCTGTCCAATCCGTCAACGGTGACAACCCGTTACCAGCGCTATGTGTTAAACCTGCTCCGGAAACATTTCCGTTTCACCGGTTACCCGCTACGACTCAAGATAACCAGTTGAGATATGAGACGCCGCAACTGGCTCTGGCTATTACTCGCTATCGGTGGTGGTCTCCTTTTCCTCCTTACCCTCTTTTTTTACTTTTTTGGACACCGCCCTTACCGGATTGTCCCAACCGCCCTCCAACCCGGACCAAGAGGCGAGATAAATATTCTCATTATCGGCAAGGATGCCCGCGCCCTCAATCCGGCTCAGGACCAGGGTGGTAAAACCCGAATTCCCCGGCAAAAGGATGCCCATTCTGACATCGTAATTGTCTGCCACATCAACCTTAATCTCTGCCGGGTTAGTCTCCTGGCAATTCCCCGTGACCTTTTGGTGATTGTCCCCGGTGTTACTTCTGCCCAATCAAACACCGACTTTAATCAGATGGAAAAAATCACCCACACCTATGCGATGGGTGGCGAGCCATTGCTCCGGCGGACAGTGGAGCACCTCTTGGGTATTAAGATTCATCGCTCCATCGCCTTTGACTTTGACACCTTTCGGATGATGTTCCGGCTACTTCGTTCTATCATCGGTCCGATTAAAATTGGCACGCACGGTCTTCAAGACCCAACTCAGGCGCTAAAGTTCGTTCGCCAGCGGAACGGTCTTCCCTATGACGACCTTGACCGCTGCCGGAATACATTGAATTTTATCTATACAATTCTTTTGCGCACCTGGCGATTCGTCGGCACGCGTTTCGGTGATATGCTCATTGACCAAACTCTCAAAATAGTCGGAAGCGATACCGACTTCACTGCGGAAGAAATAAAGCAACTTGCCGGCGAGTTGCGTAACAAGCGGTTTAATCCGGTTGACACCCGCCGGGCGGTTTTAGTTAGCGAAGGCAGACCGGTTACCCTTGACCGGTATGCGATGACTCTTTCCTGTTATTTGCCGATTTACCCCGAGATGGAAAAGCAGATAGAGCATTACCTCTTTGACCGGGATGATATTTCCGCAATGGACTTTATGACCCAGCAGGCTTACCACTGGCCAGAATATATGACTGTTGATTATGACCTTTTACCCGATTATCACCATGATACCTTAAGGCGCCAAGAGTTAGTGAGAAAAATCCTAAATCTCTCTCCTTAGACGGCAGACGCTCCTCGGGTTTAGATGTTCTCTTTTGTCATAAAAAGGCTTGAATTTCCTTACGGAAGGTCTCTTGCCCCTCTGACAACTTTGCTATTAAACCGCCACCCTCAGCAATGCTGGACCGGCCGCCACCGCCGCCGCCCAGCGCGCTACCTACCGTCTTGGCAAGCCTTCCTGCCGGTAATCTCTCTTCCAGCCCCCTACTGACGAAGATAACATAACGGAGCCTTGACTCCCTCACCCCACCGCTCAAAAGCCCAATATATTCACCACTAAGCAACTCTCTGACCCGGTCAACAATAAGCCGTAACTCCTCAACTTCAAAATCGGGAAAATGCCCAACAATCACCTTTACGCCCGCAATCGTTTGGGCATTCTCAATCAGCGCCGGCGCCTCCTTGCCGGCGAGTTCGCCTGACAACTGCCGGACTCGGGCATTGAGGTTCTTCACCTCAACCCTTAAATCCTCAACCTTTTTCAAAAGCCCATCTTCGGTTACACCCAAATTTTCTTGCAAGCGGGCTAAAATCTCCCGCTCCTGGTTCAGTTGCTCAAACGCCCGCTTGCCGACCAATGCCTCAATCCGCCTTATCCCGGCCGCCGCCCCCGTTTCCGCAACAATCCGGAATATGCCAATCTCCCCGGTCCGGCGGAGATGAGTTCCGCCGCACAACTCCATTGAGAAATCACCTATCCGCACCACCCGCACCTTCTCGCCATACTCCTCACCAAAGAACGCCAGCGCGCCCATTCGCTTCGCCTCTGCCAAAGGAACATCGGTCAATCGCTCAACCGGCAAATCCTGAATTATCTGCTCATAAACCATTCTCTCCACCGCCAAAATCTCCGCCGGCTTTAAAGGCTCAAACGCGGTAAAGTCAAACCGCAGTCGGCCCGGTTCAACTAATGACCCCTCCTGCTTTACATAATCGCCCAAAACCCGGCGCAATGCCGAATGTAAAAGATGGGTGGCGGTGTGTGCCCGCTCAATCTCTCTTCTTCTCTCTTTGTCAATAACTGCCAAAACCGGACCGACCTTCGGCTCGCCCTTTTTCAGTTTTGCCCGGCTGAATCGGACCTTATGTTTGTAATAACTGTCAATAATATCAAACTCAAACCCCTCACCCCTTACCCGACCGGTATCGCCAACCTGCCCCCCCGCCTCGGCATAAAAGGGTGTTTCGCGCAATAAAATCTCATAACTCCCATCCTCCTGCCGAACAAAACTTACCAGTTCGGTATCGGTCTCATCAACATCATAACCAACGAACTTTCCGGCAACCGGCACTTCAGCGCCTACCGCCATCCCTTCCACACCACTAACAATAAAGGTTGCCTGCCGGCTCCTTTTCCGTTGCTCACTCATCGCCTTTTCAAAACCGGTGATGTCCAGTTCCACCCCCGCCTCTTGAGCCAACTCCTTGATAAGTTCAATATGAAATCCGTAGGTGTCGTGCAGTTTAAACAACTCCTCGCCCGGAATTACTCCGCCACTCCGGTAATCTTTTAAAACTATATCCCACCTTGCCAACCCCGCCTCTAATGTCCTTAAAAATCGCTCCTCCTCGGACTTGATGACCAGCGCCGCCTGCTCCCGTTTTGCCACCAGTTCCGGATAAAACTGCCGCATCAACTCAACCACCGCTGCCGAAATTCGGTAAAGAAACGGCTCCTTCAGCCCCTGGCGGTAAGCAAAAACCAGGGCTCGGCGCAAAATATTCCGCAAAATATAACCCCGCCCCTCATTTGACGGCAGAGCACCATCAGCAATTGCAAAGGTCAATGCCCGGGTGTGGTCGGCAACAATATAAAACATCTGCCGGCTTTTCTCGTTTAAATCCAACCCCGAAATGTCCCGTATTGCCTTGACAATTGGGGCAAACAGGTCGGTCTCAAATATGCTTTTCTTCCCCTGCGAGACCATCGCCAGCCGCTCCAAGCCCATACCGGTGTCTATCCCGCGATTCTTCAAAGGCTCTCGGGTCCCATCCGGTAACTGATTGAACTGGGGAAACACAATATTATAAACTTCACTAAATCGGTCACAGTCGCAGCCGGGCGCGCAACCTTTTTTACCGCAACCAAACTCCTCGCCCAGGTCGGCATAAATTTCTGAACAGGGACCACACGCGCCGGTACCGCCGGCCGGACCCCAGAAGTTGTCCTCCTCGCCCAGCCGATAAATCCTACTTTCGGGCAAACCCACCACCTTATGCCAAACCTCATACGCCTCCTCATCCTCCTTAAAGACTGAAACATAAAGCCGTGCCGGGTCAAGTCTTACCACCTGAGTCAGATACTCCCATGCCCAAGGTATCGCTTCTGCCTTAAAATAGTCGCCGAATGAAAAGTTGCCCAGCATCTCAAAAAAGGTGCAGTGCCGGGGTGTCTTGCCCACCCGTTCCAGGTCTGAGGCGCGCAAACACTTCTGAATTGAGCACGCCCTTTTATAAGGTAACTCCACCGCGCCCGCCCAAAGCGCCTTAAACTGCACCATTCCGGCGCTGGTGAAGAGGAGCGTCGGGTCATCGCGTGGAATCAAAGAGGAACTCGGAACAATTTTATGCCCCCTTTGGGCATAGAACTCCAAAAATGTCCGACGCAACTCCCGATGATTCATACCTATCGCCCGCAATCAGTTCTTCGTTTATTGTTCATAGTTAACAGTTTAACCAAAAACTAACCAAGAACCAAAACTCACTTTCGCCCAATTCTTTTATTCAACCGGACCAAAAACGAACTCACCCCTTTTGTTTATATAAGCACCCTTACCTTCTACCGCTACCGGCGCCAGCGCGCCGAGGAAATCTCCCACCGCACCAAACTTTGGTTCAATTACTATCTTACCGGTGGTGTCAATATATCCATACTTCTCACCTATCTTAACATAGGCAAGACCTTCAAAGAAGTTTCCACAATGCTTAAACTGAGGCTCTATCACATATTTACCGGTGGTGTCTATGTAACCCCATTTGCCTTTTTCCTTTACCCGAGCAAGTCCCTGAAAAAACATTCCCGCCTCTTCAAACTTCGGTTCAACGACAAACTTCCCGGTTCTGTCTATGTAACCCCATTTGCCGGTCACCGTATCTCCTATCATTACTGGCGCCCGACCAAAAGAGAACTCCAGCGCCTGGTCAAACTCGCGTCTGATGGCAACTTTTCCGCTGGTGTCTAAAAATCCCCACTTGCGCGGTTCCAGATTACTGAACAGAGCCAGACCTTCGCGAAAGCGACCCAGTAGGTCAAACTGCGGCTTGATGAGATATTTGCCCTTTTTGTCAATAAATCCCCACTTGCCGCTCTGGATTCCACCTACCCTCACCTGAGCAAAACCTTCAGAAAAAGGCATTGCCATACTAAACTGTGGTGGGATGACAAATTTACCTTTTTTGTTTATATAGCCCCATTTTTCCTTCACCATCACCCCGGCAAGCCCTTCAGTAAAAGGCAAGACGACATCAAACTTTGGTTTGACAACCACTCTGCCGGTGGTATCAATGTAGCCCCATTTCCTATTTGCTGTTGAGATGTAGGCGAGACCATCCGAAAATGGTCCCACCGCATCAAACTGCGGTTTAATGACAAAATTACCGGCGGAGTCCAAAAACCCCCACTTACCTGCTACGCCTCCCACCCTTGCCGGAAACAAAGTGGTGCGCACCGCTTCTGGTTCAGGATAAAGTAAAGGTCGTTTGAAGCAACCGGGTAAGGTAAGAATAAAAACCAATATAAAAGAGGCGCTAATAGCTGCTAACTTCCTCACATCATCTCCTTTCATTCCGAAGACGGCAGCCCGGTTTAGGTTAAGGTTAAGGTCAAGAATGTAGAACGCTGTGCGACTACCTTCAGGTTTGCTTTCCTCATCCTCAACCTGCTGACGGGCGGTGCGAATTCATTCTTCACCGAATCACAAAACTGGCAGAGACGGTAACTTTGATCTCTTTGTTGCGAGTGGTGGTGCTGAAAATGCCGTAGTCGCTCACTTCGGTAGAGTAGGGTTCGGTAATCTGGAAGACACCCTGGCGCGCCGAGACAATTTTACCCAGCCGGGCATTGGCGCTTTTAGCGATCTCCTGCGCCCGTTTGATCGCATCCTGGGTGGCTAAGGCGAGCAGTTCCTTTTTCAACTCCTCCATTCTGGTATAGTTGTATTCCAGATAGGAGTTTTCCAGCAAAATTTCCTTCTCAAAGATGAAATCGGGCGAGCGCGCCAGACTCTCAATCTTTGCGATGTTCTGAGAGATGACGGTGAGAGACTGGCGGATGGAAAAACCGACCTGCCTCCCTCCGTCCCAGAGCGGGTTTACCGAGGGCGGTTGGATGGTAATGGCGTTTGGGTCAATGCCGTAGTTAGTTAGGGCGGTGGTAAGGGTGGCGAGGTTGTTTTTTAATGTTTTATAACCGGCGCTGATACCGGTGAGAGGGGTGCTGGTGGTTATGGTAAGATTCCATTTGACAATGTCCGATTCAAAGCCTTTGGTGGCATAGCCGGTTACTTTAATGGTGTGCTCTGGCTTTCTCCCGACATAAAAGAAGATGCCAAGGATTATTGCCGAAATTATAATCGCAATGCTAAAGAGACCGATGTTTCTTATTGGCATAATTGCTCCTATTTGTAGGAGATTAAATAAATTTTGGATAAAGTCAAGTAGGACAAACTTTTAGGAATCCCTTCGTAAAGTCAAAAGCCAAATCTCAAATCTTTTGACCCCTCGGCTCGGTCATTCCGACCGAGCGAACGGTGAGTGGAGGAATCCCTTCGCTCGGGGCAGGCTTTTTGTAATTTGACTCTGAGGCGGGTGACCGCTGGGCTTCACTCAGGCGAAAAACTGTAAAGCCCCTTCGGGTTTGTCAACAGCAGTTTCCGGCAAGTGCCGAGGAAGGTGAGGCAGGTTTCGGTTTTGTAGTCCGGATAGGTCCAGAGTAGAGGTTCAAACCTTCCCTTATGGTAAATCAGGGTTACCTCGGCATAGATACCTTCACCAAGGCAGACACGGTGAGCATAGTCTTTGGTTGTTGCCAGGACAAGGTTGTGGAGGGTTAAAATACCCGGGTCAAGGTTCAAGGTTCGCCTGCCTTGCTCATCCCGAAAGGCGTTTTCTATGGTGATGGTCCTCTTCTTAAAGGCGAGCAGGGAGTCAGGCGCAACTAATGGTGAGTGACAGACCCAGCACCGGGTTATATCTGGTCCCAACTCATCCTCATAGTAGCGGGAGAAGTTCCAGGAAAGGTTCGGGCTCTTGACAATGATAGGACCAAACTCCTGAGTTAGAACCGGTTGCACTTGATTAATGAGGTCAGGATGACGGGCAAGAATTCCGATAATCAGTCGGGCGGGCTTCATAATAGTTTTGGCTTTTAGCTGTTGGGTTTTTGCCCTCGGTTGTTGGCTGAGAACTGTCGGCGGTTGCGGTCTCTGGCTCCCGGGCGGCAAGGAATGCCTCCAGTTCTTCCAGTCTGGGAAGTTCGTCAAGGGATTCAAGCCCGAAGTAACGGAGAAACTCCTTTGTCGTGCGATAGAGGAATGGATTACCCGGGCGGTGTGCCCGTCCGGCGGTAACAATCAAGCCCCGTTCTAATAGAGTGAGAATCGGTCCGGAGGAGTCAACGCCGCGCAGTTTTTCTATCTCCGGTCTGGTCACCGGCTGCTGGTAGGCGATAATGGCAAGGACCTCAAGTGCGGCGGCTGAGAGGCGTTGAACCCGGTTGTGCTGATATAATTTTCTTATCCAATCGGCATATTCGGGGAGGGTGTAAAGTTGGTAACCATGGGCTACCCGGTTAATGCGAAATGTTCTGCCGGTCTCAGTATAACTTTGATTGAGGTTGTAGATCGCCTGTCTTATTGGCTCTTCCCCAAACCCGGTAATTTCCACCAACCGGTTAATTGAAACCGGTTGTTCGGCAGCGAAAAGCAGCGCCTCAATAACCCGTTCAACATCTGCTGTCGGCTCTCGGTTCACGGTTGTTGGCGTCGGGTTAGCCGAAAACGGGTAAGAAGTGCGGTCACGGCAATACGGAGGTCTTTCTGGTCAATAACGCAGGTGAGCCGGGTGGCGGTAAGGGCAAAAGCCTCCAGGTGGATTTTCGCCTGATGGAGTGTGTCAAAGGTTTCGGCAACGATTTCCATATCGGTGCCAACGCCCGGTCCGATCAGGGATACCGAGCAGAGTTTTTCGGTGATGTTTAACCTTTTTGCACCGATTTCGGTAGTAAGTTGCTCTAAAATTGGGCGAGCCAATGGCAGCGCCGTCTTGGGAATGATGAAAATGAGGTCAAAGTTATCGCCGTGGGGTATGCCGTGGTCAAACAGAAGAATCGGCACCCTTGCTGCGGTAAGTTTGGTTATTACCTGATGGAGACAGCGGGGTTTCTTCTTGACATCCATCAAGGCGACCCGAACAAGTTTATGCTGGTGGGTGATTGCCCGGACAAACGCCTTTTCCAACTTTTCCTTTTCTTTCACCATAGTCCCTCGCTTGTTGTTAAATGATGAACGGATAATAAGGGGCACCCGATACTTTTCCGCCAGGGCACAGGCACGCGGATGGATGACTTCTGCCCCGGCTTGTGCCAGTTCTGCCAGTTCGGTAAAGGTGAGTTCGGGAATATGCCTTACTTGGGTAAACTCCTGCGGATTTTCGGTAAATATGCCATCCACATCTTTAAACAGTTCACAAAGGTCAGCGCCCAAGACCGCCGCCAGCGCCACCGCAGTAACATCCGAACCACCCCGTCCCAAAGTGGTTATCTCCCGCTCGTTGCTCATCCCTTGAAATCCGGCAACAATTGGAATTTTGCCGGCCCGTAGCGCCTGAGTGAGCCGGGAGAGACGAATCTCCTCAATCCTGGCGTCGGTGTGATAGTGGTCGGTAATAATTCCCACCTGCGAGCCGGTAAAAGACTGGGCAACTTCTCCATAACGCATTATCGCCATTGAGAGGAGCGCCATCGTCTGCCTTTCTCCGGCAGAAAGGAGCATATCCAGTTCCCGGGGAGGTGGCATAGGATGGACCTTTCGGGCAAGGCAGTAGAGCCGGTCAGTGGTATTGCCCATCGCCGAGACCACCACCACCACCTTTTTACCCGCCTGATGAGTTCCGGTGATTCGTTTTGCCACCGCCTGAATTCTTTGAATGCTCGCCAGTGAAGCGCCACCATATTTCTGAACCACCAACCCCATACTTATTTCCTGCTGACGGTCGATTTTAACCAGCGACCGATGCGCTCGGCGGCGATGAGAAGTTGTGATTGTGGCGCAACCAGGGCAAACCGAACAAACCCCTCACCGGCATTGCCAAAACCAACTCCCGGGGCACCGAGCACCCGGCAACTCTTAAGCATTTCCTTAACAAAACTGTAGGAGGTTGAACCATTTTCCTTCTTATTCCAGAAATCCGGGAGTTTTGCCCAGATGTAGAAAGTTGCTTCCGGAGGCTTTACCCGCCAGCCCTGGCGGTTGA
>JBDRUH010000002.1:0-66009 GCA_039801225.1 Caldifarciminota bacterium
AAGCGATCACCTTCAGGTTTTAGGTTTTTCCTTTGTAGGGCAAACCTTCAGGTTTGCATATGAAAAAGCAAGGCTAAAGCCTCGCCCGACAATATCCCGGCGACGGCAAAACATTCCGGGTTTGCCGGGGAATCCCTTTCCCTCCCCCACGGTTTCCTCGCTCCGCTCGGAACGGAGCATTGCAAGGGCAAATCCCGAAGCAATCCTGGTAGGGCAGACATTAATGTCTGTCCTACCGAGGGGATTCAGGACGGCGTTTTGGACTCGGGGCACTTAGATCACTATCTCGGAATTAGGGCAATTTGACTATATATTCTTTATTGTTAAACTAATCAACGAGATATGAAACCGATGGGGAAAATAATAATTTACACAGTTGCTCTATCTATTGCCCATTGGGCTTTTGGTGGGACCACTTATGTAAGTGGATTTCTCAAAAGGAATACAACCTGGGACTCCCGCGGCAGTCCATATGTAATAACCGGAGATGTCTATGTGGATTCTGGGGTCAGTCTATATATTCTGCCCGGAGTGAAGGTTCTATTTACCGGTGGTAAGAAACTGGTGGCGAAAGGTATACTTACGGCTATCGGCTTTGAGTCTTGCCCGATTATTTTCACCGCTCTTGACACTCTTTCTCCTTGGGAACAACTCCGGTTCATTTCTCCGGTTTCCCCCTGCAGTCTGAAATACTGTGAGGTCTCCTATGCCTGCAATTCAGCAATTAACAATTCAGGCTGGCTCTACATCGGCTACTCCACTCTCAGCAGAAATAGCGGCGTTTTGGGTGGTGCGATATACAACAGTGGGACCGTGCTGATAATCAACAATACGATTACCCAAAATAGCGCTTCTTTTAAGGGCGGTGCCACCTGCAATGAGGGGGGTGCATTTATAATTGGCAATACGATAACCCAGAATAGTGGTTACTGGGGTGGAGGTGTTTATACCAGTGGTGATATAAAATTAACCAACAACAAGATAACCGGGAATAAGGCGGGATATGGAGGAGGTATCTACATCTACAGCGGGAGCGCAACAATAACTTATAATACGATAACCGGGAATAAGGTTGATTACGGTGGCGGCGGTATATTTAACTCCAAAGGAAGTGTTTCAGTAACTGACAATACAATTATTGACACCACCATATCCACGATATGGAACAATGCCTATATCTATCTTTACCATAATAACCTCAATAACCTCCGATATTGGGGAAACACATTTTTCAACACTACTTCTGATGATGTTACTGCCAGATATAACTACTGGTTTACCCTTGATACCGAGGTAATCAACCAGAAGATTTACGACTACTGGGATGATTCTACCAAAGGCAAGGTCCTTTACCAGCCCTTCCTCACCGAACCGATAGGGATAGGTGAGGAAAAGATTCTTCCCTTCCGGGACAATAGTCATTCCATTCTCTCCCTCTATCCAATTCCGGGAAGGTCCTTTTTCCATATTTCCTTTCCACCCGACATATACGATATTAAAATATATGACCCATCGGGAAGGATGATAAAAGAGCTCACCCCTTCCCATTTATCAAAGGAGTTGAAGATATCATTGAAGGGTTTCCGGTCAGGGGTCTACTTTCTAAAAACTAACAAAGGGGTAATAAAGTTCCAGGTGGTGAAATAGATGATAAGCACACTAATTCCAATGAAACCCCGTCCCGACAATTCAGCAGAAACCGGATAAACGCTACGCATCTCTGATATGTGCTTTGATATAGGTACAAATCCTCCTTTTTGTTTTAACTAATCCGACCGCTGATGGTGTTAAACCTCCTTTACCACCAGCACTTCTTCATTTGGCAAATATATTATCTTCATCTCGCTGAGGGCAAACCGGCTGAGTTTGAATGATGTTAAGGGTTCTCATAGATGGCAACAATGGTTCACCGCCCAGGATACTTGATGGGTTGGTTGGGAGTGCACACCCGGTCCAAAATTACACCAAAGGTAATCTATCAGCCATTCCAGTTCCCCTCGGACTTTCTGGTTGTGGTGGACACAATAGCCGCGCCTCTGCTTGACAACTACTGGATATAGATGAGGATAGCGGCTCTTGTAATCAGCCGTGCCTTTTGCTCCCAGATAGCAGAAATCAGGGTATTCACTTAGAAGAACAGCACCGTGTTCAAAGTGAGGACCGACATCGTATTCTAAATCTTTCTGGGTATTGTGATTGGGAATATTATTTCTGTTTGCTCTCAAAGTAGCTCTACCGTTAACATCTTCATATATACAATCCAGTCTATAAGCGTATTTTGCACCCCAGTAGGCATTCCCACACAATTTCTTGGTTACCTTTGCCACATAGATGAGTCTTGCGCCATCCCTATTGGAACTGAATCCTATTACATAGTCACCGCGCTCAGCCACCGACCGCAACGGCTTGGCACATAATGCAAGCGTCAGAATTTTGCCACCGGTTATACAAGGAGCAAGCCCCGTATCGGCTGTCATTTTGTAGAAATAAATATTGTTACGCGTTACCATCTAAGTTGTTCCTTTTTACCAGTTCGGGGGTTTGCCTGTTAAACCAGTGAAGAAACCGCTCCGGTTTTGTAAAAGCCGGTAAAACGGCGCTGCGTTGAATGTAGCCGTTATTAACACTGAGTCCACCCCATTCTTCAAGAATATCTGGGCAAACGCGATATGCCCTGTTCCTCCACCCTCCAATTGGTATGCAGCGCCGCAATCTGCCAGAATATTGGTGTTGAGCCCGCACCACAATTTCATTTGCTTCGGGTAAGGGCTCTCGTCTGGTATGAGCATTTTTCCCCCAGTGCTCTTCGGGTATTTTTTCTGCCGGCACAATTTCATCAATAACAAAAAAGCCTATCAGAGCATACACCAGACCGTGATCTTTAGGATTTATTGATTTTAGCCCAGCATAAAAGGCTAAGAAATCTCCCCGGCTTAGTTGCATAATTTGACTGCCCTTTCTTCTCCCATCCCCATAGGTCAAATGTTCAAAATCAGGGTCAAGATGCATATATCTATTTTCCAAATGATTTGGTAGAGCTACCTCTATTTTTCTCAATGCTGTAATGAGTTCCGTGTATTCATTATACATTTGAGCATAACCTGATCTAAGCCTGCATTCATCTTGGGTATCTTCAGGCACTGGAACATATACAAACTCATTCGTATCCCGGTTGACAGGGCTATTCCACTTTCCGTCCGTTATGTCAATACCTACTCGGACAAGCAAACCTGCCATATTATCTCCTTTCACTAAGCGTGGTGGTTAAATTATTTATAGAACCTTTTATTAACATTTTTCATACAGGTTATATTATGCCGACATAGGTTAAAGTCAATGTATAATTCAAATACATCTGCGACATATTGGGTTTTTCCCCAGCAAATAATTAGGAGAAATTCATAAATTATCCCTATGAAGGGATTGCTTCGCTAACGCTCGCAATGACAGCGGGTGATGACGGATGGCGATGGGGTCCCAACGATAAAAATACAAAAAGCAGGCTAAAGCCTTGCCCGACATATAGCCACGAATTTTACTGAAGACCCGGCGAATTTCCCCATCAAACCTCGGTATTGCCAATTTCGTATAGATATCTTAAATTTTTAGAGGGCAAGGAATTTGAAGCCCCTTAGGCAATTTTGCCTTTTTGGCATAATGATGTTGCCGCCGCAATAAGAAAATTATATAAGGGGCGGAATGTTATTTAACCCTTTTCAGCGGTGTGGGATTGATTAGCCACCGCGGACCCGCAACTGGTTTTCATCAACAACCCAGAGCCGGTTAGTTAATGGCTCACGCCCGAAGTGGGTAATAATTCGTTTGAGCAGGTTGATAACAGTTTCCTTATCCTGCCGGTTGGCACGCAAGATAATAATCCCTGGAGATTCCCGTGGAGGATAGGCAAGGATGTTGGCATAACCAAGGTCAAGTGTTATGAGAATTCGCCCTTCGCTCTGGCATTGATTGTAAAGGGTTGCATCACTCACACCAACAAGATTTTGCTCTTTTACCGTTTGAGTATCGTAGCCAGCCAAACTCAAGAGTTGAGCCGACTCTTGCGGTAGGTTTTCGTCAATTTTGAACTTCACCGGTCAGTTGATTTTAAACCGGCACAACCCTTTCCCGAGCAAGTTCGGTTGCATAGGCCAGCGCCGCCCGGATGTCTTCAGGTTGCAATCCGGGATATGATTTTATAACCTCCTCCGGGGAGAAGCCGGCGGCGAGGTTGTCAAGGATAACCGAAACTAAAATCCGGGTGCCTTTAATGCAGGCAGCGCCATGGCAGACCTGAGGGTCAATAATGATTCTTTCACGCCAGTCCATAGGTTTATCATATGCAAACAAAGCGGTATGTCAATGCAATGTATAACTCAAATACATTTGCGGCATTTTGGGGTTTTCCCCAGCAAAAAGGGATTGCTTCGCTAACGCTCGCAAAGCAGGCTAAAGCCTCGCCCGACATATAGCAACGAATTTGGGATTTTGGATAAGTTTTGACTTATGCTCCATTGTAATATAATTCATATCGTCCTTGATATGAAGAAGTTTGTATTATTATTTCTTCCGCCCTTTTTATTGTTGTATCCCCAGCCCTTTCAGCACAGGATTCTTATCGCCACCTCAACCGATGGTCTTAATTTTGTCCGGCAGAACATTATCGCGGTTGATTCCGGGGATGTGCCCGATGCGGTCGTTGGTCCTGATTCTGAGGTCTATTTATATTTTCAGGGATTATGGACCCATACCACCGACGGCATTATGCTCGGTAAATCGCCGGATGGATTTAATAACTGGCAGTTCTATCAGGTTCATATCCCGGGAACAGAAAGTTGGCCCGGCAAACCCTGTGACCCGGATATTATCCTGAGAAATGACACATTCCGATTGTATTTTACTGGTGACCCGTATAATGACCGGCAGCCGGAAACTTATTCGGCAATCTCGCTTGATGGAATAAATTTCACCCTGGAATCGGGAGTGCGGTTTGCAGTTTCTAAGAGCGCGGTACTTGACCCGAGTCTGTTATGGACCGGTGATACCCTGCAGTATTTTGCCGGCGGTGCACCACCATTCTATAACTGGCATGCCCATTCCTATGACGGAATAAACTTTATTCAACAGCCCAATTATTTTGCCGAGAGCCTGATGCTCGCCAACGGTATCAAGTTAGCCAATGGCTATCGGTTCTTCGGTTTCAGAAATTTGCCGCCGTGTGGAATTCGTTCGCTATACTCCCCGGATGGAGAAAACTGGACGGTTGAACCGGGCTATCGGCTAAAACTTGACACCACCAGCAGACTGGAAAGCCTTATTGTCAAGGACCCGGCAGTTGTCTATAAGGATAGCATCTTCATTATGTATTATGTAACAAGAAAACCCCTCAGCGGTATTGAAGAAAATGGGCTTTTAAAAGATGATAAAATAGATTTGGAAATTTTCCCCAATCCCTGCCGGAATGGGCTGGGAATAGGCTTGAACTCAGGATATATCAGGGGAAAGAAGGGGCTTTTTAGAATCTCAATAAAGATTTTTGACATTACGGGTTCGCCTGTCCGGAAATGGGAGAATATTTTGGTAAGTGAACGGGAGAAAATCTTCTGGTATGGTGATAATGAATTGGGCGTGCCGGTCAATCCGGGTATTTATTTTGTCTGTTTTGAAGATAATCTGATAAGAAAAAGAATAAAGGTAATATTGATTGAATAAACTTAGGATTAAAAAGCCCTGCCAATTCTGAAAAGGTCTTCCAAAAGAATGAATGGTTGGATGTTAACAAAGGAAAATGGGCGTTTTGGTGGTTCTTTCAGTTAAGTCTCAGTTTTTTGATGACTTATTAAACTGACCGCCATAAAGTCCGCCACCCCGGTAGTGCTCCACTCCACCACCTCCTCTCCTGCCCCGTTTTTCGCTGTTTTTATTGAGTCGGTTGATGGTTTTGGCTTTTCTTCTCTCTTTAAAGTGGTAAAAGTACCGTTTTTAGCACTGCTGCTGGCTTTTTATGTAATGATAAGTTTAAATTTGATGGTGATTAGTTATTGAATTACAGTTGCCCGATCGCAGTTAAACCCGGTTTTTGGGTTTTCAGTTGGACTTTGGTTAAGAGAGACTTCTAAAAACCGACTTCAGATTGATGGTGGATTCAACAGGGTTAAATCTCGGGCTTTTTGTTTTTTATTTTGTAAAATGTTGACGAGTATGTTTATGCCGGTATCATATCCCACCGGTTCTGCCGACATAGCTCAGCCGGTAGAGCAGAGGTTTTGTAAACCTCAGGTCGGGGGTTCGACTCCCTCTGTCGGCTTGAGTTTGACGGACGGGTTCCCGAGTGGTTAAAGGGGGCAGACTGTAAATCTGCTGGCGAACGCCTACGGAGGTTCGAATCCTTCCCCGTCCATTTAATTTCAGTAATAGCGCCGACTGGTAAACGGAAAAGCGGGCGTGGTGTAGCGGTAGCACAACAGCCTTCCAAGCTGTTTGCGTGGGTTCAATTCCCATCGCCCGCTGAAATTTGAAACTAAGGAGATTGTTGACAGGGGAATAATTTTAATTTATAATACTAGAACGCTAAAATTTGCCCATGTAGCTCAGTCGGTAGAGCACTTCCTTGGTAAGGAAGAGGTCGCCGGTTCAATTCCGGCCGTGGGCTGAGGTTTTATGATTATTGGACTTTTAGATCGCCATCCGCTCTCCGTCCGAGAAGGCGAGGTATACTTAATCGCCTCTCTAATTAAGTAAAAAAACGGAGTCGGCGGATAAAGGAGTGAATTAAAGGAGGAATGTAAATGGCAAAGGCAAAATTTGAACGAACAAAGCCGCATGTTAATGTCGGAACCATCGGTCATGTTGACCACGGTAAAACCTGTTTAACTTCGGCTATTACTAAGGTGTTATCAAAAAAGGGTCTCGCCACCTATATGACCTATGACCAGGTGGCAAAGGCAAGTGAGGCTCATGGTCGTAGAGACGAAACGAAGATTCTCACTATTGCGGTATCGCATGTAGAATACCAGAGTGAGAAAAGGCATTATGCCCATATTGACTGCCCAGGACACGCCGACTATATCAAGAATATGATTACCGGCGCTGCCCAGATGGATGGCGCAATTCTGGTCGTTTCCGCGGCCGATGGACCAATGCCGCAGACCACCGAACATGTGTTACTGGCACGCCAGGTGAATGTGCCGGCAATTGTCGTGTATCTGAATAAAATTGACCTGGTGGAGGACCCGGACCTGATTGAACTGGTAGAGGAGGAAATCAGAGATATTCTTAACAAATACGAGTTTCCCGGCGATAAGACACCAATTATTCGGGGTAGCGCCTTGAAGGCACTGCAGGAGGAGTCCGGACCTAATGTGGACTCAATCTGGGAGCTGATTAAGGCGCTGGATGAGTTCATTCCCGAACCGGTTCGGGATATTGATAAGCCGTTTCTTATGCCCATTGAGGATATCTTCTCCATTACCGGGCGCGGCACGGTTGTAACCGGTAGGGTGGAACGGGGAATTCTGAAACCGGGCAGCGAGGTGGAAATCGTTGGCTTCGGCAAGCACGATAAGGTGGTGGTAACCAGTATTGAGATGTTTCGTAAGGTTCTGGATGACGCCCGAGCCGGTGACAATGTCGGGCTCTTATTGCGCGGCGTTGGTAAGGAGGAGGTGGAAAGAGGTATGGTCGTTGCCGCCCCTGGTTCTATCAGACCCTATAAGAAGTTTAAGGCCGAAGTTTATGTCCTCACTAAGGAGGAGGGTGGACGCCATACGCCGTTCTTCCCTGGCTATCGTCCGCAGTTTTATATCCGGACCACCGATGTTACCGGAACCGTGCAGTTGCCCCAGGGTGTGGAGATGGTGATGCCCGGCGACCATGTTACAATGGAGATTGAGTTGATCACCCCGGTAGCGCTGGAGCAAAATTCTAAGTTCGCCATCCGCGAGGGCGGCAGAACTGTCGGCGCCGGAACAGTCGTAGAAATAATTGAGTGAGCCGATGCGAACACTTATCACATTAGCCTGTGCCGAGTGCAAAAACCGGAATTATCATACCGATAAGAATAAGAAGAAGACCCAAAGGCTGGAACTGAAGAAGTTCTGCCCAGCCTGCCGGAGACATACAGTTCATAAGGAGGTTAAATAGGCCAGTAGCTCTAACGGTAGAGCGGCGGACTCCAAATCCGTAGGGTGGGGGTTCAAATCCCTCCTGGCCTGCTGAAATAAATGCATTTTTTTAAGAGGGTTAAAGAGTATTTGCAGGATGTAATTAGTGAGATGAAAAAGGTCTCCTGGGTGAAGCCCAAGGAGTTGTGGACTACTACATTGGTCGTAATTGTCTTCTCCACTTTAATCGCTTTGTTCATCGGGATATGGGATTTTATTTTTTCCCGAATTCTAACTTTGATTCTTAAATGATGAAGTTTTTCGTCATTCATACCTATACCGGACGGGAGCGAAAGGTTAAAGAACTCCTGGAGAAGGCAATTGAGGCAAAGGGTCTTAAGGAGTTATTTGGACGGGTAATCGTTCCGGCGGAAAAGGTCACAAAGGTGCGAAAATCAAAACTTGTGGCTGAGGAACGGCGGCTGTATCCCGGTTACATCGTCGTGGAGATGGAACCTACCGAGGAGGCGTTGAAGCTGGTTACCTCCATCCCCGGCGTCACTCATATGTTAGGCACCAAAAAGGAACCGGTGGCTTTGTCAGAAGAGGAAGTGGCAGCAATGTGGGAGCAGATTGAACAGGGGAAGGAGAAGATTACCCCTGAGGCACCATTTGAAAAGGGAGAAACGGTAAAAGTAACCAAGGGACCTTTTGCCGGATTTGCCGGAACGGTTGAGGAGGTTATACCTGAACGACAAAGGGTGAAGGTGATGGTGACAATATTCGGTCGTCCGACGCCAATTGACCTGGACTTTTTTGAAGTGCAACCGATTTAGGAGGCTTTATGGCGAAGAAGGTTTTAGCAATAGTGAAGTTGCAAATTCCTGCCGGTCAGGCAACACCGGCGCCGCCGGTTGGTCCGGCTTTAGGTCAGCACGGTGTAAACATCTCAGAATTTATTAAGGCTTTTAATGACGCAACCCGCAAGGAACCACCCGGTATGCTTATCCCGGTAATTGTAACCATTTACAGCGATAGAAAGTTTACCTTTGTGACCAAGAGCCCACCGGCTTCGGTTCTCTTGAAACAGGCGGCCGGTCTGGCAAAGGGCTCAGGGGAACCGAACCGGGTAAAGGTCGGTGTGGTGAGTAAAACGGCATTGAAGGAAATCGCCTTGAAGAAAATTAAGGACCTTAATACCGAAGATTTAACCGCAGCAGTCCGAATTATTGAAGGGACCGCCCGCTCTATGGGACTGACGGTGGAGGAGAAATGAGACGGAGTAAACGGTATAATCTTTTAAAAGAGAAGGTGGCTACCAACCGGTTGTGGTCATTACCAGAAGCGGTGCGTCTGGTCAAAGAAACCGCCACCGCCAAGTTTCCCGAGTCGGTTGAGATCGCGGTGCGGTTAGGAATTGACCCGAAAAAGCAGGACCAGTTGGTTTCCGGAACGGTGACGCTACCGCACGGCAGTGGTAAAAATGTCCGGGTTCTGGCATTTGCTAAGGGCGATAAGGTGAACGAGGCACAAGCCGCCGGCGCCGATTATGTCGGGCTTGAGGATTTAATTGAGAAGATCAGCACCGGCTGGACCGATTTTGATGTCGCCGTCGCCACACCGGATACAATGTCACTGGTAGGAAGGCTGGGGAAAATCCTTGGACCAAGGGGATTGATGCCCTCACCTAAAACCCAGACGGTAACTTTTGAAATCGGTGCGGCGATCAAGGCGTTGAAGGGTGGAAGAATTAATTATCGCTCCGATAAAACCGGGAATGTCCATGCAATAGTGGGTAAGGTTACTTTTGGTGAAAAGGAGTTGATAGAAAACATTCGCACCTTTATCGGTGAGCTGGCAAGGAATAAACCAGCAACGGCAAAGGGTCAGTTTATCCGCAAGGTGGTTATTTCATCAACCATGGGCGTCGGAGTGCGCGTTGACCCCAAGGAGTTTACCGAAACAAGAAAGCAAGAGGGGTAGCTGGTGAGTTGCTATGAGTGTTATAAATTTAAGGAGAGTAGGACACAAAGGCAGGAGAACGATGAGGGAAGATAAAATCAAAGGTGTAGAAGATTTAAAAGAGAAAATCGGGCGGTCGCAAGCCTTTTATTTTCTTGATTTTACCGCGGTTCCAGCCAATGATTTTAACACCTTCCGGCGCCGTGCCCAAAAGGAGGGACTGAGCCTGAAAGTGGTGAAAAATTCTTTAGCCCTTTTGGCATTTACCGCCTGTGGGGTACCAGAAGAAATAGGAAAATTTCTGCGCGGACCAACTCTAATTATTTTTACCGATAGCGAGCCGGTCACGCCGGCACGGCTGCTGCAAGAGACACGCGAGCGGTTACCAGGATTGAAGTTCAAAGGGGCATTTTTTGATAATACCTTTTATCCACCCGAGGAGTTCTCTTTCCTCTTGAGTCTGCCGACAAAAAAGGAGGCAAGAGAAAATATCGTTCAGGCGCTTTTGACCCCACTTGCCGGATTGGTCGGAGTGTTAGAAACACTAACCGGTGAGTTGGTATGGGTATTAGAACAGGCTCGGCCGATGGCTGAGAGCCAAGAACCGAGTGCCAAGCAGTGAGTTGTAATTTTTTAATGAATAGGAGGACTCTCTATGTCAGAAGATAAAATCAATAAGTTGATAGAAACAATTGAGAATTTGTCCGTGGCGGAATTAACCACCCTGGTGAAGGAGTTGAAGAATAAATTCGGCGTCACTGTCCCGGCTTTTGTTGCCGGCGCCGCACCCGCGCCAGTGAGTGGTGGAACTCCCAGCGCCCCGGAGAAAGTTGAGGAGAAAACCGAGTTTGCCGTCACCCTTGTCTCAGTAGGTGATAAGAAAATTCAGGTGCTGAAAGAGCTCAGAGCGTTGATGCAGTTAGGGTTGAAGGAAGCAAAGGAGATAATTGATAAAACTCCCAGTGTGATTAAGGAGAATGCCACCAAAGAGGAGGCGGAGCGAATAAAGAGTAAGCTGGAAGAGGTGGGCGCGAAGGTGGAAATAAAATGACGGCTCACGAAAGGAAACCCAAAATCCAAAACCCAAAATTTTAGATTTTGGATTTTAGAGCGGATGAGGGAGGTCCTATGAATGTCCGGCAAAAGAATTTCGCTAAAAGGGCGACAGTTCTAGAAATCCCGAACCTTCTTTCCCTGCAACTGGACTCTTTTGCTGAATTTACCCAACATAATGTTGCGCCGGCAGAGCGAAAGCCCACCGGACTTGAGGGGGTTTTTCAGGAAATGTTTCCGATTGAGGACGAGCACCGTAACTTCCGGCTGGAATATGTCCGCTATGAGTTTGGTCAACCCCGGTATTCGCCCGAGGAGGCTTTCGCCCATGGCGTGACCTATGCTATGCCGCTGAAGGTGGTCTTCCGACTGATTAAGAAGGGGTTTGGTAAGGACGCCGATAAGGTACGGGATGTAATTGAACAGGAGGTATTTTTCTGCGAAATCCCCTGGATGACGCCTACCGGCTCGTTTATCATTAACGGCGTTGAGCGGGTGGTAGTTAACCAGCAGCATCGCTCACCAGGAGTTTATTTCTCCCAGGAAAAGGAGGAGGTCTCGGCACTGTTAGTGCCATTGCGTGGCGCCTGGTTTGAAATGGTTGTGAGTAAGAACCGTGCCCTTTTGGTTGTTCTGGACCGGAAGAAGCGCATCCCCGCCGCAACTTTCCTGAGAGCAATAGGCTACAGTTATGAGGATGTTTTGAAAGGGCTATTTAAGGTGGCAAAAAGGCGGCTCACACCAGGGCAGGTTCTCGCCGAAGATATTTCCGGACCCGAGGGCGAGGCTTATGCCCGAGTCGGCGAAGAGGTAACTGAAGGGTTGGTTGATTTTCTCGCCACAAAAGGCGTTACCGAAGCAGAGGTGGTCATTGAAGGGCAACCGGGAATAGATATCATTATTAACACCTTTAAGGAGGACTATTTCCAATCCAAGGAAGACGCTATCAAAAAAATCTTCTACCGCCTCCGCTCTATCGTTCCCCACTCAGTTGATATCGCCGAACAGGTAATATTGGGGCTGCTCTTTGACCAGCGGCGCTTTGACCTGGGCAAAGTAGGGAGATTTAAACTCAACCACCGGCTTTTTTTATCCACGCCATCTACTCAAACCGGACTAAAGAAAAATGAGTTACTTACCATCATCAGCTACCTAATCCACCTCGCCAGTGATGCCCAGATGTTTCTCCTCCGCGTGCCCTCTTCTATAGTTAACGATGAGCAAAAAATTTTCGCAGTGCTTAACACAATAGAATTAACACCCGAGGTATTCCGCGTTAGTCGCCAAGCAGGAAATTGGCAAATCTGGTTCCGTGATGAAGCAGATGGACGACGGGCGATGGAACTTTTTGAACGAGCCGGTTATCGTCCAAGGGGAGAAGCGGTTAGGTATTCATTGGACGATGTTGACCATCTGGCTAACCGACGTGTCCGCCGGGTGGGTGAGCTATTGGAGACCCAAGTTCGTACCGCTCTTTTGCAATTAGCCCAAAATATTAGAGAACGGGCGGCATTCATTGACGAAAGTCAACTTACTCCTCAGGAACTTGTCAATACTCGGGTGGTGGCAAATGCAATTATGCAGTTCTTCACCTCCAGCCAGCTCTGCCAGTTTATGGAACAAACTAACCCGCTTGCCGAACTTACTCACAAGCGCCGTGTCTCCGCACTCGGTCCTGGAGGACTCACTAAAGAGACGGCTGGTTTTGAGGTGCGCGATGTCCACTATTCCCATTATGGCCGAATCTGCCCAATAGAAACACCGGAAGGACCTAATATTGGTCTCATCACCACCATTTCTACCTATGCCCGAATTGACCCCTACGGATTTTTAACCACCCCTTACTGGCGGGTAGAAGAGGGGCGGGTAATAATGGGAAAAGGTAAAGAGGTTTATCTCACTCCCGACGAGGAAGAACTTTATACTATCGCTCAAGCGACAACCGAATTGACCGAGGACGGAAGGTTTGTCAAAGACGAAATCATCTGCCGGCGCCGCGGTGATGTTGTCACCGTGCCTAAGGAGCAGGTTGACTTTATGGATGTCTCACCCAAACAAATATTCGCTCCTTCTACCGTCCTTGTCCCCTTCCTGGAGCATGATGATGCCGACCGTGCCCTGATGGGCGCGAATATGCAGCGTCAGGCGGTTCCCCTGCTTATTCCGGAGAAGCCGGTGGTGGCTACCGGTGTGGAAGGGAAAATCGCCGCTGAATCGGGCGCGGTTCTTCTTGCCGATGAAGCGGGAGTGGTTACCCAGGTTGATGCCAGAAGCATTACTGTCCGCACCGAAAGCGGGTTAAAGGAGTATCGGCTTTTGAAATTCCGTAAGTCTAATCAGTACACCTGTTTTTCTCAGAAGCCGATTGTCCGAGCCGGTGATGTGGTGAAAAAGGGTGATATCCTTGCTGATGGTGCGGCGACTGAGGATGGTCAGCTCGCCCTGGGAAGAAATGTCTTCGTCGCCTTTGTTCCCTGGCGGGGTTATAACTACGAGGATGCGATTGTGATTTCCGAAAATCTTCTTAAAGAGGATGCGTTTACCTCTATTCAAATCTTAGAGTTTGAAATTCAGGCGTGTGAGACCCGGCTCGGACCAGAGGAGATTACCCGGGATATTCCCGGTGTTACTGAGGAGGAGTTAAGAAATCTGGACGAGTTTGGTATTGTTAGAGTTGGTGCCGAAGTTGGTCCGGGCGACATTCTGGTTGGTAGAATTACGCCCAAGGGAGAGACTGAAGTTACACCGGAGGAGCGGCTTTTACGAGCAATTTTTGGCGAGAAGGCGGCAAATGTCCGGGATACTTCTCTGCGGGTAGAGCCAGGGGTATATGGAACGGTAATTGACCGGCGAGTCCTTTCCCGAAAACTGAATAACCCTCTTTGCCGCCGGCTGGAAAAGGAGCGCATCGCCGAGGCAAATAGGAAGTTTGACCTTAAAATAAAATTCTTTACCGAACGCCGGGACGAAAAAATCCGTGCCGTCCTTAGAGGGCATAAAGCGGCGGCAAATGCCAAGACCGGACGCGGTAAGGTGCTCCATAAAGCCGGCTTAGTAATGGATGAAAAGTTTCTCTATTCCGAGGAGTTTTCTGAAGTGGTAAATTTTGCCCAACTGGTCTCCAACCCCCGGCTCCAGGAGGAAATTCACACCATTGAGGAGGAGTTCCGCGCGGCAAAGGTGAAGGCGGATGAGGAAAGAAAAGAGGAGATTGAAAGACTCTCGCGCGGTGACGAGCTCCCACACGGCGTTCTCACCTGGATTACCATCTTTATCGCCCAAAAGCGCCGTTTATCTGTCGGAGACAAAATGGCCGGGCGGCACGGAAATAAGGGGGTGGTGGCTAAAGTCTTGCCGGTGGAGGATATGCCGTTTATCGCCGTAAACCCGGAACAAACAGCCGAGAGCCGAGAGCCGACAACTGTCAGCCGACTGCGGGGGATTCCAGTAGATATGGTTCTAAACCCATTGGGGGTGCCGTCGAGAATGAACTTGGGACAGGTGCTGGAGACCCATCTTGGCTGGGCAGCAAAAATTCTTAATTATCAGGCGATATGTCCAGTGTTTGAAAGCGCCAGTCCAGAGGAAATTAAGGAGGAACTGAGAAAGGCAGGTCTGCCCGAGGATGGGAAAGTTGTTCTCTATGACGGCAGGACCGGAGAACCATTTAAGAGTAAGGTAACGGTGGGAGTAATGTATATGATGAAGTTGGTTCATATGGTTGATGATAAAATCCATGCCCGTTCTACCGGCCGTTATTCGCTTATTACTCAGCAGCCTTTAGGTGGCAAGGCGCAGTTTGGCGGGCAGAGGTTTGGTGAAATGGAGGTGTGGGCTTTAGAGGCATACGGTGCGGCACATGCACTTCAGGAGATGTTGACCATTAAGTCGGATGATGTGGAGGGGAGAAGCGCCCTTTATGAGGCGTTGGTTAAAGGGAAAAATCCACCCCGACCAAGAGCACCCGCCTCTTTTATGGTTTTGGTTAAGGAACTGCAGGGACTGGGCCTGGAGTTGAAAGCCGAGGACCGAGGACCGAAGACAGAGGACAGAAAACGGCGGACGGAGGAGCGATGACGGAAGACGTAACACGACTGACCGATTTTGATTCCTTGTGTCTGAGGATAGCCTCAGCTGAGACCATCCGGAGTTGGTCCTATGGCGAGGTAATTAAACCCGAGACCATCAATTACCGAACGCAGAAGCCAGAAAGGGATGGACTTTTCTGTGAGCGGATCTTTGGACCGGTTCGGGATTATGAGTGTAATTGCGGAAAGTATAAAAAGTTCCGTTATAAAGGAATTGTTTGCGATAGGTGTGGGGTTGAGGTTACCAGTTCCAGTGTTAGAAGGTATCGGATGGGGCATATTGAATTGGTCGTTCCGGTAGCCCACACTCTGTTTTATCAGGTGCCACCTTCTAAGATCGGGCTCATTCTTGGGTTGTCAATTAATGAGGTGGAGACAATTCTTAATTATGAGGTGTATATTGTTATTGAACCGGGTGAGTCTCCTTATAAGAAAATGGAATTGCTCGCTGAGGATGACTACCGGAATGCCGTAACGCGCTATGAGGGCTTTAAAGCCGATACCGGGGCACCGGCGCTGAAGACTTTGTTGAGTAGTATTGAACTTGACGACCTGGCGGCAGAGTTGCGGGCAAGGATTAAGCACGAAACCTCCCGTCGTTTTACCCTTCTCAGGCAGTTGAGAGTGGTTGAGGCGTTCCGAACCAGCGGTGCGCGACCCGAATGGATGATTCTTGAGGTTTTGCCGGTCCTGCCACCAGACTTAAGACCTCTGGTTCCTTTGGAGGGTGGTAGATATGCCACCTCAGACCTGAATGACCTTTATAAACGGGTAATAGTCCGGAATAATCGTTTGAAGCATCTGATGTCAATTAGGACCCCGGAGATAATTTTGAAGAATGAGAAACGGATGCTCCAAGATGCGGTTGATGCTTTGTTTTCCAATGAGACAAGACCCCGCCCGGTCCGCGGTAAGGGTAATCGGCCGTTGAAATCGCTGTGTGAAGCACTGCGTGGGAAGCAGGGTAGATTCCGAAGGAATTTGCTGGGTAAGCGGGTAGATTATTCTGGAAGGTCGGTAATCGTTGTTGACCCGACGCTGAAGTTGCATCAGTGCAGTCTACCCAAAGAGATGGCTCTGGAACTTTTTAAGCCGATGATATTACGCCGTCTTGAGGAACGGCGTCTGGCCGGAAGTGAAAGGGGGGCAAAGACCCTTTATCGGGAGGAAACACCTGAGGTCTGGGAAGTTTTGGAAGAAGTTACCAGAAATCATCCAGTTCTTTTGAATCGGGCACCGACTCTGCACCGAGTATCAGTAGAGGCTTTTTATCCGGTTCTTTCTGAGCATCGGGCAATAGGAATCCATCCGTTAGTCTGCCCGCCGTTTAACGCCGACTTTGATGGTGATACAATGTCGGTGCATGTGCCGGTAACTCCAGAAGGAATCCTTGAATCGGCGGTTTTGATGCTTTCTTCAAATAATATTCTTTCCCCGGCACACGGCAAGCCTCTAATGACACCTTCCCAAGATATAGTAGCCGGAATTTATTATATTACCAAGAGCCGTGAACCGTACGCCGAAAGCCAAAAGCCGAAAGCCGTTTTTGACGATTTTGCCACCGTCCATTCGGCTTATGACCTCGGTGAACTTGAATTGCACGAGTGGATTTTGTTCCGTTATAAAGGAAAGGAGTATCTCACGACCACCGGTCGGGTGTTGTTTAATGAGGTTTTGCCTATAGAGCTGCGGTTTGTAAATGAGGTCTATTCTAAGGAGAAGTTGGTGAACCTGATTGACCGCTGCGTGAAAACATTGGGGTTTTCTACAACCGCAAAGTTGCTGGATGATTTGAAGGACTTAGGACTGGAATTTGCTACCCTGTCTGGTCTGTCAATCGGAATGGATGATGTTGTTGTCCCTGAGGAGAAGGAGAAAATTTTGAAGGAAAGTGAACGGGAGGTAAGAAAATTCGTTCAGGCCTACGAAAGGGGATTGTTAACCGATTCGGAGAAGTATAATAAGATTGTTAATACCTGGACATTGGCTACCGCCGAGGTGGAGGAGGCGCTGATGGCAAGGCTTTCCCGGGACCAGAATGGTTTCAATCCGGTTTTTATTCTAATTGACTCCGGGGCAAGGGGCTCCCGAACTCAGGCGGCACAGTTAGGAGGGATGCGCGGGTTAATGGCAAAGCCGCAACGTCGCTCCGCCGGAGAGGAAGTAATTGAAACACCGATAAAGAGTTCTTTCCGTGAAGGACTTTCGGTATGGGAATATTTTATCTCTACCCATGGCGCGCGCAAAGGGCTCACCGATACCGCCCTGAAGACCGCTGAAGCCGGTTATCTTACCCGGCGGCTGGTGGATGTGGCACAGGATGTGGTGATCACAATGGAAGATTGTGGCACAATTGTCGGTCAGGAGGTAACCGCCCTGCGCGAGGGCGGCGGGGTTATTGAGCCGCTCTCAGAGCGAATTGCCGGCCGGTTTGCCCTTGACGACATTGTCAATCCGATTACTGGCGAGGTGATCGTCAATGCCGGGGAAGAGATTACCGACCAAGCAGCAGAGGAGATTGAAAACTCCGGGATTGAGACCGTCCGGGTGCGTTCGGTTCTTACCTGCGAGGCGCCCAATGGTCTGTGTGTTAAATGTTACGGCAGAAATGTTGCTACCGGCCGGCTGGTAGAGATTGGTGAGGCGGTGGGAATTATCGCTGCCCAGTCAATTGGCGAACCCGGAACGCAGTTAACGCTAAAAACCTTTCATGTGGGTGGAGTGGCATCACGGGTCGCAGAGCAGACCAAGGCTATTGCCCGCTTCTCAGGACGGGTCAAGTTTGAGTCGGTCAATGCCGTGCGCCGGAGCGATGGCGAGATGACCGCATTGGAACAGGGACGCCTTCTCCTTGTTGAAGAGGGGCGGGCGGTGCCATTTACCATCCCGGTCGGCGCATTGGTTCGGGTTCGTGATGGTCAGGATGTTAAAGAGGGCGAGGTGCTCTTTGAGTGGGAGCCTTATTCCATTCCCATCCTTACCCGAACAAAAGGAAAGGTTAGATATGGTGATATTGAGGTGGGCAGGACACTCAAAGAGGATATTGACGAACGAACTGAACGAATGCAACGGGTGATAATTGAGGACCGAGAGCGCAAACTTCATCCCAAGTTGGATATTGTAAATGAAAAAGGGAAAGTTTTGGAAACTCACGCCCTTCCTGCCGGTGCCTATCTGGTTGTGGAGGACGGAGCCGAAGTCCTGCCCGGTGATGTCCTCGCCCGGCTCCTAAGGGAAACCGCCAAAACCCGCGACATCACCGGTGGATTGCCCAAGGTAGCCGAGCTTTTTGAGGCGAAACGGGTGAAATCACCGGCGGTGATTTCCGAAATTGACGGCACCGTGGAAGTGGGAGAACCGAAAGAAGGTAAAAGACTTGTCCGGGTAATATCACCAGGTGGCGCGGTGAAGGAGTATGAGATTCCTTACGGTAAGTTTCTTTTGGTGCGGTCCGGAGACGAGGTAAAGGCGGGTGATAAGTTGTGTGAAGGAGCGGTTGACCCCCACGATGTCCTGAAAGTCAAAGGCTGGTTGGCGGTGCAGGAGTTCTTAACCAATCAGATTCAGGCGGTTTATCGTCTCCAAAAGGTGAAAATCAATGACAAACACATATCGGTTATCGTCCGACAGATGTTGCGCAAGGTGAAGATTGAAGATGCCGGCGATACCAACTTTATTGAAGGAGAAATTGTTGAAAGGCGCCGGGTAATAGATGAGAACGAAAAACTCCTTGCCGAAGGGTTGCGACCGGCAACTTATCAACCAATTCTCTTAGGCATCACCCGCTCGGCACTGCTCACCGAGAGTTTTCTATCCGCCGCCTCATTCCAGGAAACAACCAGGGTTCTTTCCGAGGCGGCGATTCAGGGACGGGAAGATAAACTGCGTGGACTCAAGGAGAATGTGATCGTCGGTAGATTAATTCCCGCGGGAACCGGTTTCCGGGAGTTCACTCGGATAAAACTAATAACCGAAGTTGAAGAAAAAAGCAGCGAATAGGAGCGTTGTATGCCAACAATCAATCAGTTAGTTCGTAAGCCCCGCAAAAAAATCCGTAGAGCCTCCAAGGCACCGGCTCTAAAGGGAAATCCGGTGCGACGGGGAGTTTGCACCCGGGTTTATACCACCACTCCCAAAAAACCCAATTCCGCCCTGCGCAAGGTGTGTAAAGTTAGATTGACCACCGGCTACGAGGTTACCGCTTACATACCCGGGGAAGGGCATAACCTCCAAGAACATTCTGTTGTTCTTGTTCGGGGTGGACGGGTGAAAGACCTGCCTGGTGTCCGTTACCATGTGGTCCGAGGCGTATTAGACTGCAGTGGTGTTGAGGGACGAAAGCAGGCACGTAGCCAATACGGGGTAAGAAAACCAAAACCGCAGGCCTCATCTTAAAATGGCTTCGACTGAAATAGGAGGGTTTCTATGGCACGAAGAGGTAAAATAAAAAAGAGAACACCCGCACCAGACCCACGCTACAAATCGGTTATTGTGGCAAAATTTATAAATAAACTGATGTGGGAGGGCAAAAAGACTGTTGCCCAAAAGATTTTCTACGAAGCACTAAACTTGGCGCAAAAGAAAACTAACGAAGACGGCTATGCCCTATTTCAAAGGGCGCTCAACAATGTCAAACCGGTCCTGGAGGTCAGACCAAGAAGGGTGGGCGGCGCCACCTACCAGATTCCAATGGAGGTTCCTCCCCATCGGCGCGACTCTTTGGCGATGAAATGGATAATTGAAGCGGCACGGGCGCGCAGTGAGCCAACAATGATTGAACGATTAGCCGCCGAATTAATAGACGCCAGTAAAAAACAGGGGAATGCGGTCAAAAAGCGGGAAGATACCCACAAAATGGCTGAAGCCAATCGCGCCTTCGCCCACTACCGCTGGTAGGCTGGGGTAGTCGGCTGTCTACTGTTGGGTAGCCAAGTCTAAGATATTTAGTTGGACCGACTTTCTGCCTTTAAAGTAATCGGTTTTAACCGTATAACAGATATCTAAATGCCCGGGTTTCCCCACCTGAAGGTTTAAAAGGTCAGAACTTCTTTTCCAGGCGATAGCCGGAAAAACGGCTGAGTTCGCTCTCACCTTGAATTTCAAATGCTCCCTTCCCACCCTTCGGGGATAGCCAACCACCTCCACCCCCTTACTGACAAATACCGGCTCCGGATTATCCGGTCCGAAAGGCTCAAACTGGGCAAAAAAACGGAGAAAATTCTCATCAATTTCCTCCAGGTCAATAACCGCCTCAATATGAAGGGTAGGTTCAAAGATTTCATCCGGTAGACCACGGGCAAACTCATTTATTGCCCGAGTGAATGGCTCGAGCATCTCCGGTCTTATTTTTAGCCCTGCCGCATAACGATGACCACCAAAAGTAACAAGATACCCCTGGGTCGCCCTAAGCGCCTGATATAAGTTGAAGTTGTTGATGGAACGCCCCGACCCTTTCCCTATCTCCTCTTCAAGCGAAATAACGATAGCGGGGCGCCAAAACCGCTCCACCAGCCGCGCCGCAACAATACCAACAACTCCCACGCTCCAGCCCCTCCGGGCGAGCACGATAACCCGTTCTTCATCCAGCCTCCTCTTTTCAACCTCGCCAATTGCTTCAGCAAGTATCGCCTCCTCCATCTTCTGACGGAAACGGTTAAGTTCCTCCAAACGCTCTGCAAGTCCAATCGCCTCCTCAAAACTCTCCGTGAGAAGGAGTTTCAATGCCATCCGGGCATGCCCCACTCTGCCCGCAGCATTAAGCCGGGGGGCAAGGATGAAATTGACATCCCGGGTAGAAAGGTTTTTGCCTCTTAAACCGCTTGTTTCAATAAGCGCCCTGATACCCGGACGTTTGCTCCGACTTAACGCAACTAAACCAAAACGGGCAATGATCCGATTCTCACCAATAAGGGGCACCACATCAGCAAGTGTCCCCAGTCCCACCAGGTCAAGAAGGGAGACCAGTTCCTCCTTCTTTCTGCCCGAGGCTGCCAATAGACTCCAGGCGAGTTTAAACGCCACACCGACACCGGCCAGTTCCGGAAAAGGATATCCCGAATCCATTCGCTTGGGATTGACAAAAGCCACCGCCGGAGGATACTCCGGACCGGTCTCATGATGGTCAGTAACTATCACATCAACCCCTTCACTCTGCGCCCGCTTTATCACCGCTATGTCGTTAGAGCCGCAATCATTGGTGATAATAAGGCGGATGTTATTTAAAAGGGCAAATTCTAATCCCCCGGACGAAAGTCCATACCCTTCACTCTCCCGGTGGGGAAGATAATAATATACCTTTCCACCAAGCGATTTTAAAACCGACACCAAGAGTGCTGTGCCACACACACCATCCACATCATAATCTCCATATACCAGGAGCGGCTCCTTTCTATCTATGGCAGTTATGATGCGTTCGGTTGCTATCCCGATATCGGGAAGGGTGTCGGGTTTATTCAACCAGGCCGGAGAAGGGTTCAAAAACTCCTTAACCGCTTCCGGGGTGCGACAGCCCCTTTGGTAAAGAAGTAGGGCAATGAGTGGCGCCACCCTAGTCTCCCTGATAAGGTTCTGAATCTCAACCGGCGAGGACAAAGGTAAACGCCAGCGATGATTGGGCACTATCGCCATACTAATTCTTATCAATCACTACTGGTGCTGTCAAATAAGTTTTTCTTTTTTCTTCACAACTGGCTTAGAAACGGGTGAGTTTAAAAGCCGGCGAAGTGGTTATTGACGGTAGCGGATTTGGATGCTATCTTTTGGAAAATTCAAACGAAAGGAGTTAATTTATGGCCTGCTTTCTTGTCCCGGCTGCCGCGGGAATTGCCACAACCGCTTTGAAAAAGAAGTTTCCTGCGGAGTTTCACCCGGAGTGGCTGAATTCAATGCTCTGGGGCGGAGTGGCAATGCTGGCGGTGGAGCACTTTAGCCACGGCGAGGTGGTACCCTATCCGCCTTTCTTGACCGCAATGAAAAACCCCTCAGAAGTTTCGGTAATGCTCAAGGAGATGCTGACCGTTGGTGGCACAATGACCTTGGCAATCTTTGCCGTCTGGCTGATACTGGTGGCGGTTAGTAAGAAAATGCCCGGGAAAAGTAAGGTTACGGTTAAAACTGATGGAGGATAAGCGATGTGGTTGATAACCACTCTTGCCGCAGCAATCGTTGCCACCGTTTTCTGGCGATTGTTTAGAGGTAAATACCAACTGGGCTTTTTAAGCCTATTGCTCTGGGGTGGAACGGTGATGATCCTTGTTGACCATATCCTCGGCTATGAGGGCGGAAGGTTTATTGAGGCAACGACTGATGGTATGGTGAGAAGCGGCACCCTGCTCGGGCTCTGGATGTTATTACCAGTTCTAATAATCTGGGCGGTGGCGCTTTTTCTCAGCTGGACTAAAGAAAAGAAAGGTTAAATTACTGGCTACCCGGGCACTCGCGGGCAACTATCGGGTCAATACCCTTGTTGCGGTAGGCGTGGTGGAAGAAGATGTTAAACTCGTTTGCCAGTTTCTTTGCCCGCTCTTCATAGGCTGACCGGTCCTGCCAGGTGTTTTTCGGGTTGAGAACCACCGGGTCGGGCACACCCGGGCAGGATCTCGGAATCTGAAGCCGGAAAAAGGGCTCAGATTCGTAATCAACATTCTCCAGTGCACCCTTAAGAATCGCCCGAATGATTTGCCGGGTAAGGGTGATGTCAATTCTTTTTCCCACGCCGTAAGGTCCACCGGTCCAACCGGTGTTTACCAAGTAAACCTTGGTGTTATGACGGCGCAGTTTCTCACCAAGGAGACGGGCGTAAGCATCGGGATTCCGAGGCATAAATGGCTGACCAAAAAAACGGGAAAAGGTGCTCTTGGGTTCAATGATGCCGGTCTCGGTGCCCGCCAGTTTTGATGTGTAACCGACAAGAAACCAGAACATCGCCTGCTCGTTAGTAAGTTTCGCTACCGGCGGCAGGACACCGTTGGCATCAGCGGTGAGGAAGATTATCGCTTTGGGATGACCACCAATTGGCGGTGTTTTTATATTACTCAAAAATGATAACGGATAGGAGCCCCGGGAGTTCTCGGTTAAGCGGGAGTCGCTCAGGTCAAATGTGCCATCGGGATAAATCATCGCATTCTCCACGATTGCCCCGTGCTCCAAATAGGGTGCCTCATGGAAGCAGGCCTGGTAAATCTCCGGCTCCTTTTTCGGGTCAAGGTTGATCAGTTTCGCATAACAGCCATTCTCAAAGTTGGCAATGCCATCATCAGACCAGCCATGCTCGTCGTCGCCCAAAAGTTTCCGCTCCGGGTCGGTGGAAAGGGAGGTCTTGCCCGTGCCAGAAAGCCCCAAGAAAAGGGCGATGTCCCCTTCCTGCCCCTCGTTTGCCGAACAGTGCAGCGGCAGAATCCCCTTTTCCGGTAAGAGGTAGTTCATTACGGTAAACATCATCTTCTTGATGCTACCGCAATACGCCGAGCCGATGATAATTCCGAGCCGGTGGTCAAAGTCAATGGCGATGACCATTGTGCTCGTTTGGTTGGTCGTGGGCAGACGCCGGAGCCGGCCGGTATAGCGATTGGGGTCAAGGCGGTCATAGGGAAGGGCGATGAGGATAAACGGCTTCTCGGCAAGAGAGGAACGGTTGATATCCTCAGGCACCGGACAGAACATATTGTCGCAAAAGAGCGCCTGAAGCGCCCGGTCGGTAATCACCTGAAGCGGTAGGGCGTAACGGACATCGGCACCGACCACCCGTTTGAGTAAATAGAGCCGGGACTTCTTTGCCAGCCGTTCCACAGCATCGGCAAATATCATATCAAAGGTCTCGGGCGTAATCGGCAGGTTGTTCGGTGAACTCCAGTCAATATTTCCCTCGGACTCCGGTCGCAAAACCGTAACCGTATCCTGCGGACTGCGACCGGTGGAGTCACTTGGTGTCCAGGTTGCCAGACAACCACATTTTGCTACCAGCGCCTCCCGATGTTCCACCGCAAAAGCGATCAACTGCCGGCGACCAGGCTCCTGCTGGATATCCGGGTGGCTCTCAAGAACCTTAGCCAATCTAACTCTAAACTCATCCATCAATCAGAACTCCTTTCCACTTTTTTCCCGAGTGCGGACTGTGCCGCAACCAGCCGGGCGATCGGCAACCGATAGGGTGAGCAACTCACATAGTCAATACCAAGTTTGTGGCAGAACTCAATTGTCCTTGGGTCACCACCGTGTTCACCGCAAATACCGATCTTTAATCTCGGATTAACCTTTCGCCCTAAACGCACCGCCATCTGCAAGAGACCTCCTACCCCTTTGATGTCCAAGGTCTCAAACGGGTCCTCACTCATTACCCCTAACCGCTTATAATCAGGAAAAAACTTCCCATAATCATCCCGGGAAAAGGCAAAGGTCAACTGGGTTAAATCGTTGGTACCGAAAGAGAAAAAGTCGGCAACCTCGGCGACCTCATCGGCAATCAGCGCCGCCCGCGGCACCTCAATCATCGTTCCCACCCGGTATGCTACCTTGACACCAACCTCTTTAAAAACCGCCGCAGCAACCTCTTCCACCAAACGGCGCTCATGGGCAAGTTCACGAGCATCACTTACTAAGGGAATCATTACCTCAGGAAAAACCTTTAACCCCTCCTTCTTCACCTGGCAGGCGGCCTCAAAAATCGCCCGCGCCTGCATTGCGGTTATCTCCGGATGGATTATTCCCAAACGACAGCCCCGAAAGCCGAGCATCGGATTCACCTCCTCAAGCCTTTTGACCGTATTTAGAACTCGCTCAAAGGTGACACCCAGTTTCTCGGCGAGCAATTTCATTTGCTCCTCGTCGGTGGGCAGAAATTCGTGGAGGGGCGGGTCAAGGGTTCGGATTGTTACCGGTAGACCGGCCATCACCCGGAATATAGCCACAAAATCCTCCCGCTGCATCGGCAAGAGTTTATCCAAAGCCTTTTTTCTGCCCTCAGCATCCAGAGCGAGAATCATCTCCTGCATTACGCCAACCCGGTCCTGGGCAAAGAACATATGCTCGGTGCGACAGAGTCCGATTCCCTCGGCACCAAAATGTCGGGCGCGCTGGGCATCCTCTGGCGTGTCGGCATTCGCCCGCACCCGGAGTTTTCGGAAATCGTCCGCCCATTCAAGCAAAGCAATAGCCTCACCAGAAAGTTCCGGCTCCACCATCTCAACCGCACCAATAATCACCTCGCCGGTTGAACCGTTGATGGTGAGCACATCCCCCTCTTTTAACTCCTGACCGGCTATCCGAATTACCCCGCGCTCATAGTCCACCTGAATCGCCTCACAGCCGACCACCGCCGGTTTTCCCATTCCTCGGGCAACCACCGCTGCATGGGAGGTGGTGCCACCTGCTGCGGTAAGAATCCCTTCCGCCTTTGCCATTCCCTTCACATCGTCGGCTGAGGTCTGATGCCGGACTAAAATCACCTTTTTCCCCTGTTCTGTCAGTTCTACTGCCCGATGGGAAAAGAGCACCAGTTCACCCTTTGCCGCACCAGGCGAGGCAGGAATTCCTCGGGCAGCAACGGTGTATTTTGCCTCAGGCGCAATCGTCTTATGCAACAGCGTGTTTAATATTTCCGGTCCAATCCGGCTCAGCGCCTCGGCCTTGGTAATTAACCGCTCCCTAACCATATCGGTCGCAATCTTAACCGCGGCTCGGGGAGTTCGTTTCCCACTCCGGCACTGGAGTATCCACAACCTCCCCTCTTCAACCGTCCATTCAACATCCATCATCTCCCGGTAATGCCGCTCAAGCCGGCTCAGGGCTTTTGCCAACTCCTGATACACCTCGGGGTAATCCTCCTTTAACCGGGCAATTGGCTGCGGCGTCCTCAGCCCGGCAACAATGTCCTCGCCCTGGGCATTAGCAAGATACTCACCATAAAGTTGTCGCTCCCCGCTGGCTGGGTCCCGGGTGAAAACCACCCCGGTTGCCGATGTCGCACCACGGTTACCAAAAACCATCGCCTGAACATTCACCGCCGTGCCCCAGTCATCCGGGATGGAGTAAATCCGACGATACTCCTTTGCCCGCGGATTCTCCCAGGACTTGAACACCGCTTCAATCGCCAGCCACAGCTGCTCATTTGGGTCCTGGGGAAACTCCCTCTGCGTCCTATCTCGCACAATCGCCTTGAATTTGGCGACAACCTCCTCAAGAGTTCCTTCAGCAATTTCCCCACGACTAAAGTCCTGCTCTACATCCCGCCAGATTTTTTCAAACTCCTCCCTGCCGGTTTTGAGGACAACATCGCCAAACATCTGAATCAACCGACGATAGGCATCAAGGGCAAATCGGCGATTATTGGTCCTTCTTGCCAGCCCTTCAACGGTTATGTCATTCAAGCCGATATTCAAAACTGTGTCCATCATTCCCGGCATTGAGGCTCGGGCGCCCGAGCGAACCGAGACCAGAAGCGGATTTTCCGGGTCGCCAAACCTCCGCCCCATCACCTTCTCAATAAACTTTAGTCCTTTTGCCACCTCCCGCTTTAAGCCCGGAACCATCCGACCGTGCCGCAGATAATAGACACAGGCTGCGGTGGTGATCGTGAAACCGGGTGGCACCGCTAAACCGATGCGGCACATCTCGGCGAGATTGGCACCCTTGCCGCCCAGGATGTCCCTCATTCCTGCCGAACCAGCCGCTTTCCCATTGCCAAAAAGATAGACCAATTTCTTTCTCATAATCTCCTTTCTTAAAAATTAACTCACCGCCAGCGCCGAAAGAGCAGATTAAGAATCAAAGTCAATAAAATTGAGATAACGAGCATTGACACAATCGGAATATAGATAACTAAATTGGGGCGCTGGATTAAAATATCGCCGGGCAGACGCGGCGCGCCCAGCCGGCTAATGAAAAGTAGCAACAACCCGAGGAAAAGGAAAATCCCGCCCAAAAGAATCAAAAGCCGTCCCAACACTGATAGATTACCCATCACTTTTCTCTACTTGATTAGACGCCAGAAATCCGGCAACAATCTCCTTTGCCTGGGCAAAGTTCTCCTCCGCAACCAGCACCTCACCCCAGTGCGGTCGCATCATCTGTGCCACCCCGTCATAGGCGGGAATTTGGAAGGAGTGAATCAGCGCCGGAATGCCATTCTGTTCCAAAAGGTCGCGAATTGCATTCGCCATTAACTCATTTTCTACTTGACAAACCGCCATCAATGCCATAGAACCAAAATTATAACAAACCGCTCTGAAAAATCAAAATTTATTTTTTACTGACTTCTCTTTCTCACCGGTCAAAAAATTTGCCGCCTTAAGTTTTAAACTCTCCTGTTAACTCTAATCTTACTTTCGTTGTAAAAATCGTCGAAGATTCCCTTTTGAGCCCTCTTGTTAAAGCCGATTCGCCATCGTTTTTTGACCTTATTTTTAATAATGAAATGGGCAATAAAAGAAGCATTAGTAAAAAACCATCTTTAAAGCCCGATTTTACAACCACTTATGCAGAAAATCCTCCCTTTAAACTTACCAACAAGTCTAAAAACGAGTCCGGAAAGGGTTTTACCACCCTAGTGCTGGAGTGGACCGCCCCCCATTTAACTATCCTCTGAAAAACACAAAGGCTTAAATAATTGCATTTTAATAATTTATGTTGATTTAAGGAGATGGGGAAAAATTCCTCTGCTCCCACCCGGAGCGAGCAAAGAAACGGTCCGGGTTGAACTATTCCTTGAGCAAAAACCAGCCTGTCCGGTCAATCATTTTTTATCACTACATACTGGGGTAAACAGACTTATTTCACCTAACTGCTGTCTTACATAACTCTTAACTCTTTTGCTTCTCTTTTTTAACGAGATTTCCTTTTGCTCTAATTCCGCCGAGTCGGCAGGCAGAATAAAGGCATCTTTTATCTTCTGCCAGTCCTTATCTCTAATGGTTATCACATCATCAAGGAATTCGCTGACATAACAGCCATTGATAATAGTTGGTTCGGTTTCAGCAAGTTTCATTTTTGTGATTTCCACATATTTCGGGTCAATATCAATACCAATATACCGCCTGCCCAGTTTCTTTGCCGCAACTGCGGTTGTTCCTGTCCCGATAAACGGGTCAAGGATGATATTAAATTTTGCCCCGGTATTTTCTAAAAGTTTCGTCTATTTTTAGTAATTCTGCCTTCTTAAATTTCGAGCCTAGCAAGTGCCATAATACCCTAGGTTCAATATATCCATCTCGGTACAGGTCGATAATAATTTTCAATTTGGTTCTTTTGCGAGATTTATCTTGCTTTTTTCTTTTATTGCCTAGTTTTTCCATCATCAATCTTCCTCGTTAGAAAAAAATAATCTTTCCCACGTTTCCTTATTTTGCCAGATTTCAATTACTGATTTATGCCATGTTTTATCCTCATGTTCAGAGATGATATGCTTTACAAGTTTCCGTATCGGTTTAGTAAATTTAATGTTGATGCGCGGGAGGAATTGTATTCTTGAAACTTTACCGAGCCGCTTAGTAGATCTCAGCCACTCTACAAGTTGTTCTAAAAATTCTCCTGTATTTCCAAGCCCCAGTTGCTGGCGAATGAAAGGCAACGCTTTCGTCATTACAACAATATTTTCTGGTAACAGGACAAAATAAAGCCAATAGTCTCGCTCGAAAAAAAGCTTATCGATGGCTGTTAATCCGTTTATTGCTATCCAATTATCTGAACGTTCCATTGTTTTGACTTCTATTTTACGAACTTCGCCTTTTTTGTTAGTAGAAATACCATTAAACCCTGATGTCCGTTTTACCAACTCAATTCTGCAGCCTCGAAAAGTCTCTACTGAGCAGGTAAGCCCAAGCCCAAGTTTTTCGATCGTAGCCCCGTGACGAGTGGCGGCCATAGGAAGCTTAATTTAAGTTAATAATCAATACTATAATATTATCTTGCTCCCACACATCGGGTCAAGGACAACCTCACCTAGTTTCACTCCAAGAATATTCAGTATCCCCTTAATCAGTTGCGGATGAAATTTACCCCGATAGAGGAAGAGCCCATGCGTTGCATAGCCGGTGGAAAAGTTGCCCTCTTTGAAATATGACCTTGTCAGTTCGGACCTGCCCTGCCAGATAAGCGGGCTGTTGTTTGAACATATCTGGAAGTGATTGGTTAATTTGCCATCAACGCTTTTGAAAAACGCACCCCGGGAGATAATTTCCTCTTTTGTCAGGAATTGATACTCATAAAAGGCAAAATCCAGTTCAAAAACCTCAGTGGTGTTGGGCAGAAGTTCATACTCCTGCGGAAACAAAACTGTATTTATTTTGGGCAATGCCGCTATCCGGTTGCCGGTGGAAATAAGTTCATTTATTTGGGCGGTCATTTTATATATTCTGCCTTCACAGAATGTTAATAAAAACTGAAAATAGAATCAAGGTAAGATAATGCCATAGGGAAAAAGTAACCAGAATAACAAAGTCTAAAGAAAAACTGCGGTTTGCCAAAGTCAATGCAGTAGTTTCTGAGTTGAGTAACCCGCTCTGGGCTAATTTTGGTTGGCGGTCGGTGCCAGTATCCCCTAATTTGATAATCATTTGACTCATTTCATAAAGAGAGTGTCTATCTTAGAAAGTTGCGATTTTGTAGTTGCAACGATGTCTATTTTGACATTGGTTTCCATCCACAGGATAATCTTGGCAATGCCCTGGGCTGTGCTGTTTTTTGCTCTTTCCATTACTGAGAGGAGCGTGATTGAAAGTGTTTTTGTCCGTCAGGCTGAGATTGGTCGCAGGCTCGCCGGTGTAAATTACCTGGCGAATTTCAGTTATCTTGAGACCGACAGTCTGAATGGAACAACCAAGAGGCTTGGCTGTGTCCGCCGGGTAATGATGACCGGTTATGAAAAGCAAAGGGATGTTTTCCTCAGCGCAACTGTTGATGGTAAAGAGGTTTATGGCGCAAGGATGAGGCGGGTTTGCCAGGAACTTAAAAGAAAAGGTCTGATTGCCCGCCAATCAATAATGCCTTTTCTGGTCTCAACAAGAGATGAATATGACTACGAGGTTATCAGAAATGATATGGTAAATGGTGAAAGTTGCTTGGTGATAGAGTTTTTTCCTAAAAAGGTGGGCAGTCGCCATCTGCGCGGCAAGGGTTATGTCTCCCGGAAAAGTTATGATGTTGTCCGCCTGGAGTTTTTGCCGGCAAGGTTGCCGTTTGTTGTTAGAAAGGCACGGATGGTGCTTGATTACAAACCGGTTCAGGGTTTCTGGCTGCCCTGCCGTTTTTCAATGTGGATGGAGTTGCGTTTGAAGGTCTTTAAGGAGTTTCTCCATCAGCGAATTGAGGTGGAGGATGTTTATGATGATTATCAACTGAGCCTGAGCCGATATGGATCTTAAGATAATAGTTTCTTTGGTACTCTTGCCGCTCAGCGGTTTTTTGTCCGGTTCGCTAATGTTTTCCTTCTGGTTTGGGCTTTGGCGCGGTAAGGACATAAGAAAGGTGGGTGATGGCAACCCGGGCGCGGTCAACGCCTTTAAATCTGCTGGACCTCTTGTCGGCACGCTCGGGCTACTTTTTGATTTTCTTAAGGGTGCACTGCCGGTCACTTTCGGTTACTGGTATCTTCATATCTCCGGAATTGCGCTGACCAACCTGATTGTCGCCCCGGTTCTCGGTCATGCCTTTTCACCCTGGCTGAGATTCCGAGGCGGAAAGGCGCTGGCAGTAACATTCGGGGTCTGGTCAGGAGTAACGCTCTATCAAGTGCCGGTTTTAATGGGCGCAACTCTTTTCTTCAGCCGTTTTGTTCTCCGTATCCGTCAGGACGAAATTTGTGTTCTTTTAGCGCTCTTGGCGATGATGGTTTTTGTTATCCTGGTGTATCATTCACCCCCGCTTACTCTCGCGGCGATTTTGAACGCACTGATTGTCGCATACAAGCATCGCGCAGAACTTTAAATGAACTTTAATAATTTCTTTTTTGACAGTTATCGGATTTTAATATTTGTGGCGGTGCAATTTTTGATTGCGGTGAGCAACTGGTTCTTGTTGCGCCGTCCGAAAAAAGAACCGGATGTTAATCTCCAACCCAAGGTTTCTATATTAGTGCCGGCACGCAATGAGGAGAAAACGATTGCTGCCTGCGTTAATTCGCTGATTGAGCAGGACTATCCTGATTTTGAAGTGGTGGTTCTTGATGACCATTCTGAAGACAGGACCAGGGAAATTTTAGCCAGCATCAGTTCAAGAAAGTTACGGGTGATTGCGGGGCAAGACCTGCCGGCGGGATGGACCGGTAAAAACTGGTCCTGTCATCAACTTGCTCAAAATGCTCTTGGTGAACTCTTTATTTTTACCGATGCCGATGTGGTATTTGAAAAGGGGACGCTCAGCCGAGTGGTAGCGATGAGGCAAAAAAACAACGCCGATATGCTTACAGGAATTGTCAGAAATGTCCTGCCAACTTTTGGCGAGCAGATTACCGTGCCCTTTCTTTTGTGGTCAATAATGGCGATATTGCCGATAGGAATTGCCCAGATCTGGCGAAGTTCCAAGGCATTTGTGGCGGCAAATGGTAAGTTTATGCTCTTTTCCCGAGCGGCTTACGAAAGGATTGGCGGTCATCAGGCGGTAAGGAGCGATGCAGCCGAGGATTTGGCTTTAAGCCGGCTGGTAAAAGGGGCAAGGATGAAATGGCTTTTGATTGACTTGACCGAACTGGTTTCAGCCAAGATGTATCACGGGTTTTTGTCCGCTTGGCGGGGTTTCAGCAAAAACTTTTTCGCCATATTTGACTACCGGGTTCTACCCGCACTATTTGTCTGGTTCTGGATGCTCTTGATTACCTATCACCCGCTGGTTACTGCCGCGGTCTTGATTGGCAATGGACAATTAAACGCCCATTTTCAGGCAGCGGCGGCAACAGTGGCGCTCTCACTTCTTATCTGGTTTATTACCGCTTTGAAAACAAAACTGCCGGTGACGGTAGTTTTATTATATCCACTAACAATGGCGGTCGCATCCTCTATCGGCATTTATTCGCTTATATTGAGCGTTCTTGGACGAACCGGCTGGAAAGGGCGGCGTTTGCCCAGACACCGAATCCGAATTGTTTAGCCGGTGATTCCTAATAAGTTTTCCCCTTGAGATGTAAAATAACGCTTCCTTGACTGAAACAATATTTTCCCTATTCTTTTTATCGGCGATACTGGATATGATAGTGATAACAGTTTTTGGGGCCGTGGCGCAGTTGGGAGCGCGTTTGACTGGCAGTCAAAAGGTCACGGGTTCAAGTCCCGTCGGCTCCAGTGAAATTGTCGTTATCGGTTTTTAAAGTGAAAGGAGAACAGTAATGTTTAATTTGAGGTCTTTCCTTGCCCTTTGCCTTTTGACTTTTGCCTCTTTTTATTGGTCCGGCGGCTGCGCCCCAACCCAAACGGTAAAGAAGTTTAGCGAAGAGGAGTCAAAGGCGCGGCGGGATTCTGCCCAGCAGAGTTATTCTATTGGCGCCACATATTATCAGCAGGGTGACTATGAGTCGGCACTGGCAAATTTCCAAAAGTCGCTGGAATACGACTCGCTTTACTACGACCCTTATATTGCCATTGGCAACATCTATCGCAAGCGCCGCGATGCCAGTCAGGCCGAAGAGAACTTTCGCAAGGCGATGAAAATTGACCCGAGAAAGGCAAAGGCCTACGAGGCGTTAGGCGACCTTTATCTGGAAATGGGGAGAGATGAGGAGGCGCTGGCGGTTTATCAAGCCGGACTTAAAGAGGACTCCACTCTATCAGACTTATACAATGGCATCGCCGATATCTATGTCCGGAAGGGTATGATACAAGAGGCGGATTCGGTTTATAAAATTGCCCTCAAGCGGTTTCCCGATGACCCGGCGGTGCAAAGGCTCTGGGGCGAGTTTTTATACAAGTCGGGAAGATACCGCGAGGCGGTTGATGCTTTGAAACCGTTAGTGGCAAGGTTCTCCTCCATCCCGGCTTTAAGGGCGAAACTTGCCGATGCGCTGATCGAACTGAAGGAGTATAAGGCGGCACTGGCACAACTGGACACCCTTTTGACAGTTGACCCGAATAATTATCAGGCAAAGTTGCGCCAGGGGGTAATCCTGGGGCGTCAGGGGCAATATCGCTCAGCAATCGCCAAGTTTGATGAGGTGATTGCTAAAGATTCCACTCTGGCACTCGCCTATCTTTATAAAGGCGAGGCGTTGGGCGAGCAGGGTAATTACTCGGCTTCGGATGCCAATCTCCGTCGTGCCCTGTCACTTGACCCTACTCTTCTCCAAGCCTATATTGACTTAGGTGATAACCGGCGTAAGCAGGCGGATGCCAATCGGGGAGGTAATATTACCCAGACATCCACCGCAAAACTAAAAGCGGCAAAGGCACTTTATGAAGAGGCAAGGGAATACTACCAGAGGGCGTTAAGCGACCCAGTATTAGCCAATTATGCTCGGGCACAACTGGAATATATCGCAAAGAATCTCAGTGCCATTGAAAAGGAACTGTTTGTCCGTTAGGATAATATGTTGAACCGACCGGTTTTGCTTTTAAATCAGAACTACGAGCCGCTTTCGGTATGCCGGATTAGAAGGGCACTGATATTAATGTTAAGCCATAAGGCAGAGCCGGTGGAAACATCTGAATTTGCCGTGCACTCTGTTAACTTCACCATTCCTGTGCCCAGTGTTTTGCGGTTGAATTACTATGTGCAGATCCGGCGCCGCGAGGTGCCGCTCACCAAAAGAAACATTCTGAGACGGGACAACTACACCTGCCAGTATTGTGGTGTCCGAAAGCCGGTTATGACCACCGACCATGTCATTCCTAAGGCGCTCGGTGGCACAGACTCCTGGGAGAATATGGTTTGCGCCTGCTCCGAGTGCAACGCCCGTAAGGAAAATAGAACTCCCGCCCAGGCGAATATGAAACTCCGGCGCAAGCCTAAGACCCCTCACTATATAACTTTTGCCGTTAACGCCTTGGAAGAAATTCCGGAGGCTTGGCGTCAGTATCTTTTCCTCAGTTAAATCCCACCCTCGGCTATCAACCTTTTTTATTCTTGTCTTTTGTCTTTTGCAATTCGGTTCACTCGGTATATCTTCAACCGAGTTTGGCGAGCGGTGGCGGATAGCAACGGTTAAGGTAACCGGCAAAGGTTTACCTAAAGGAACCTCCCCCAATTTAAAAGCCGGCGACACGGTAGATTGCCGGCTTCTTGAAGACAATAGAATCAGCATCAAGCGTTTTTTACAGGAACGGGGGTTTCTGTGGTCAGAGGTAAAACTGGATACGATGATTGAGTCGGACCGAATAAAAGTTCACTATCAGGTCAATCTCCAGAAGCCGGCGAGAATCGCCCGATGGTTAATTAATGGTCAAGAGAGTATTCCAGAACAGGCGCTCACCGCTGTGCTGCCGAAAAGAGGGGCGATATTCACCACCAAGGCGCTCAGGCGGTCGGTCAAAGATTTAATAAAAATCTACGAAAAAAAGGGCTTCCCTTTTGTCACGGTTACTCCGACCGGGATAAGGGAAAGTACCGAGAGAGAAAACGGCGCTGAATCGGGCTGGGTCTATCCCGTTTTAACCATTCAGGAAGGACCAAAGGTTAAAATAAATTTTGTTACATTTACCGGGGCTAAAAAGACCGCGGAAAATCTGTTGCTTCGTTACGCCGGTTTCAAAAAAGGCACGGTGTATTCGGGTGAGGTGATAAACCTGTGGCGAAAAAATTTAGAGAAGAGCGGCTGGCTCAAGGTGGACAGTGAAGACCTGGTTGTTGGACCTGAAGAGAGTTATGGAATAAGATTCTATATTTCAGAAAAACTGAGCAGCGAGTTCTACGCCACCATTGGCTACCTTTCTGAGGAAAAAAGATTGGTCGGATGGGCAGGTATAAAGTTGCTAAACTTACTTCAGTCCGGCCGAACCTTAGCCGGGGAGTGGCGGTCAACATTCCAAAGGGCTCACTACCAGTTAAGTTATACCGAGCCTTGGGTCCTGGGCTCACCAGTAAATATCACCGGTTTTGCCAAACATGAAGCGATTGACACCACTTTCGCATTTACTATTCTTTCCCTCACCGCTATGACTAGAGCAAAAGCCACCGACTTCCAACTGGGTTGGGGAATTGAGCGGGTTGCCGGGTTGGTTAACGCTCAGACCGTCTGGCTGTCAACCGGCTTTGTTTTTGATAACCGCGACCCGAATCGTTTCAGGGGATTATTGGGACGGTTAGAAACCCGGGTCGGCAATAGAAATAAACCGAGCGAGGGTTTAAGCATTCTCGGACGAATGGAAGGCGATTTTTGCCCGATTTTGCCTCTAGGGGGAAAATTTTCCCTGTTAAATAACTACAGCGTGCGCATGGTTTTTAGCCGCAAAGAGCTGACTCCTCCTGAGTTGTATCAGGTAGGAGGTATGGGCAATGTCCGGGGTTATCGCGAAGGCTGGTTCATTACCACCAGAATGGGCTGGTGGAACTGCGAACTGCGCTATCATTTTCCCCGCCGTTCAATATTGCAACTGTTTGCCGATGTTGGGGTATATGAAAAAAGGACTGCTGATGCTCGCTCGGTCTGGACTCCTATTGCCGGCTATGGAATTGGCGGCAGGTGGCGGACAAAGATAGCAACCGTCGGCATAGACTATGGGGTTCCGATTCCGGAATCGCCCTTGGAGGGTAAGGTGCATATAAGTTTTGCCGCTGAGTTTTAAATGAGCCTCCTGCAGGGTATTCTTTTAGGATTGGTGCAGGGGATAACGGAAATTCTGCCGATCTCCAGTGATGGTCATCTGGCAATTTTACAGTATATCTGGAATATCCCCGAGGCGGTTCGGGTGAATTTAACCGCCGCTTTACACCTCGGCACCGCCCTGGCAATTCTCTTTGCCTTCTGGCACCGACTTAAGGAGATAATAACCGGGGTGTTTACCGCTGAGCCAGTAAAAAGACGGGAAAATATCAAATTGGTGATTTTTATCTTTTTCGCCTCTTTACCAACCGTGTTCGCCGGTATTTTTATCAAAGATTTAATAGAGAAATTTTTTACCCAGAAGAGTTTCATCGCCATTTTTTTCTTGCTTAATGGCACACTGTTATATCTCACCCGCTATGCAAAGGAAAAAAGGGATTCGCTTAACTGGGTGACCGCGATTCTAATTGGTTTAATTCAGACTACCGCCCTTTTACCGGCAATATCCCGCTCCGGAACCACCATCAGCCTGGCGGTTCTTTTAGGGGTCTCGCGGAAAAAGGCGTTTGACTTCTCCTTTCTCCTCGCTGTGCCCGTTACCATCGGGGCGGCACTATTTGAACTACTCCAAATAGACTTTTCTCTCCTTGCCCCGGGCGCGGTATTTTTAGGAATTTTCCTCGCCGGCGCATCAGGGGTTTTAATGGTTTTTCTCCTGCGCCGCTGGGTTACAAGTCAGCGATTTTTTTTGTTTGGTGTCTACTGTTGGTTAATGGGACTGTTAGTCCTTTTCCTGTTGCGTTAACGCAGTCGCTCCATTTTAGTCCCAAGAACACTGAGGTGTCCGTCATTCTCAATTAAATTGATAATCTTACTGCTATTCTGCTGAATCATCCGCCAGTCGGTATTGATTAAAACCACCGCTATCAGCGACCGCTGCCACTGGTTCTGATAGTCAACTTCACAGAGGGCGATGTTAAAAGAACGGCGCAGTCGCTCAGTCAGACTGGTGAGAATGCGCCGTTTCTCCTTCAGGGAAAGGCATTCTCCTAAAAAACAGTCAACAAGCAGAAGGGCAATGTTCACACCTTAACTCAAAAAGTTTCCGTCTTCCGTGCCCCATCCTCTGTCTTCCGTGCCTTAATTTCCCTGGGCGTCTCTTCAATTGAATAGAACTCCAAGATATCGCCTATCTGGAGGTCCTTTAAATCTTTAATTCCGATGCCACACTCATAACCGGTGGCCACCTCTTTTACATCCTCCTTGTAACGGCGCAGGGAGATAACCTCACTGGCAAACACCTCTTTATTATCCCGGATGATACGAACTAACGCCCCACGAACCACCTTCCCCTCAGTAACAAACGACCCGGCAATAAGCCCTTGCCCAGGAATGGAAAACACCTGCCGCACCTCAGCATGCCCGAGGAAAACCTCCCTTTTCTCCGGTTCAAGCATTCCCAGCATCGCCGCCCGAACATCACCAATTGCGGCATAAATTACTTTGTAAGTCCTTATCTCTACACCCTCCTGTTCGGCAATCTGGCGTGCCTCGGCTAAAGGGCGAACATGAAAACCAACGATGATCGCTTGAGAGGCCTGGGCTAAGAGGACATCATTCCGGGTTATCGGTCCGACACCGGAGTGAATCACCCGGACTTTAACCTCATCAAGCGATAAACCCTCCAGCGCCTCGCGGAGCACCTCCGCCGAACCGGCAACATCAGTTTTGAGGACAATCTTTAACTCCCGGACCTGCCCTTTGGCAATCTGCTCCTGGAGTGCCTCAAGCGTCACCTTAGGTTTACTGGCCGCGAGAATCCGGTCCCTTTTTGCCAGCAAGCGGCGATGGGCAATTTCCCGGGCGGTGCGTTCATCACCTACCACCTCAAACCGTTCTCCAGCCTGAGGCAACCCCGAGAATCCTACTACCTGGACCGGAATGGATGGTGTGGCCACCTCAACCGGTAAAAACATCTCATTGAGCATATCCCGAACCCGGCCATAATGCTCCCCGGCGACAAACGAATCACCCCGTTTGAGTGTGCCCTCCTGGATTAATACCGTGGCGATATTACCCCGCCCCCGGTCAAGTCGTGCCTCAATTACCACCCCCTGGGCAGGACCGTCATAGGACGCCTTGAGGTCCATCTCCAGACTCAATACTAAAATTGCGTCAAGAAGCGCCTCTATCCCCTGACCGGTTACCGCCGATGTTTCTACACACACAGTATGCCCGCCATAATCCTCTACCCGAACATTATGACTGGCAAGTTGGCTTTTTACCCGGGCAGGGTTAGCCGTAGAAAGGTCTGATTTGGTTATTGCTACAATAATGGGAACACCAGCCGCCCGGGCATGGTCAAGCGCCTCTAAAGTCTGCGGCATCACCCCCTCATCGGCAGCAACCACTAAAACGGCAATGTCGGTTACTTGCGCCCCACGGGCACGCATTGAGGCAAACGCTTCGTGCCCCGGCGTGTCAAGAAATACAATTGGTTTGTTGTTATAGTAAGCAACATAGGCGCCGATATGCTGGGTAATGCGACCCACCTCTTGCTCCACCACATTAGTCTTTCGGATGTAATCAAGCAAGGCGGTTTTCCCGTGGTCAACATGCCCCATTACCACTACTACCGGTGGCCGGGGAAGTGGTTCACCGCGGACGACAGGGATCTCAACCTCTTCCTCCTCCTTTACCGCAATTTTGAACTCATCGGCAAGCAGCATGATGGTATCAATATCAAGCCGATGATTAACCGTTGCCCGCAGTCCTAAACTTAAACATTTCTTGATGATTTCCGAAACTGGCAAGTTAAAAACCTGCGCCAGTTCCGCCACCGTCATATAAGGGGTAACTTTTACCATTTGAGCGGTTGCCTCTTGCGACTCTTGAGTCTCCTCTTGTCCCAAACGCCTTTTCTTTCTTTCCCGGCTATAAACCTTTGGCGCGGGTTGTTTAACCTTCAACCCATCCTTCGGCTCTTCTAACTGAGCCGGTGGCGCCTTGGGAGTTGTTATCTCGCGTCGGCGCCGAATTGACTCCTTAAACTGATGCTTCTCCCGGCGCAGATGCTGTCTTGCCGCATTAAACTCCTCTTCAGTAATATAGGAGGTGTAACCGCGCGGTGGAAAGTTCAACTCTTTTAGTAGGGCAATAAGCGCCTCACTGGAGAGGTTTAACTGTTTTGCCGCCTCAAATACCTTTAACTTGCCCATATCTTATCCCGAACCTCCTGCTTCAAAGCCTCCACCGCCTCCACATTTAATTCGGTAATTCGGGACAGCTCCTCCGGTGAGGCATTAAGCAAGTCAAAGCCGGTATTTATTCCGGCAGCAATAAATTTACTCTTGAGCCCCTCCTCAATTCCCAACTGGTCCAGGGGTATTTTTGCCGCCCGATTCATAATCACCCGGTTCCGATAATCACTCTCTTTGAGCACCTCAATTTTTGTTTGCGTAAGAATGCTGGCAAGCCGGACATTTTGTCCCTTCTTGCCAATGGCAATGGAATACTCGGCATCCGGAACTACCACCGTATAGGTATCACCCTCACGAATTATCTCGGAGACCTTTGCTGGTCCTACCGCCCGGGCGATAAACACCTGCATATCCCGACTCCATTGAACTATGTCAATTTTCTCACCGGAGAGTTCCTTAATAACATTTTCTATCCTTGATTTACGATAACCAACACAGGCACCAACCGGGTCAACCCTTTCATCCAGCGAAGCAACCGCCACCTTGGAGCGAAATCCAGGTTCACGGGCAATCGCCTTAATTTCCACCACCCCTTCTTTAACTTCCGGCACCTCGCGGGTAAGCAGTTTCCGCAAAAACTCCGGATGAGTGCGGGAGAGGTAAACCCTTGGTCCGATCGGCGTCTTTTCTACATGGTGGATATACGCTTTAATCGGTAACCCCTGCCGGTAGTGATCGGTCTTTAGTTGGTCCCGATTGCGCAGAACCGCTTCAATCAGCCCCAGATTAACAACAATCTCCTCTTTACCGATTCGTTGAATCGTTCCGGTAACAATTTCACCTTTTTTCCGGCTATACTCCTCATAGAGTCGGTTGCGCTCCGCTTCCCGCAGTTTCAGCATCAACTCGTCCGAGGCTTTTCGGATTACCATTCTACCCAGTTCATCAAGGGGCATCTCCATCCTTATCATATCGCCCAGTTTTACATTAGGGTTTATGGCTACCGCTTCACTTAAAGAAATCTCCAGCCCCGGGTTGTTTACCTGCTCAACCACCTTCTTTGCTAAGAAAACTTGAATTTCGCCCGTTTCCGGATACACATTAACCTCTGCCTCGGTATTGGCGCCAAAACGTCGTTTAAGACCGGCAACAATACTCGCCCGCAGTGTTTCGCAGACATAAGTGATGTCCACATTCCTAATCCGGGCAATCTGAGCAATAAGATTGGCAACCTCTTTATTATCCATAACTTTATTCTTTATTCTCCTTTTTCATTTAAGCGATTATAACCACTCTATAAAAAGAGTCAATCTCACTCCCACCTGCGGTCTTATGGCGTCCCGGAGTTCTTCGGTTATTCCTGGCGCAACCATCGTCCACCATAATTCCCTGATGTTTAATATGTTATAGCCGCGCTAAATCAAAAATATTAACAACTTGACTTTCATATTGGTTATAGTAAATTTATTTTAAGAATTGCGGGGTAGAGCAGCCTGGAAGCTCGTGAGGCTCATAACCTCAAGGTCGCTGGTTCGAATCCAGCCCCCGCTATTTCGTAGCAAAACAAAGCCGTTTCAGGAGGGAATATGTCCGAAGATACAGCAGAATGCAAAGGAGGTAAGATGAAAATCATCCATAAATGGCGTGGTCCGGATATAATGGGACCAGTCTGGTTCATCGGCTGGCTCTTCACTATTGGCTATTTACACCTCCCCTTTTTCTGGAAGGGCGTTCTCGCCCTCATCATCTGGCCCTATTATTTAGGAAGGGCACTCACCCACTAACCAATTACTTCTTTTCCCTCGGAAAATGCACGCTGTGACAACGACAATAGTATAGCAGTGTATTATAAAATTGAACTAAATGTCACGGCGTCTTGTCCGCCAGCGTTTGACCACCCCTTCTATGTCAACTTCACCAGGTCCATCTGACCACCAGCGGGCAAACTCAATATCACCGCTCATCGGCTTCGGGTTAGGCAGGTCAACCATCATCCGTGTCGGCATCGCTACCGCCTCACCTAAAATTAGCGCCTCACCGGTGCGCAACGCTGGCAGCATATTCATAAGTCCGGCAAGGGAATCCGGCACCAGCCGTCGAACATAGTTCTGATCTTCCGGATTGGTGAGACGCATTGCAATAAATGTGCCGCATTGCGAAAGGACTGTTTCTGATAGTTCTTTGGGGCGCTGGCTCACCACAATCAATCCCACGCCGTATTTCCTACCCTCTTTGGTTATCCGTTCCACCGCAGTGCGTGCAGCGGTGAATCGGTCGTCACTTTTGCTGGGAACATAGTTATGTGCCTCCTCAAGAACCAAAAGAATCGGACACTGCTCCCTCTGCGGATTCCAGAGGTTAAACTCAAAAACCAGCCGGACAACAAGCGCCACCACCACTTCTACCGCTTCAGAAGGAACACCACTTAAATCAATCAGGGTAATTCGGTGGGGAGATTCCACTGATAAATAAGAGCGCAAAAGGTCAGGAAAGGTGGCGCTTTTAGTATAAGTCGTGGGTTTAAAAATAAAATTATAGCGCGGGTCAGAGAGTTTGCTATCCAGTCGGATAAGAAATTTCTCAAAAGCCCCGTATAGTGGTCCTTCCTCCAGTTCTCCCTTTGCGTTATAAATCATCTGGATGTTCCACTCCCGAATCATTGAAACCATATCGTCAAAATCAAAGCACACGGGTGAATCAGCGGTAAGCAGGCTGCCCAGACCAAGTTGCTCCTTGGTATCCCAGGCTTGGCGGGCTCGAACCAGACAGTCACGCAACACCGTAATCTGATTCTTGGCGGTCATTTCACTTTTGTCTACTAAGAGGTCAACGAACTCATCAAAGTTTAAAAGCCAATAAGGTAATTCGGCATTCTCCGCTTGAATCAGATTTGACTCTTCCGGGAACGCTGCTCTATACTCACCGTGCAGGTCAAGGACGACAATATGGGCATTGGCATATTTCTTAATAACCTCTTGGAGAATGCTCGCCACAGTGCAGGATTTCCCCGAACCAGTTGCTCCCAGCACCGCAATATGGTGTCCGAAGAATTTATCAACATCAATATAAACCCGCTCTCTTTCGGCACTACTGGGATGTCCGAAAGAAAACCCGAATTCAATAAACTCGGAGAAAATCATCTCTAACTCTTTGGCGGTCACCATCTGAACCGGGTGACCAACATTGGGATAGACAATAACCCCCCGCGCAAACCGACCGGAGGAAGACAGCGTACCCAAAAGAACACAATCGGCAATCTTCCGGGAAGATGGACTTACCGTTATCTCACCGAAAGGAGCGGTAGTCTCAACTTTTACCCCGGAAACGATACCAATTATTCGGTGCCCCTGGGATGGTATCTTTACATAAGATCCGGGCTGTCCTGGATAGTAACCATCCATTAATGGCTTAGTGGTGTCAACTGTCAACTCCACCCGAACCCGCTCCCCTTGAACCTCAACTACATAGCCAATATCAGCTGCAAGGGAATCTTTACTCATATATAATTATCTCCCAATATTATTAAATGTCAAATCACCAATTGAGTCGCTGAATTTCAAAATGCAAATCGCCAACCTAAAAACTATCCGCCACATCAGAAATTCGCACCTCGTTACAGATTAGCCAAAGGGGAACGCTCATTCCCTGTGGTGCCCGGCGTCCGTAGGTGGAGGACTCATTCTGAGTAACCGAACCGGAGGAGATGGCAAAAACATTGTTAAAAAGGTTGGGAATAGAGTCGGTAATGCGCGAAGAAAAGATGGGTGCAACAAACTTGCCATCCCTTATTAACAGGGCGTTGAACCGGGAGGAACCGGTAAATATCCCCCGCGTTGGGTCGGGCATATGAATGTAGTGGAGGTGAGGGATGTAGAGAGCATCACCGGCAAGTTCAACCGCTGATGATAAATCAGCCGGTCCAGAGCCTGGCACAAAAACCAAGTCCCAGTTCTCTAAGTCATGCCCAGTTGGTTCTTTTTTATATTTCGCGGCAGTTTGGGAGTCGTAACAAAGCCCAGCAAACACCCCATTTTCCACCAGTTTGAACAACCGTCGCCTTCTGCCGTTGAAATCAAAAGGCATACCAAAAACCAACGGATTGGTGGGGTCATCAAGAATGGTGATGTCTTTAGAGAATAGTCTTTCACCAAATTTGTTCTTGGCGGTAAATGCCCTCCCTTCCTCCCAGAACCTGCCGATAAATCCGCCCCAGATACAAAGGGAAACAAGTTGAGCAATCGCCTGCGGACCAAACACCACCCGATGGTTGCCTACTTCGGTCTTAAACCCGGGATTTTTTTCATAGATTGAAAGAAGCGTTTCAAACTCGCTTACAATCTCCTCGGCACTGAACTCAACCGCTTTTTTCTGACTCCTCTCCACTGAGAGCTCCCATTTCTGGGTCTCATGCTTGAGAACCAGCACTAACCTGCCGTCGGTGAGTCGGCGATACGCCTCGTTGTCATTGGCAGTAGTAATGTAATAGACCTCAGTTGAGCCAGTTGACCAGGAGCCGGAGAAGTTATAATCACCCCTGGGTTTGAGCATCTTTATCACCTGGGCACACAAACTCGCCTTCTTTTCCGGGGCGAGCGTCTCAAGGGACGGGTCATAGCCGGTAGAATCATCAACCGATTCTTCAACCCGACCGAATATCGGCTCATACTCCTTCTCTAAGGCGCTGCGACAGTTTTCCGCCGCCTTATACAACGCCTCTTGGAGTTGTTTTGCGGATGTTATATCGGCAGTAATGGAGAATGAACCCACTCGCCTTCCCTCCTGAACCGAAACATCCAGCCGGCTTAATTCCTCGCCGGTGGAAAGAGCAATTGCCGAGTTGCCTAACCGAATCAAACTGGAACGCTCCCGATGGAATAAAAACTCGGCATTGAGCCCATTTTTCCGTGCATAATTCCGCGCCTCTAACAATAGACTACGAATTCTTTCTTCAAGCATTTTTTCCTCCTTATTTATTTCCCCATTTGAACCAATTGCGGACAATATCGCCCGCCTTCTTCTGCTGCGGGGTATAACTCCAGTTTACAGTTTTCATTACATTTTTATATTTCGCCCGCCGTTTACTATTCTAGCATTGTAACCTTGCTGGTTTTTATTGTGTCTTGGGTTGAAAGCACAAATATATAAATACCAGCGGGAACCCGGCGACCCGTAATATCTGTTCCATCCCAAACGAAAGAGTAAACACCAGCCGGCAATAGCCCGTCAATTAGTGTTTTAACCAGCCGACCGGAAACATCAAAAATCCTCACATTTGTTCTGCCCTGGGCTGAAAGCGGTATACTGAGAGCGGTTAGCCCTCTGCACGGATTGGGCTTTGCCGCAAAGGTGAGGTCTGTAACTTTTTCCGTCTTGCCCTCCTCAACCCCACCACCCTGAGTATATTTAATCACAAGTATGTCGGGAACATCTGAAGTGTCGTATGCTGTACCGGCAACACACACCTCCTGGTTCGGACCCAGCGCCAACTCACTCATATATTCGGCAACGGCGTATGAACTGCTGTAACGTCTCACCCACATAGTTTCTCCCTGCGCCGAGTAGCGGATGGTAGCGCAGTCCTCCTTTTTCGTTATGCCTCCCCAAGTGCTTCCAGTTACATAGACATCGCCACTTTCACTTACGGCTATCGCAAGTCCACCATCGGGTCCGTGAACTGGACCGTCGTACCGAGCAACCCATTTAACACTTCCGTCCACAGAATACTTGATGGTAACACAGTCGTAGTCGGTCTCAAGAAACTGAGCTACGCCGGTGATATACACGCTACCGTCTCCCCCTACCGCCACCCCCCTTGCCTCATCCCGCTCATTTGCCGACCCATTGAACCTCCGCACCCAGCAGGTCTCACCCTTATAGTTATACTTGATGGTTAAGTAGTCAAGACTCGTACCCACACCCTCGCTGCTACCAGTAACGATGGTGTTCCCATCTAGGTCTACAGCAATGTCTTCAACATAGTCATTGTCAACCGGTCCGTCATAAGTTGCATGCCAAAGCTCCGAGCCCAAAGAATCATACAACACCGTTAGATAGTCTGCACCAATATGGTGCCAACACTCACCAGCAGTGGCCACCTTCCCTTCAGAAGATACCGCTACCCCTATTGCAAGGTCCTCATATCCCGCCCCGTCTCTGGTGCGCACCCAGGCAATCTCACCATTAGGACGATACTTGATGGTCATAAAATCCCAACTGTAACAGTAGGTATCCCCGCAGATATACACATTTCCTTCTTTGTCCAACGCCAAATCACGAGCAGAGGTACCAAGTCCTTGGAATCTTCTCCATAATCTCTGCCCGGAGGAGTCATATTTCACTGTGAGAATCCTGTCATTGCCTCGGCCGGTTACATAGACATTCCCTAACACATCAACACCCAGTCCAAAGGGTCTATCATCGCCGCCAAAGTCCTCAAGCCTGACCCAAACGCAATCGCCGTTGGGACGATACTTGATGGTAACGAAATCGCCGCTGCTAAAACCAATGACATACACATTGCCGGCTGAATCAACCGCAATGCCAGTTGCCTGATCCCAGCCATGGGCTGGACCATCCCACCGCCTCACCCAGGCGGTATCCACTTGCGCCATTGCTAAGAAAATAACACCCCAAACCATTATTATTACTGCGGAAATTTTAGACTTTATTTTATCCTCCTTCGCCAGTTTGGACATTCTTAAACCGCATCACCGGCACACCATGCCCAACTTCCATAATCTGATTCGGTTCGCCCTTACCGCAGTTTGCCACCTGAAAGAGTCGCCATGTGGAGCGGTCACCAACCATATCCAAGGAGTTCCAGAATTCAATGGTATGTCCTTGATAGGTCGGATTTTTATAAACCTTGGTAATCCTGCCCTCCTTAACCTCCCAGGCGATTTCGCAACCAAAATGGAAATGCTCCCGGTTGGAGCCAATTGACCAGGAGACCGGCATATCAAGAATTACGCCATCCTCGGTTGCTTTAACAATATCCTCAAGTGTGCCATCCTGCCCCCATTCCACACACACATTGGTCATCCGGTCTATCGGCGTCTTATAGAACCCGGCGGCACGAGCCGAAGCCCCTGATTTTTCCACCACTAATTTCCCTGCTTTGGCATTTACTTCAGCGATATCAAGCCTTGATGACAGAACATTTACTAAAATCCCATTTTTTATTAAATAGTAATCGTATTGGGGGGTACCGTCATCATCATAGCCAAATGTTCCCGGTGAGTTCTCAACCACCATCACCCGAGCATTCAACTTTTCCGAGCCATAGCGCAGAGTCCCAATCATCTCCGGCCGGACATGAGAACCACCAGCAAATGAGAGCTCATATCCCAAAATTCGGTCAAGTTCTAATGGATGCCCGATCGTCTCATGGACCTGAAGATGACCCTGACCTGGTAACAAAATCACATCCCGTTTTTGTGGTGGCAGAGTTTCAGCAGCAACAATTTCACTTAATTCCCTTTTGATACGCTCGGTATGTTCGGCAAAGGCAGAAGGGTTGATGAGCCACTCAAAACCACGTGTTCCGGTCCCATCCGAGTCAAGGTCAAAACTCCTCCGTTGACTTCTCCCCTCTTTATCGCGAGCCATCACTGTCATATCGGCAAAGATGTTCATCACCCACCGCTCAATCTCACTTCCTTCGCTGTTAAAATAAAACACCCGCCGCTTCTGAAACGAAACTCCTACCATCCGATGCTCCACGACTTTATCCTTAAGTTTTTCGTCAATCCCCTTGAGAAAGGCGAGTTTCTCATTAAGCGGTAGTTCAAACGGGTCTTCCTTAAAAGGCGGTTTATAGTTGCCCTTAATCGGCTCAGCCCTTCCCATATCCCTTGGGAAACCTAAAAGATGTGCTGCCGCATCCGCATTTGCCTTTGCCCGGTCAAAACAACGGGAAATTGAATCTAAATCGGCAGTTGCCGCAAATCCCACCGCACCACCTTTAATGAGCCGGACGCCGATTCCCCGTTCAAACTGCCGATAGTTAACCTCAAGGTTACCATCGTATAGAACCAGCCGTTCTGTTGAATCCTCGTCATAAAACCGGACATCAGCAAAACTACAGCCTGAATCAATCATTCGGTTAATTTCACCCTTAATAATTAAGGCGAGTGAATTTATTGAACCACTCATAAAAACTCCTTGTTTTAGAATTAGCAAGGCTACCCCGCGTCAGGGGGATTGCCCTACATCTTCCAACCTATAATTAAGACCTGATTTTCGGTCCGAATCGAGCTGATTGCCTTCCACTCCATAATCACTCTCTCAATAAAAGAACTTTCCTCCTTACTCTCCTGCCCTCTGCTTTAAGCATTAAAAAATAGAGACCAGACCGAGTCTTGTTGTTCTGCTCATCCCTACCATCCCAAGTAACTGTCCAAACTCCAGGTTCCTTATATTCATCCGTTAGTGTTTTGATTAATCTGCCAGAAATATCAAAGAGTTGGAGCGATACTTTCCCGGCTTCCTGTAACGAATAGCGGATTTTGGTGCCAACCCCAAAAGTAGGGCAAACCTTCAGGTTTACTTCTGAAGGTATTTGATGTTCACACCTGTTCTCTTCAACACCCACCGGTGGGGTATACTTGATTGTCAAATAATCATAATTATTGGCACTATCACTATAACCGGTAACATAGACACCACCAGAGTTGTCAAGTGCTATTGCATAGGAATAGTCGGAACCTCCTTTATCATACCTCCATTCCTTTTCTTGGGACACCACATTGCCTCTACTGTAATACTTTATAGTAGCATAGTCCATATTTGTCCCGCCCCAACTTGCTCCGGTTACATAGACATTTCTCATTGAACTGCTAACTGCTATCCCATACGCATAGTCTTTCCCCTCTGCATAATTGTATCTTGCTTCCCACTGCATCACCCCTGACGAGTTATATTTGATAGTGGCATAGTCCTCCTGTTGGTTGCCAGAACCAGTACTTACTCCGGTAACATAAATATTTCCATTCTGGTCAACCGCTATCGCCCGGGCATAGTCACTGCCATTTCCCGGTCCATTGTATCTTCTCACCCACAGTGTATCTCCGTTAGCATTATACTTGATTGTCGCATAGTCGTACATAGTGGCCGAACCTGTGCTTCCTCCGGTAACATACACATATCCAGATTTATCCACGGTTATCGCATAGGAGTAATCTTCACCATTACCAGGTCCATTATACCTTTTTACCCATAATTTCTCGCCGCTGGGTCCATACTTAATTGTCGTATAATCCAAATAAGTCCCCGAACTTTCGCTACTTCCTGTAACATACACATTTCCTAAACTGTCAACTGCTATTGCATAAGCATAATCATCGCGATGCCTCGGTCCGTCATATCTCCTCACCCAAGCAGTGTCGCCATTCGGCTTATACTTGATTGTGGCATAATCATAATAATTACCGTAACTATAACCGGTAACATAAACATTTCCTGAATCATCCACCGCTATGGCCCGGGCATAGTCATTGCCATTGGAGTAATTATATCTTGCAACCCACTTCTGATTTCCTATTGAATCATACTTGATTGTCGCATAGTCCATATTTGAACCATTCCAACTGGAGCCGGTAACATAAACATATCCTGAGTCATCAATTGCTATCGCACAGGCAGAATCAGCGTTATTTGCGTAATTATATCTTACTGCCCACAGTGATTCGCCCAATGTGCTATACTTTATTGTCGCAAAGTCATAGTTGGGTGTTGAACCGCCGTAACTATACCCGGTCACATAAACATTTCCCGAACCGTCAACCACTATCGCCCGCGCCACATCCGTTCCGTTTCCCGGCCCATTGTATCTTCTCACCCAGGCGATATCATCGGCGTAGGTCGCTACCTGAGCGCTTCCCAAAATAAATAGGAGAAAAGAGAGGAAAGGGGTAAATCCAATTCCAGAAGGTTTGCCCTTTATTGGGGATTTCGTAGGGCAAGGCTTTAGCCCTGCATAATATTTCCGAATGCAAACCTTCAGGTTTGCCCTACATCGGGTGAACCGCAGTTGTTGATTTGGGTGGTAAGCCATTAATTACTCCTTAACAATCTTACTCAAATTGATACTGTTGAGCAAGAAATATCATTTTTTATCCGTGATCAGCACTGGCTGGAAAAGTTAAGATACATAAGCGACATTAGCAATAGTGAGGTTTGATAAAAAGGTGGCGATTTGGGCTATTATTGCCACGCAAAAAATTCTACCTATAGGTAGAAAAATTACCACATGGTTTTTATTGGCTATCTCCTTGACTTTAAAAGTATTATAGTAATTATACAGAATTTTAGACCCCAGCCCCCAGGTAGCCCCCCACATAATCTAATAAGTTATAATTTAGGTAATCCCCAAAATTGCCTTGCTTATAGTTCTTTTTACTGTTTCCCAAAGGGTTTTGGCGGTAATTTATTAAGCGGCGCTGAATTTGATTTCAGCCGTAATTCGCTAAGTAATCTTGGAAAAAGCCCTTCAATTCACCATCCTCATTACCCTCATCTTAACCCCACCAATTACCCCTTTTGTTATTCCACCTCTCTCGCCCTCCGTTTTCTCGCTCCGCTCGGAAGGGAGCATAGCGAGCCCCTCGCCCCGCCATTCCGACCGAAGTGGAGGAATCCTTTTTTTCGCTCGGGGCAGGCTCCGTGAAGCAATCCCATTACCGTAGGGGCAATTCATGAATTGCCCCTACTTGTTTGCGGAAAACCAAAATGTCGCACAGGGATTTGACTTATACAAGCACTTGACCGATAGAAAATGAAAGTTTATACTAAATTGATTAAAATGTTACCCGATATTCATCAGAAAATTCAATTTCTCAAAGAACAATTAGGGACTTGCCATTCTCCAAATGAACGAATATCTCTGTTAATCAAACTGGGTGATGCGCTCAGAATTACCTCCCCTACTGAAGGAAAGAGTTATCTTGAGGAGGCGATGAAATTGGCTAATGAACTGGGGGATTTGGAGGCGGTTGCTCAGTCGGCACGAGTTTTAGCGAGCATTTACCGGGCACTCGGTGATATTGAATCCAGTTGGAACTACGCCAATCAGGTTATGAAACTGGCACAGCAAATTGGTCATCGCCGGTTAGAGGGCGCAGGAGTTTATCTCTTGGGAATGGTTTATGAAGCCAAGGGAGAGTATGAACGAGCCGGTGAGCACTATCATCAAGCCCTAAATATCTGGGAAGAGAATGGCAATGATAAAGGGGTTTACGCCGCACTGAATCAATTAGGTAATTTGGCCGGTTTGCAAGGTAGGTTCACCGAGGCAATAGGTTATTATCAGAGATGTGCTGAACTCCTAAAGAAGTCCGAGTTTGATGATTTTGCTCGTGCAACAAATTATTATAACTGGGGCTGGGTAAGCCTTCAGACTGGCAGGTGGGAAGAGGCGACGGAGAAACTTTATCGGGCGGTCGCATTAGCAGAAAAAGGCGGATATGAACATCTCAGATTAACCGCTATTAGCAGTTTAGGAGAGTTGTTTTTGAAAAGAAACCGAATTGCGCAGGCGATTGAAATGTTCCGGCGGGTAGTCGAAGCGGGACGAGAAGGAAAAGTTCTGCCCGATTTGTTGCGGGATGGGTTGATAGAATTGGGGGAAGCCCACTTTCGGCAGGAGGAGTTTGCCGCCGCTGGTAATGCTTATGAAGAGGCTTTCTCACTCTGTATGCGCGGCGGGGATAAATTTGGGCTGAGTGAACTTTACTGGCGGATGGCCGAATTGGAACTTGCCCGGGGACAGTTGAATAAATGCGAAGGGTTCTGCAGACAGGGGCTGGAGTTAACACGAAGTCTGGGAATCCGAAAGTGCGAGGCGGAGATAATGCGCGTTCAGGCACTGTTGGAAGCAGAAAGGGAGATGACCGCCGCGGCTGAGAGCTATTTCCAAGAGGCGATTAAACTGTTAACGGATGCTCAAGAGAGTTATGAGTTTGCCCGCATTCAATTCCAGTATGGTCGTTTTCTATTGAAAGAAGGGAAAAAAGCGCAGGCGGTTGTTTTATTGAAAACTGCTGCCCGGATATTTCGTAATCTCGGGGTAGTCGCGGAAGCCGAAGAAATAAATCGTTTACTATTCCAGTTGGAGTTGGGAGCCGACCGGGATATGGCGGTGCTTTCGGCGATTTCCAGTCTCGCCACAATGGGACTGGAGCCAGCGAAATTTCTCAACCAGGCACTTAAGATGTTATGCGAAGGTTTGGGCTGCATCGGCGCGGCACTTTTAATAAAAGGTAAAGTTGTGCTCACCGTCGGTAAAGTTAATTTGGCGACAGCCCAGTCCTTAAAGACGGAAGGCGGCAGATGGCAGACGGAAATAAGCGGGGCAAACCGATTTTTTTCTATTATGTCTGGTGGTGAGGTGCTAGGAAATGTTTACCTGGAAAGCGACAAATCAAAGACAATGGATTTCAATCCATTAGTGGTAGAAACCATCGGGGCATTAATGGCACCCTCAGTTCAGCGATTTGCCAGTTGTGACTCGGTCATTAGAGAAGAGTTAACTCTTGAAACTCCAATCCCTGGGCTCCGATTTAAAGGGGTAATAGGGAGATCGCCGGTGATGCGAAAGAATTTAGATATTATTGCCCGAACTGCAAATTCTTCCGTCCCGGTTTTAATCCGCGGGGAAAGTGGCACCGGCAAGGAACTGGTTGCCCGCGCTTTGCATGAATCTGGTCCCCGTTCCGGTAAACCCTTTGTCGCAATCAACTGTGCGGCGGTACCAGAGACTCTCCTTGAAGCAGAATTTTTCGGGGTAGAAAAAGGAGCGGCGACCGGTGTGGTGGCAAGAAAGGGTAAGTTTGAACTGGCTGACGGTGGGACGGTATTTTTAGACGAAATTGGTGATATGAGCCTTGGCTTGCAGGCAAAACTCCTCCGGGTCCTCCAAGAGAAGGAGTTTGAGCGAGTAGGCGGGACAACTCCGATAAAGGTGGACATCCGGATTGTTGCCGCAACCAATCAGAACATTGAAAAATTAATCGCCGATGGTAAATTCCGGCAGGACCTTTACTATCGGTTGAACGGAGTAGAAATAACCCTTCCTCCGCTCCGGGAAAGGAAAGAAGACCTGCCGGAATTTGTGCGTTACTTTATCGCCTGTGCCAATCAGGAAACAAATCGGGCTATTAAAGGGGTTGACAATGAACTGATGGAGTGCCTTCTCGCCTACAACTGGCCGGGGAATATACGCCAGTTGCAAAATGTCATATATCGGGCAGTGGTTCTTGCTGGAGGAGATGTGTTAAGAGTCGCTGACCTGCCAGTTGAGTTGCAAAATTTTGCCGATAGAATTCAGAAGGAAAAAAAGCAGGATCTGCGCACCAGTCGACGGTTAGCCCAATCCCAAGCGGCGGCTGAGGTAGAACGAGAGGCGTTAATAAGGTTTCTTGAACAAGCCGGCGGAGTTGTTACGCAAGCGGCGACGCTTGCCGGTTATAGCCGAGCACAATTTTACCGACTTCTCAAGAAACATAACATTTCACCAAAACATCGCTCTAACCGCTGACCGCCAACCCTGCCCCGAGCCCACGGAAAGGGATTCCTCGGCAAGCTCGGAATGACGGGACGAGGGGACGACTATCTGTTATTAGGCGAGGTGGTATTGACTTTATGAAAGTTTTTGGGTAATTTTTGTGGTGCTCTTCAGTCTCCTCACGCTGCTATTATTCAACACCGCACCTTCTGGCTTTCTTTCCGTTAACTCCATACCACCAGGGCTTTCGGTGTTTGTGGAAGGAGAAAGTATTGGTCGGACACCGGTTGAGCGCCAGGTTTCCCCGGGTATTTACTGGGTCACGGTGGTCTCAAATGATAGCCTCCAGCGTCTTTATCATCAATTACGAGATGCAAAACTTTTAGAGAAGCTCTCTGCCTTATGGGAACTTGCCCGGATTGACGCCGGCACCACACAGGTGGAGGTTCTGCCCGGATGCGAAACCGAGGTAATAATTGACTCCAAAGCAATGGAGAAGAATGTCTGCCGGGCGAAGTGGCTTGTTGCTGGGGGAGTAGGCGGTATTTTCGGTTTGGGATTTCTCCTCGGACTGGTGATTGGATTTGTTGCCCAATAGGTGATGCGGCATTTTTTTCTTTCTAGTGCTCTCTCTTTGTTATTTCTCACTTCATTGGTCAAAGAGAAGGTGGAAAATTTCTCGCCCAAAGAGGCGCTCTACTATAAACAGTTGGCAAATAAACAGGTTCAGTGCCAGTTGTGTCCAAGAAGATGTGTCATCGCCCAAGGAAAAAGGGGCTTCTGCCGGGTACGGGAGAATCGGAATGGCAAACTTTACTCTTTGGTCTATAGTAGACCCTGCTCAATTAATCGGGAGCCGATTGAGAAAGCGCCTTTCTTCCATTTTCTACCGGGAAGACTTAGACTCACTTTAGCCACCGTGGGCTGTAATCAGCGGTGTAAATACTGTCAGAACTGGGAAATATCACAGCGATCTCCCGAGGAAGTGCCGAGTGAAGAGATGTCACCGGAGGAAGTGGTAGCGCTTGCCGAAAGTTTACAATTGCCCATTATCTGTTTTACCTATACTGAACCAGTAGTTTTTTTTGAATATATGGTAGACATTGCCCGGCTGGCTCGCCAGAAAGGAATTAAAACCGCGGTGGTGTCCGGGGGTTATATCAACCCGGAGCCATTGAAGGAACTGTGCTCGGTTGTTGATGCAATTAAAATTGATTTAAAAGGTTTTACCAAAGAGTTTTATCAAGAGGTTTGCGGCTCAACGCTTGAGCCAGTTCTAAAAGCGTGTTCAACTGTTGCCGCCTCCGGTTGCCATCTGGAACTGGTGAACTTGGTTGTTCCCAAGTATAACGATGATTCGGCAACTATCCGGGCAATGTGTGTCTGGATTAAAAAGAACTTAGGTGACACAATCCCAATTCACTTCACCCGTTTTCACCCCGATTACCGGCTTCAGAACAGCCCGCCGACACCAATCCCGACCTTGGAGCGATGTGTTGCCATTGCCCGGAAAGTAGGTTTGAAGTTTGTCTATATTGGCAATGTCCCTGGGCATAGAGATGAAAGCACCTGCTGTCCCAATTGCGGCAAGACCCTAATCAGACGTCAGGGATTTTCGGTTACCGAAAACAATATCGTCAATGGCAGATGCAAATTCTGCAAAACCCGAATTCCCGGGGTGTGGAATTGAATAAGTCAGTTGTCTGGTTTGCCCCTCCGGAGCGGGCTCGGGAAGCGATTGGCATAATCCTGGAAAAGTCCGGGTTTTTCCAACGCACCAAGCCAAGGAAGAAAATTGGTATTAAAGTGCACTTTGGTGAGGCGGGAAATAATAACCACTTAGACCCGGAGTTTGTCCGCACTGCAGTAATCATCTGCAGCTATTACCACCTCCAGCCGGTGGTGATTGAAACTACATCTTTATACCGGGGTAGACGCCAAAGGGCAAGTGAACATATTAAACTGGCATATGAACATGGCTTTACCCTTAAGCGGATTCTTGCCCCCATTGAAATTCTCGATGGCGAGTATGGTGAGAAATTCTGGACGATTAAATTACCCGGTGATGAAACGGCTGATGTCCATCTTGCCCAGCGGTTGCGCTATTTCCCCTATATTATCAACCTTGCCCATTTTAAGGGACACTTCGTTACCGGATTCGGGGGTGTGATAAAGAATCTGGCAATGGGTCTGGCGGCAAAGGCGGGGAAACTGGCGATGCACTCAACATCCCAGCCCTATGTTGACGAAGATAAATGCACCAGTTGCGGCACCTGTGTTGATTACTGTCCGCACGATGCGATCAACTTTATTCAGTATATCGCAAAAATTGGTCGTTCCTGCACCGGCTGCGGTGGCTGTCTTACTGTCTGCCCTAACGGTGCCATTAAACTTAACTGGGACGAGGCTTCTGAGTCTATCCAGAAAAAAATGGCTTACTATTGCCGGGCAGTGCTCTGGCAACGGGAGGCGATTCATTTCAACTTTGCTCTCAAAATTACCCGGAACTGTGACTGCAACCCCAATACCGAAACACCGCTCATTCCCGACATCGGACTCTTTGCCTCCTTTGACCCGGTTGCCTGCGACCAGGCGGCATACAACTACACTAAAAAGACACTTGGCGACCTTTACCCCCATCTCAATCCAGAAATCCTGTTAGAGGAAGGAGCCCGTCTCGGGCTGGGCAGGCGCGAGTTTGAACTGGTGGAGTTGTGATAAGGGAAACTACCATTCAACTGGCTATGTTTGAAGGACCGATTGAACTTCTCCTGTATCTTATTCGAAAGCAGGAGATTGACATCTTTGATATTCCCATTGCCCAACTCACCGACGACTACCTCTCCTTTATCCGTTCCGCCAGGATGATTGACCTGGACTTTATCAGTGATTTTTTGGTGATGGCGGCGGTTCTTTTGCGTATCAAGGTGCGTGCCCTTCTCCCTCGTCTTAAAGAAGAGGACCTTACCACCCCTCAGGTGTCTCTGGACCAAATCCTAAAAACTTACCACCAGTTTCAAGAAGCGGCACGACTCCTGGGCAAAAAAGAAAGGGAAAGCCTTTGCCGTTTTCCCCGGCGCGGCGAATCACCCCGAACCCAATGGGCTGAAGGCGAAGAGGTGCTTCTTCTTACCCGGGCTTTCACCCGAATTCTCACTCGGCTGACTCCCCCAAGGGTCCAACTCACCCCTCGGGAGGTAAAACTGGAGGATAAAATTATCCAGTTGCGGAACCTAATTGCCCGAGAGGAGACCATAGACTTTGAAGAGGTGGTTATGAAAGAGGGAACGGTAACTATTGCGGAGCTAATCGTTTTATTTTTTGCCCTATTAGAATTGGTGCGCTTAGGTGAAATCCGGGTGGAACAGGGGGGCGAATTCGGTCCTATCCGCCTGTCTCGCAAACTTGACCGAACTCAAGAGCTCGCTAACATCAATCAGTGAAAATACTAAGAACCGGCTTTGGCTGGATTGAAACGGAACGGGCTCGTTTTGACTTTGACATCCTCATTTATTCGGATGGACGGGTGGAAAACCGCTACCGTTATCGCATCACCGATAGTCACACCGTCGGACTTAAGGAGCTGCAAAGGCTCCTCGCCAATACCAGCGCCAAGGTGGTGATTGGCACTGGTCAGTCAGGAATGGTTACCCTTTCTCCCGAAGCGGAAAAGTTTCTCGCCCAGCAAAAAATCCCCTGTCATCTCGCCCCCACTCCGGAGGCGATTCTGATCTATAACCAGATGGACGACCCTAAAGTTGGAATTTTCCATGTTACCTGCTAAAACCGGTTAAGAAGATGCGGCTTTACACCCTGGGCACCGGTCGTCGACCTCCTTATGAGTTTACCCGGATATTATATAAGTTTGGCATTCAGGTCCTCTTTGACATCCGTTCCCATCCAACTGCCACCTCGGACAACCTGGCTCATTTCTCCCGCGCCGCTCTGGAACGCCTCTGCGCCGAAAACAAAATTAATTACCTCTACCTCGGTAATGAACTAAGAGCGCCCCAACAATCGGCCGTCAAGGAGTGGATAGAAAGCGAAGAGTTCCATCGGGGAGTAAAGATAATAATTAGCAAAATTCCCACCCGGGTCTCTTGTTTGCTCTGCTCCTGTTACACCCCGGAGCATTGCCATCGGCTCATCATCGCCAACGAAATCGCCCGCTGCGGTATCCTGCCCGATTCCCGAATCGGCTCTCTTAACTCACCGGGGCAGAAAATTGAAGTCGTCCATATCCTTGAGGAAAACCGGTTCTGGTCGCCAGGCAGCCGGCGTTTTAACCGAAAGAGATGATGCCCGGGGTGGTTGAAGAGATTATCCAACTAAAAAAGGAACGACGGGCGGTAATCCTGGCTCATAACTATCAAAACCCGGAAATTTATCAGGTGGCGGACTTTATCGGCGACTCCTTAGAACTCGCCCAACAGGCACAGCGGGTGGCGACCGATTTGATCGTGTTCTGCGGCGTCCGTTTTATGGCTGAGACGGCCAAACTGCTCAATCCTGATACCCGGGTGGTTCTCGCCGAACCCGAGGCTGGCTGTCCAATGGCCGATATGGTTACGCCAGAAGGTTTAAAAAGAAAAAAGGCGGAAATTGGCGAATGTATCACCCTCGCCTATGTCAACACCACCGCCGCGGTTAAGGCGCTTTCCGACATCTGTTGCACTTCGGCCAACGCCCTCAGAATCGCCGCCTCTTTACCAGAAGACCAACCGATTCTATTTGTTCCGGATAAGAACCTCGCCCGCTATGTCGCCCGAGAAACCAGAAGAAAAATCATCCCTTGGGAAGGGTTCTGTTATGTCCACGCCTTCTTTACGGTTGAGGATGTCACCCGGGCAAGGAATGAATATCCCGATGCGGTGATAATCGCCCATCCCGAATGCCCGCTTGAGGTGCTAAATAAAGCCGATAAGGTTGCCTCCACCGGTGGTATGCTTAAACTCGCCCGAGAGTATGAGGAAATTGTTTTGGGCACTGAAGCGGGTATGTGCAATCGGATTCACCGGGAGTATCCTAAAAAAAAATGCCATCCTTTGCGCCGGACCGCCATCTGCGAGAATATGAAACTCACCTCACTTCAATCAATTCGGGCAGCACTCCTCGGCGCAGTTCCGGAAATCACCATCCCGGATGAAATCGCCCATCGGGCAAGAAAGGCGCTCAGCCGAATGCTGGAGATTTCTTGACACCACTCAATTAGGACCTTAAAGTTTTTTAATAATGAACCTGATTTTAATACCGGTATTCCTCCTCTCGGGAGTTGACTTCGGCGCTAAGGTAGGCATTTCTTTTGCTACTGGTGGTATCGCCAAAACATCCCGCTCCGCTACCACCCTGGGCGTTTTTGCTGGCTATAACTTTAACCGTTCGCGAGTAGAACTGGGTTACTCCTTTTTCAACTTCCCCGGTCGCTCCACCTTCCCTAATCAATTAGCCATTCACGAATTGGCGCTGCTTTACAACTACGAGTTTTTCCATCGCCCGGTCTGGGGGATCGCCTTGACCGGAGGAGGCGGCTTTGGTTTTATCCGCCGGAGCCTCAAAACGTTCCAGGAGACCGGCACCGCGCCTGACGGTCACCTCGGCTTGGCATTTATCCAGCATGAAGGCAAAAGCCGAATCGCTGCCGGTTGGGATAATATTATCTTCTCAGAATTTAAAAAGGGAGTGATTCACTTAACCTACTTCCCGACGCTCTATGTAAAGGTCGCCTATGCGTTTTAGACCGGGCATCTTATTTCTCCTTCTCCTTGCCTGTTCCGACACTCTGCTTTTCCGTTCCAGCGCTGACTATTTCCCCCTTCGTTCCGGTGCCCAGTGGAAATATCTTCGTAACTGCTCAGACACCGTCTATGTCCAGGTTGACACCTCCTCCGCAGTTTTGCTTGGTCAAAACTGCATTAGGGTCTATCGCAACTTCGCCCCGGAATATTACACTCTGAGTCCAACTGAAGTCCGACGGCTTTTTTTAGACATCTTTTCCCGCCCCGGAACGACCGAAGATACCATTGCCTGGTTCGGACTTCTCTATCAACTCCCCTTAGTTCTCGGTAACAGTTACGAGGAGCGGTTTGATACCACCCTAATCTGGGGGAGCGATACGCTCAAATACTCTCACACCCTCACCGCCAAGGTAGCGGCGATTGTTGATACCCTTACCCCTGCCGGGACATTTTACGACTGCTATCGGATTGAATTCAGCGAGAAAAAGATTATTGACCAAGAAACAACCGATGTGAAATTCACCGAGTTACTGGCACCAGAAACCGGTATCATCGCCCGCCATCATCCAGATTTTGATGAGATCTTAGTTTTTTATCAATCTAAACCACAGCCAACCCAGTGAAATTGGAATTATGAGGGAAAGAGACTATCAACCGGTGGCACCAGCCTGGCAGCGCGACCCCGAGGACCCGGACATCTGGCGCCGTGTTGTGGTAATGCCCTCCTTGGCCCTTAACAAAGTGGAACTGGAGTTCTTGGGTGTCGTTGCCGGAAAAGCGGTATGTGTCTTGGGTGCGGGTGAAGGGCTCATTCCACTTGCCCTCGCTGCTATGGGTGCTAAAGTAACGGTCATTGACCCGACAAACAGCGGTCTGGATGTCCTTTTGGTCCGGGCACAAATTGTTGGTGTTGAGTTAGACTACCAGGAGGCGGAGTTGACCAACCTCCCTTCTCTGGGCAAACAACGATGGGAAATAGCCTACGCCGCTCACATCTCCGGCGGACTTGAGGACCTGGGAAAGTTCTACTCCGGGGTGGCGAAAATCCTCATACCGGAAGGTAGACTGGTAATTAACGAGTATCATCCCTTTCGTCGCATCTGGCGCCAGGAACCGGGTTCACCCCGGGTTGCCCACTCCTACTTTGAGCGCCGGCCCCACCCTAAGGAAGAGGAAGACGAAGAACCATTGAGACTTCCCTGCGAACCCTATACCCTTTATACCTATCACTGGACAGTTTCTGATTACTTCTACTTTCTCACTCAGGCGGGTTTTCAAATTATTGGTTTTGAAGAAGTAGGCGACAGCCGCCAACACTGGGAGATGCCCAATCTCGCCGGTCTGCCCGAACAACTCGTCATTCACGCCAGAAAGAGGCGAAAAGACTGATAGCAGAAATATCTCACGGCAAAAATAAGGGTGAGAAAGTGCTCAAGCAATGGAAAAATAAATTTGTCCTCCTCGTAACTCTCATCGGTGCAGTGTTAGCCGAGGATTCACTCAACTGTCGTGAGTTGGGTAACTGGCCCTTCAGCGCCGCTAACGCGGTAGCGATAGACCCCACAAGGAAAATTGCCTTTCTTGGCTCCGGTGGCGGAGTTTACATCCTTGATATCTCTAACCCTAATCAAATAAAAAAAATCTCTGAAGCGCTCCATACCCGGGGAATTGTCAATAACCTCTTCTACAGCGACCACCGGCTATATATTGCCACGGGCACAGGAGTGGAAATTTGGGAGATAACTACGCCAGAAAATCCAAAACTTCTTAATAGATTCAATACCAAGGGAAAAGCCGAAGATGTGGTAGCGGTCAATAAATTTGCCTATTTGGCAGATGGCTATTCCGGTCTAAAGGTAATAGATGTCTCCAAACCGGAAAAACCGGTTGAAATCGGCTCCTATGACACACCAGACTATGCCAATGGTGTGGCGATTTCGGGTAAAACTCTCTATTTGGCAGACGGCTATTCCGGTCTGCGGATTATAGATGTCTCCAACCCCCAAAAACCGGTTGAAATCGGCTCCTATAACACACCAGGATTTGCCTTGGACTTGGCAATTCTAAATAGATTTATCTATGTTGCTGATAGAGAAAGCGGTATGCGGGTGATAGACATATCTCGCCCTCGGAATCCTGTTGAAAAAGGAGAGTTCAAAACCCCGGGTGAGACTTTTCGTGTGGCAATTTCCGGCAATCTCGCCTATGTCGGCAACAGGTATGCCGGTCTGCGGATTATAGATATCTCTGACCCTCGCAACCCGGTGGAACTTGGCTTCTGTGACACTCCCGGTCTCTCGTATGGGGTGGCTGTTTCAGACAAACTTGCCTATGTCGCAGACGGCGAGAGCGGTCTGCGAATAATAGATGTCTCCAACCCGCAAAATCCGGTTGAAATCGGTTATTATGACACACCAGGCTTCGCCGAGGATGTTGTGGTTTCAGGTAATTTTGCCTATGTTGTTGACTTTGGCGCGGGATTGCGGGTAATAGATATCTCCGACCCAAAAAAGCCGTTTGAAGTTGGCTCCTGCGATACACCCGGTGGCGCCTATGATATCATAGTTATAGGTAACATCGCTTATATTGCGGACTATGATGCCGGATTACGAGTAATAGATATTTCCGACCCTAAAAATCCGGTTGAGGTAGGCTACTACGACACCCCTGGTTTCTCCTATGGCGTTGCCCTCTCCGATAATTTCGCCTATGTTGCTGATGGCAAATCTGGTTTGAGGATAATTGATGTCTCAAACCCAAAAAAGCCCTTTGAAATAGGGCATTATCAAACCCCGGGTTTGGCTTATGGTATTGCTGTCTCCGGGAAATTCGCCTATGTTGGTAATAGAGAACCCGGGTTATTGGTGATAGATGTCTCAAACCCCAAAAAGCCCTTTGCGGTCGGACATTATAATACTCCAGGGCTTGCCTGTTGCGTTACAGTTTCGGGCAATATTGCCTATTTGGCGGATGTGAAAGCCGGTCTGCGGATAATAGAGTTTTATGGCCCGAGTGCTAAGAGCAACTAAACCTTTCTCGGACCCAAGACATTTAAATTTAGAATTTGCTTCCCTGATTTTTAAAAAATTTTCCACCTTCGGTTTTAAACTCTATTTTTACCTTTAATCTTATTTTTCTTGTTAAAACCAAAGTAATTTTCCTTTTTGCCTTTCTTTTTAAGTCTGCTCTTTAACCGCATTTTAACCCTCTTTTTGGTTCTAAACTTAGCGTTGAATAAAAAACCGCTCCATCCAACCTATCTAGACTATTTATTACAACTATCCCTTCACTTGATTTTCTCTTTTAATTTAACTGTGATTTTAACATCAAACTTAACAACAAGTCCAAAAACGAGTCAGGAAAGGGTTTTACCACCCTAGTGCTGGAGTGGACAGCCCCCAGGCAAAACTGTCTTCAGGTTAAGTTATTTAATTACGACACTTAACTTAATTTTAGCCATCAGAATTTTGTGTATATATAAATACACTTAGCCTTAACCATTCTTTCCTTTGCGTGCTCCTCGCTCCCTCTCATTGCGCGCCTGAGCGATAACGAGGGCGTGGCAATCTCCTCAGTGAGATTGCTTCGCTTCTCTCGGAATAACCCGTTCCGCGCGGAGCGAGGAAACACTAGGTGAGGGGCGTGATAATCTCAGTTTTTTACAACATAAGTTATGAGGCAAGGCTTTAACAATAACAAACAAATCTGTAGGGCAAGAGTTTAGTATTCCCTGTTCGGATGCAAACCTTGGCAAATCGCCCCCGCATCGCGGGCAGGTCTGCCCTTAACAAAATAAATAAATTTTACTTGACAAAGGGTAATTTTTAGGATATATTTTATCAAAGGAAAGAAGATGCTAATAATAAAAAGGAGGTTAGAGTGATGCACAATAAAGTAATCACCCTCTTTTTTGTCACAACCGTCCTTATTGGGATTGGCTGGGCAGCAGAAGGTATAGTGGCAGGAAAACTGCAAGGCATTCGGCTCCGCCCTGAGGATGTGCCGATTGAAATAACGCCAATGCCTTTCCTGTCTGGCGATACGCTCCTTTATGAAAACTTTGATGAAGATTGGGGTCCTTATGGTGACAACCCACCACCAGGCTGGACAATCATCGCCAATGGTGGTGACAACACCTGGAATGAGAACGACTGGAACCGGTATTACTGGAGTAGTTCTCAATACTATGTCGCCCGGCTTTACTGGTACCCTTATGACACTGGTGAAGACATCCTGATGTCACCGGTTATCAACTGCAGCAACTACTGCAATGTGAAACTCAATTGCTGGACCTATGCTAGTTTCTCTACCGGTAAATATGACTGGAAGATTTGTGGCTCAACCGATGGCGGCTCAACCTGGCCCTACATGATCAGAGACTATGGCTTATCAAGTTTCGGTCCTGGTTACGAAACCTTCAACCTTGACTGGGCTGATGGACAACCCAATGTCCGGATTCGCTGGCGCGGTGATGGCGACATACACAATATCAACTATTGGATGGTTGATAATATCCAGGTATCCGGTGACCTGAGAGTGGCAAACGATGTTGCGGTAACAAAAATCATCTCGCCCTCGGTGAAACCGTTCTGGCCCTGGGGTGACACTCTCTACCCGGTTTGCGAGGTTACAAACTACGGCACAAACCCGCAATCCAATATCCCGGTGCGCTGTAGGATGTGGGACACTTTAACTCATTCAATCGCCTATAACGAAGTGCAGACTGTTGGTCCACTTGAGCCAATGCAGAAGTGCACCGTCTACTTCACTCCCTTCTTACCGCCTCCCTTTGAAGAACATTTCTTTGTTGACACGATGCGCACTGAACTTTCTGGCGACGAGAAGCCGGAAAATGATGCCAGAATTATCACTCACAAGGTTACCGTATGGTACAAAGCCTGGATGAAAAACCACGACGGGAGTTTTGAGAGCGGCATCCAATGGACTTCTCCGAATGGCGAATGGGCATCAAGATTTGCTCAGACACCCTCCTCAAACTTAACGCTCTCTAAAGTTGGTCTCTGGGTATGGGTTTCGGGAAATAACGCCTGCCCGGCTCAAATAATAATCTATGGCTGGACCGGCTCAGCACCGAAATCCGACCCGATAGCGGTAAAGGATGTTAACCTCCAATCCGAGCACAATGTCTTTGACTTTAATGTTACTGTTCCTGATTCGCCCTTTGTTGTCTCTGTCAAGCAATTGAGCGTTTCTCCCATCTTCGCTGTCGGAATGGACTATAACGAGCCGATTGACGACAACGACGCCTGGTGTCGGCACCCCACTTATACCGGAAATACCTGGCGGAGAATGCGGGATTATTCCGGCTATCATTGCAACTTGAGCCTGGAGGCTGGGTATGAGGGATGGCTGATTGATGCGGCACTTAAAGGTTTTCCTTTCCCGGATACTTTAAATTCCGACACGGTCATCAACTTTGCCATTGAGGTGAAGAATGCCGGTCTGGTTGCCCGCAATAACATCAAGGTCAATATGTTCTTCATTCACGACCCGGATGGCGAGACGCTCTTTGCCCTTGAAGGTAACACCGGACCAATCAACGCTGGGCAGACCAAGACGGTAACCTTCCCGGACACCTGGAGAACCCAACCGGGGAAATACATCTTTGCCGGCTATACCCAACTTCTCTACGATAAAAACTATGAAAACGACTCCTGCCAGCAGGCTATATTCATCCGAAGGGCTCCCGGTGTAATGGAGGAGAAGGTTGAGACGGATAGATTCTGGTTCACCATTTTGCCCAATCCGCTGACTAAAGGCTACGGACTTTTGAGTTACAGCGTGCCCCAGGCAGGAAATGCACGGTTAAAGGTGTTTGATGTTACCGGTAGAAATATCCTGGACTGCTCATTTATTGCTTATGGAACCGGAAAAAGAAAAATTGACCTGCGCCAACTCCCTGCCGGCGTCTATCTGGTGAGGTTCTCCAGCAACGGGCAGAACGCTATACAAAAACTCGTGATCAGGTAGAGAAGTGAAAAAAATTCTAAGCAAGAGGAGGTTAAAGTGATGCCCAATAAACTTCTCCCTTCTCTTCTCAGCCTAACCCTGATTGTTGGTCTGGGCTGGGCAGCAGAAGGTATAGTTACTGTAAAACCCCAAAAGGGTGTGCGGCTTTCACCTGAGGATGTGCCGATTGAAATAACGCCAATGCCTTTCCTATCTGGCGATACGCTCCTTTATGAAAACTTTGATGGAGATTGGGGTCCTTATGGTGACAACCCACCTCCAGGCTGGACAATCATCGCCAATGGCGGCGACAATACCTGGAATGAGAATGACTGGAACAGATATGTTTATGAGGGTAGTTATGTAGCCTACCTTTACTGGTACCCTTATGACACTGGTGAAGACATCCTGATGTCACCGGTTATTAACTGCAGCAACTATTGCAATGTGAAACTCACCTGCTGGACCTGTGCCAGTTACTTTGGCGGTGGTTATGACTGGAAGATCTGGGGCTCAACCGATGGCGGCTCAACCTGGCCTTATATCATCAGAGATTACGGTGGGGAAGGTTTTTACGGAAACGAAACATTTGACCTTGACTGGGCTGATGGACAAGCCAATACCCGGATTCGCTGGCGCGGTGATGGCTACATCTACAATATCAACTATTGGCTGATTGACAATGTCCAGGTAAACGGTGACCTGAGAGTGGCAAACGATGTTGCGGTAACAAAAATCCTCTCACCTCCGGACAGACCCTTTTGGTCCTGGGGTGATACGCTTTATCCAATTGCCGAAATAAAGAACTATGGTAGCAACTTACAACCTTCTTTCCCGGTGCGGTGTAGAATCTGGGATACCCTTAACAGAGCAATCGCTTATGATGAGGTGATGAATATGGGTCCCTTGAATCCTAACGAAATTGACACCGTTGAGTTCCCGCCTTTCTTTCCCACTCCCTTAGAAGAGCATTTCTTTATTGACACAATACGCACCGAACTTTCTTCAGATGAGAACAATGAAAATGATGCTAAATTTATGACCTATGAGGTTACTGAATGGGGTTCAGTTTGGATGAAAACCCACGATGGTGGCTTTGAGAATGGGATTTCTTTTACTTCTCCTAATAATGAGTGGGCGGTAAGGTTTGCTCAAAAAACTTTACCCAACCTAACGCTCAATAAAGTGGGACTCTGGGTTTGCAGTTGGGGGGTCTATGACTACCCAGGGGGGATGAGTATATACGATTGGGATAGCATTACCCCTAAATACACTCCAAGAGCAACCAAGGAGGTTACCATTCACACTTTCCCCTGGCCTAACCTATATCATAACATATATGACTTTGAGTGCAGTGTCCCTGATTCACCTTTCGTCGTCTCCTACAGACAATTGAGTGTAACCCCTGCATACCCCTTTGTTGGAATGGACTATAACGAACCAATTGATGACCGGGACGCTTGGCTTTACATCCCTTTTTGTCACACTTGGGCTACACTCAAAAGGTATCTTGGGTATCACTGCGACTTGGGAATTGAGGCGGGTTATAGAGAAAGGCTAATTGATGCGGCACTTAAAGGTTTTCCTTTCCCGGATACCTTAAATTCTGACACGGTCATTAACTTTGCCATTGAGGTGAAGAATGCCGGTCTGGTTGCCCGCAATAACATCAAGGTCAATATGTTCTTCATTCACGACCCGGATGGCGAGACGCTCTTTGCCCTTGA
>JBDRUH010000003.1:0-57244 GCA_039801225.1 Caldifarciminota bacterium
CATCGGGAAGCGTCATTCGGCACTCTGCAAAATTCGGTAATGAAAGGACTGAACCGCGTCCTTTTGACCGAACAACCGGTTTATATCCTTACCGCCTCAGGTACCGGGGCAATGGAGACCGCGGTATGCAACCTTATTAGTCCGGGAGACCGGGTGGTGGTGGCTCATTCCGGGAAATTTGGCGAAAGATGGCGCGAGCTGGCAATAAGATTTGGTGGTTATGTTGACGAACTTAACCGCCCCTATGGTGAGTCAATCCCACCCGAGGAACTGGAGCGGAAACTTAAGAGCAACGATGCCACCCGTTGCGTATTCACTACTTTAACCGAGACTTCAACCGGGGCGCTCAATGATATTAAATCATTTGGCAAAATCTGCCATCGGTTAAATCGGATATTAGTGGTTGATGCAATTGCCGGTCTTGGTGTCGATGAACTCCGGATGGACGATTGGCATATTGATGTGGTGGTTGGTGGTTCTCAAAAAGGACTGGCGGTGCCCCCAGGTTTATCCTTCATTGCCCTCTCCACCCGTGCTTGGGACCAGGTGGAAAAATGTAAAAATTGCCGCTTCTATTTTGACCTCCGCCAGTATAAAAATTTTGCCGAAAAGGGCCAGACCCCCTGGACTCCAGCAATCTCCATCTACTACGCCTTGGATTTAGCCCTGAAGAAAATTAACCGCCGGGGTATTGAGAAAGTCTGGGAGGAAAAACGACGGCTTGCCCAGTTTATTCGAGATAAAGTAAAAAGGATGGGCTTAGAAATCTTCCCGAAAAATCCCTCAAACGCCTTAACGGTTATCAGAATGCCGGAAGGTGTTGACGGAACGAAAATTGTTGAAGTATGCAAGAAACGTTATGGCATTCTCCTTGCCAACGGTCAGGCAGAACTTCGCGGCAAAGTGGTTCGCATCGGTCATATGGGACCGGTAACAAAGACAGAAATAGGAAAGGTGTTAAACCTATTCTTCCGGGTCTATAAGGAGATAAAATAACGCTGTTAGCCTTAAGCAGAAAACCTTCATCCCCCTGCTCGCCATTTTTCAATAGATAATTTGTGAAAATAAGATTCATTTTTTGAATAACTTAGAAGTTTATAGTTTAATAAAGGGGCGTGCCCGGGGCTAGCCCCCCGGTAACCCTACAGGCAGAGGTTTAGGTAAGGTGGTTAATCCGCCTAATCTTCTTTTTTCGGCTCAATATGCACAACTATATTAGTAACATCTGGATTGGCACTTCTCACCTCCTTTTCAACCCGGTTAGCGATTTCATGCCCGTCCTCAACCGATATTTTGGGGTCAACCTGGATGTGGACATCCATTTCTATTCTGTTACCTGCCCCGGAATGACGCGCCCGGAAGGCATGAAAACTTATCACCCCGGGAATACTAGCGATTGTTTGGTAAAGCCTGCTGAGCGTCTCAGGATGAGGCGCCCGGTCTGACAGTTTCTGTATTGACTCACGGATGATACGGAGGGCAATGAAGATAAGAAAAGAGGCGAGGAGCACGGCAGTGAGGTGGTCAAGAAATGCCCAACGGGGACCACCAATGAGGGCACCAGCGATACCCGATGCCGCAGCGATTGAGGAAAAGGCGTCAGAACGATGGTGCCAGGCGTTGGCGGTGACCGCCGGGTTGTGATAGCGCCGGCCGACTGAGATAGTAAGCCAATAAAGCATTTCTTTGAGGACAATTGAGGCGATAGCCCACCAGAAGGGTAACCAGTTGCGGATGCCGTTATGCTTTTCACTGAGGGTGATAAGCGAGTGAATGGCGATGTAAAGAGAGGCCAGGATAAGGAGGATGCCAACAAAGAGGGCGGTGAGCGATTCGTAGCGAAAATGCCCATAGTGGTGGTCTCGGTCCGGTGGACGCTTGGCAGCGGTTATACCCCAGAGGACCGGAATATCGCTGCCGAGGTCAGAAAGGCTGTGTAACCCATCGGCAATGATGGCACTGGATTGGGCAGAAAAACCGGCCAGAATCTTGCCTCCACAAAGAATGATATTTATTACCATTCCGAGAATGGTTACCTGTCGCTCGGCAACAAGTTGCTTATGGATGTTAAGGTGTGAGGAGGTATTTTCGTTCATTTGTCGTCCGTTAAAAGTTAATTACACTATTATAGAAGTCAAGGGTTGCTTTAAGGTGTGATTGTAGGTAGTATTAGCGATGGTGAAACCTAATAAAGTAACAAAACAGGAAACGGCAAACGGACAACGGCAAACGGACGACGGCAATTTGCCACGACTTTGTCAACAACGGATTGGTAGATTGGTGCGAGCGGTAGTTCTAAATGACCTGATTGCACTTTTTTTAATTCTCATAGCAATTCTTGCATTCGGAACATTCCTCGCCGCTCTTCTCTTTCTTTCCGGTTGGGTAATCCTCCTTTTTGCCCCGGTTTTAGTAATACTGGGTTTTTACTGGTTAAGAGCGGCAAGGGTTAAAATCGTTGCCTATCAGGTTGAGCGGCTCTTTCCCGAGTTGCAGGGCAGACTGGTGAATGCTTTAGAACTTGCTTTATACAAGCCAGGAGTTGAAGGGTATTCTTTGGAGTTACGCGATGCGGCAATAGAACAGGTGGAAAAGGTACTGGCACCTCTGCGTTTAGACCGGGTCCTGCCTAAAAAAAGAGTCATCTTTTCTGGACTCGCGGCTCTGTTGGCTATTGGGGTTTTTCTCGGGCTTTTGCGCTTTGGTGGTAAACGAGCCGAGTTAGGTTTAAAAAACTCTTTTGCTGCCAACAGGATGAAGATAGTGTTTGATGTTCTCCCGGGTGATACCGCCGTCTTTTCTGGTGAAGAGGTGGTCTTGGGCTGTCGGGTAAAGCCCAAGGGCGTCTTCAATAGCCTCTGGCTGGAAACAAAAGGTAAAAATAGAGAAAAGCGGCGAGTTGGGCTCATAAACGATAGTTGCAGTCTGAGTTTAGTGATAAAAGAAGGTTTGAAATACCGGTTCAGGTTATTGGGTAAAAATTCAGACTGGTTTCAGGTGGGTTTGTTGGAACCGGTGACACTAAAAAGGCTATCTTTCATTTGCCGACCACCCGGTTATACCAATTTGCCCGAGCGCCAATTAACCGGTTCAGAGATTGTTGCGCTGAAAGGAACAATAATAGATTTTTCTGGAGAGGTGAATCAGCCGATAGAAAACGGCAGGCTGATTTTGGGAAGTGAAACTGTTAATGTCACGGTTGACAGAAAAGAGCCGATGTGTTTTTCTGGAAGATTTGTGGTAAAGGGGGATAATGAGGGGAAATTTGAACTAAAAGCCAAAAACCAAAAGCCAAAAGCCAAAAGCCAAACCATTGCCCGAATTCTGGTGCGGACACTTCCTGACGAAAGCCCTTTTTTGAAGGTGTTCCTGCCCGGAAAGGACATTGACCTACCAATGAATATGCGGGTTCTTTTGGGAATAAATACAATTGACGATTATGGCTTAAAAGACCTCTGGCTCCATTTCGGGAAAGAGTCAATCGTTCAACGGGTGCGGCTAAAAAATCTAAGTGGAAGAAAAGAGGACACAACATTTTATGTCTGGGATTTGACCAACTCCGGACTCCTCCCCGGCGAGGCGATAAATTACTACCTCCAGGTAACCGATAACGATGCGGTTTCAGGTCCGAAGAGCACAAAGAGTGATATCTTTTCCATCCGCTTTCCGACAATTCAAGAAATTTACTCCCAGGCGGTGGAAAAAACCCAGGCTACGCAGGCGGAACTTGAGCCAATTGGCGAAGAGCAGACGAAAATTGGTGAGGAGATTATCCGCTTGAGTGAGGAGTTGAAGAAAACCCGACAACTGTCTTGGGAGGAAAAGAGACGGCTTGAGGAGATGGTCAACGAACAAACGAAGATATTAGAGAAACTTAACCAACTGAAGGAGGATGTGGCAAAGACTCAGGAAGAGATTATCTCTGGAATGAACTGGGATAAGGAGACTCTGGAACGGCTGAATGAGTTACAGGAACTCCTCTCCCGTCTTTTACCTGTTGAGATGCAAAAGGCATTAAAAGAGTTGGGAATGAGGTTAAGCGAAAAAACCGGAGATATCCGCCAGGCTTTGGAGAATTTGAGTCGGCGACAGGAGGAGATGAAAAAAAGCATTGAGCAGGCACTAAAACTCCTAAAGCGGATAATGGAAGAAGAACGACTTGCCGCACTTGCCCGGGAGGCTATGGAGTTAACCCGGGCGCAGGAGGAGATGAGCCGTCGTCTGGACCAAGACAATTTGAAGGATTTGGCAGAAAAAGAGCGGGCAATTCAAAAAAGATTGGACAGCCTTAGTAGTGAGATGAAACAATTGAGTAAGGAGATTTCTGAACCGGCATTCGCTGAGTCCCTTACCACATTGAACGAGGAACTGAAAGAGGCGAAGGTGGCGGAGAGCGCCTTTGAATTGAGTGAACAACTGGCGCGAGGGGAAAGAAAAGGGACAAAGGAAAAAAGCGATTACCTGAAAGAGAGACTGAATCGCTTAGCAGAAAGGCTAAAGTCGCTTGCCGAGAGTCTGAAGCGCGGTCGTTCCCAGGAGGTTACCAGGAAACTTTTGACCGCTGGTGAACAACTAATTACCTTCTCCCAAGCGCAGGAGGATTTGGAGGAAAAGTGGCAGAAAGGAGCCGCGCCATCAATCGTTGCTCAAGAACAAATGGGAATTTTTGAAGCAACCCGGATAGTGGCCGAAACTCTTGGTTCTATGGGCGCCCAGACCTTAATGGTCTCACCGCAGTTGGGACAGGAAATCGGCCGGGCACTTAACTTTATGCAAGAGGCGGCTGGTGCTTTAAACGAAGGCCGGGGCTATCAAGTATCAGGGCGAATGTCTCAAGCCCGGCAGAGCCTTAATAAGGCGATAGAGATGGTGTTTGATGCGGTGGACCAAGCAAGGCAGGGTGCTGGACTCTCCGGTGCGCTTCAGAACCTCTTAGAGGCACTCTCACAGATGACCGCTGAGCAGATGGCAATAAATGCCGGGATGTCTGGTCTGCCAATACCGATTCCCGCTTCGGGCTTGTCCGCTCAAGAAATGCAGGAACTTTTTCAACTCCTCGCCCGGCAGAAAAAACTGCGCGAGGAACTGGAAAAACTGCTTAAGTCAATGGGTGGTGAAAGACCAGGGTTAACCGGGGGTCTGGAACGGCTGGTTGATGAGATGAAAGGGGTGGAGCGGGCTCTTTCTGAACTTCAGATTGACCGGAAACTGATTGAAAGACAGGAGGGGATTCTCTCCCGGCTCCTTGATGCCCAGCGTAGTTTAAGACAGGAGGGTTTTAAAGAGGAGCGTCGGGCAGAAACCGCTAAGGAATATAAGGTGATTGCACCAAAAGGTCTGCCCGAAGATAAAGGCGAGCGCAACCGACTTTTGCGTGAGGAGTTGATGCGGGCGTTGAAGCAAGGTTATCCATTAGAGTATGAGCGGTTGATTCGCAACTATTTTGAAAAACTCCTTGAGGAATGAAAAACTCTTCTTTGAGAAAAGGGCAAAGGATTAAAGCGGAAGCCATACGGCATTCCGCATTTCGCATTTCGCATTTCCTCTGGCACCTGACACTTATCGTTACTATCCTCCTATTTATGAGAAACTCTAAATCCGAAATCCTAAATTCTAAACAAATTCAAAGCACAAATGTTCTAAATCCAAAATGTTTTGATAATTGGGATTTTGGTATTAGAAATTGTTTAGGATTTAGCGCTTTGAAATTAGGATTTATTGGCGTCGGCTTGGCACAGGGGACATATCAGGCGCAACTATTGGAACGAAGCGGACAGTTTGAGCAGGCGCTCACCGCTTACCAGCAGGTGCTACTCCACTCTCCCCAGGACCCGCTTGCCCTTGCCGGTTTTATTCGGATGTGCCGACAGTTAAAAAGGTTTGATTCGCTACTTGTAATCCTGTCACGGTTAGAAAAAGAGAAAGGCGAAAGACCGGAGCTCACATTAGGAATAATTGAGGGGCTTTTGGGTGTCAAACGCCGGACCGAAGCACTAACTCGGGCGCGGGCATTTACTCAAAAGCACCAAGAGAAAATTATGGAACTAATTGAGGTTTTAAAACAGAACGGCGAAATAGCGGGGGCAGCGGCACTCTTAGAGGAGGCGGTGAAACTTGCTGATAGCAGCTCGCCCCCCTTACCGGGAAGAGTCCGGATTGATTATTGGGAGCGGTTAATAGAACTCTACGAAATCCAGGGTAACACGGTTCGTGCTACTCAAAAAATAGTAGAAATCGCCAACTCACAGCCCGAGTTGCTGCCCCGATATCTGGAGCGGCTCAAGAGTTATGCTAAAGGCACTGAAGGAGCAAGGGTTGTTAATGAACTGGGGAAGATAACCGACAAAAGGTCAAAGGCAAGAGCCCAAGCAGAGGTCTATCTTGCTCTGGGCGAAGAGGTTCAGGCGGTGAAAGTTGCAAAAGAGGCTTTTAGCCCTCAGGAACTGATGCTTTTTGCCGACGAGTGTGAGAAAAAAGGGGCGTTGCGCGCCGCTTTAACAATCTACGAAGAACAAGGAGCAAAAACCTATGCGGCGCGGATTTTGCGCCAGTTGGGTCGCCTGCAGGAGGCGTTAGCGATATTACAAGGTGACTCCAGCCCGATGGCAATTTTTGAAACTGCCGAACTCTACCGACTTGAACGCCGAGACTTTACCAAGGCGGCAGATTTTTACTCTCGGGTATTGCGCTCAAGACCACAAGACCCGGCGGTCCTTATGGGACTAACTTCCTCATTGATCGGTCTAAAACAGTTAGACAGTGCACGGCAGGTGATTGAGAAAATACGGCGGATGGACGACCGGGCGCTATTTCTCTTGATAAAGATACTTTTTTATCAGGGAAAGTTTGATTCTATTCCCCGGGTGGTTAAGGAACTCAGCCATCGCTTTCCCCAGAGCCCCTTGGTCAATGATGGACTGGAGCTAGGGCTTTTGAGTATGAGCGGGGAAAGGGCTAAGTCTTTTGCCTTAGCGATGCTAGAGTATGAAGCGGGTAAAGTAAGCGAAGGGATAAAAAGAACAAAAGAGCTTACCCAGGGCGAGGACATTGTTGCCCAACAGGCGTTTTTTCTCCTATCCAGATTACTCTTCCAAGAAGGAAAATATCAGGCGGCGCTGGCGGTCCTAGACAGTTTTCTCGTTCGCTTTCCCACCAGCGAACTGGCAGCAAAGGCGAAATTAAGACAGGCAGAAATTTATCGAGATGGACTCAATGACGAAGCCCGCTTTCGCGCTGTCCTTGAGCAACTTCTCGTTGACTTTCCTGGCTCCCCTTATCTTCCCATTGCCCGCAATATGCTCCAGAGCGCCCTCCGGGAGGTTAAACCCGGCGAGATGCGGTAACCGCTTAAATAACTAACTAAATTCTTTATGATAAACCTTCAGTTGGCTTTCTTCAATTATTGCTAAAGTGAGGCAACGCGGGTTATTGACTTTTTTATAATTTTTGAGTATATTTTTATTTAAAAATTTTAAACTTACAGAAATTGAGCTGTTGGAAAAGGAACAAAAATAGGAGGTCATACGGTTAAGATATTGAAAAAGCAGATATTAGCGCCACAAATTAAACGGTTTGAACTTGATGCGCCCGAAATTGCTCGAAAGGCAAAACCGGGGCAGTTTGTTGTTCTGCGAATTGTAGAAGAGGGAGAACGAATTCCGCTTACGATAGCAGATACTGACCCGGAAAATGGCGTTTTGGTAATTGTCTTCCAGGAGGTTGGAAAATCTACGATGCTGTTAGGAACACTTTCCGAAGGTGATATGATAATGGATTTAATTGGTCCATTAGGTAAACCGACCGATATTAAAAATTTTGGCACGGTGGTGTGTGTTGGTGGCGGAGTGGGAACCCCAGAAATTTACCCCGTGGCACGGGCATTGAAACAGGCTGGGAACCGGGTCATTTCCATAATCGGATTCCGCACCAAAGAACTGGTTTTTATGGAAAAGGAGATGGGCAAAGTTTCTGATGAGTTGATTGTTACTACCGATGACGGCTCTTATGGCAATAAAGGGTTTGTTACTGATATGCTTAAACAGGTGATTGACCGAGGAGAGAAAATTGACCGCTGTTTTGCGGTTGGACCGGTTATAATGATGAAAATGGTTTCAAAACTCACCGAACCTTACCAGATTCCAACTATAGTTAGCTTAAATCCAATAATGCTGGATGCTACTGGCATGTGCGGCGTCTGCCGAGTTGAGGTGGATGGCGAGACAAAATTCGCCTGTGTTGACGGTCCTGAATTTGATGGGCATAAGGTTAATTTTGACCTGTTAATGGCGCGACTGAAGACCTATATAACCGAAGAAAAACAGGCGCTAGAACTATTTGTTAAATCACAATCTTCAGGTGGTTGCCGGTGTGAGGAAGGAGCGGTCCGTGGCTAAAATTAATCCCAAAAGAACACCTATGCGGGAACAGTCTCCAGAAAAACGCCGCTGCAACTTTGATGAGGTGCCTTATGGCTATACACCGGAGGAGGCAATCGCTGAGGCACAGCGCTGTCTGAAGTGTAAAAAGCCTGGGTGTGTTGAAGGTTGTCCGGTGGAGGTGGACATCCCCGGCTTTATCAGCCAAATTGCTCAAGGCAACTTTCTTGAGGCGGTAAAGATAATGAAGCGGACAAATGTCCTACCAGCAATTTGCGGTCGAGTGTGTCCTCAGGAGGTGCAATGTGAAGGTAGTTGTGTATTGGGGAAAAAGATGGAGCCAGTGGCGATTGGCAATTTGGAGAGGTTTATTGCCGACTGGGAGGCATCACAAGGAGAATGTGTAATGTGTGAAATGCTACCCGACTCAGGTAAAAAGGTTGCGGTTGTTGGCTCTGGCCCAGCAGGCTTAACTATCGCTGGAGATATGCGAAAATTCGGACATCAGGTTACTATTTTTGAAGCGCTGCACAAACCGGGCGGCGTCTTGATGTATGGAATACCTGAATTTCGTTTGCCCAAAGCGGTGGTGGAAAGGGAAGTTAATTTCCTCCGCTCAATGGGGGTGGAAATAAAGTTGAATTATGTGATAGGCAAATTGATGACCGTTGATGAGTTACTAAAAGAGTTTGATGCGGTCTTTATCGGGACTGGTGCCGGTCTGCCGCTATTTATGGGCATTCCCGGAGAAAACTGTCTCGGGGTTTATTCGGCAAATGAGTATCTGACTCGCTCCAATCTGATGAAGGCATACCTGTTTCCCAAATACGACACACCCATTGTAAGGGGGAAAAATGTGGCGGTTATTGGCGGAGGCAATGTGGCGATGGATGCGGCACGAACTGCATTGCGTTTGGGTGCTGAACGCTCAATGTTAATATATCGCCGTTCCCGCGCCGAGATGCCGGCACGAGCGGCGGAAATCCATCACGCTGAGGAGGAAGGGGTGGAATTTCATCTTTTGACCAATCCGGTGCGCTACATTGCCGATGGTCAGGGCTGGGTTAAAGAGGTGGAATGTCTGAAAATGGAACTGGGCGAACCCGATGCCTCAGGAAGACGCCGACCGGTTCCTATCCCCGGTAGCGAGTTTCGGGTTCCGGTTGATACTGTGGTAGTTGCAATTGGTAACAGCCCAAATCCGCTTATTCCCCAAACCACCCCAGGGTTAGAGGTTAGTAAAAAAGGGACAATTTCTATAGACCCAAAAACCGGCAGGACCTCTAAAAAGGGTGTATTTGCCGGCGGCGATATTGTAACCGGTGCGGCAACGGTTATTCTCGCTATGGGCGCCGGTAGAATAGCAGCAAAATCAATGAATGAGTATCTATCAACTGGTGTCTGGTAAAAAAACTATGAATAAGGAGATGGATTATGAGTAAAAGTGACATAGTCAGAAGGCTCAGGAAACGCAAAATCGGCGTCTTAATGGGAGGATGGTCGAGCGAACGGGAGGTATCACTGCTTTCCGGACAGCGGGTACTGGAATCAATGAAACGCCAAGGATTTCAAGCAGTAGGAATTGATATCAATCGCAGTTTTGTCGACCAAATTCGCCAGGCGAAGATTGATATGGCATTTATCATCCTTCACGGAAGACCGGGAGAGGACGGAACGATGCAGGGCTTTTTAGAACTTTTGGGAATTCCTTATACCGGTTCTGGAGTAACCGCCTCAGCAATCTGCATTGATAAGATTTTTACCAAAATGATTTTAAGACAGTTGGGCATTCCTACGCCAGATTTTATTACTGTGAGTAGCGAGGAGGATGTCACAGAAGGACTTGCCGAAGCAGAGAAGCAGTTCGGCTATCCCTTAATTGTTAAGCCGCGTTGCGAAGGTTCCAGTGTCGGAATTGAACTCTTAGAGGGAAGAAGGGGGGCGTTAGAGCGGTGTGAAAGAGTTTGGCGGGGTTTTGGTGATATTTTAATTGAACCTTTTATTGAAGGTATGATCGCGACCGTCGGAATTGTTGGCCAGGATGTTCTGCCAATATTAGAACTCTTGCCCAGGAGCCAGCGTTTTTACTCTTACGAGGCAAAATATACCCGGGGCGAAACCGATTTTATCATCCCGGCGCGACTGACCCCCAGGGTTGAAAGTAAAATCAAAGAACTGGCAATGAAGGCGCACCAGGGATTAGGGTGCAAAGGATTCTCCCGAATTGACCTGATTGTCAAAGATGGCACTAAACCTTATTTCTTGGAGGTCAACACCCTGCCCGGACTCACTGACATTTCCGACCTGCCGGCACAGGCAGAATACGCCGGAATCTCTTACGATGAACTAATCTTCAGAATCCTGGCTGATGCCCTGATATAACCCTCAGCCGCCAAAACTTGACATTACTCACCTTTCGGATAAAATAAAACGATGGCTCTGACACCGTTAGAAATACGGAAAAAGGCTTTTGCTCTTGTATTACGCGGCTATTCTCCTAAAGAGGTGCGGGCGTTTTTAGCCGCGGTCGCCAATGAATTTGAAGAACTGCGTAAGGAAAGGGCGCAACTGGCCGAAAAAGTTGACGAACTCGGAACTCGCCTCGCTGGCTATGAAAAAACCGAAGGCATTTTAAAAGAAACTTTACTCACCGCTCAAAAGACAATTGAGGAACTCCGCACCGCCGCCCAAAAGGAGTGTGAGGCGCTTATCCAGTCCGCAAAACAGGAGGCAGAGCGTCTGAAAAACGATATGGTGGAACTGCGTCAGCGTCGTGCCCTCATATTAGATGAAATTCGTGGTATTGCCAACACCTATCTGGCAATTGTGGAAAGATTTGAAAGAGAGTCCAAACCCCAAAGCCAGAATGACGCCGCTAAAACAGAAGATTCAGGAAAGCGTCCAGGCGATAAGAAATAGAACCGGTTTCAAACCCGAGATTGGCATCATCCTCGGCACCGGCCTGGGAAGAATAGCCGACAATGTCCAAACTGAGGTTACTATCCCCTACTCCACCATTCCACACTTTCCCACCCCAACCGTGGAAAGTCATAGTGGTAGACTCATTCTTGGTATCTTAAGTGAACGACCGGTGGTAATAATGCAGGGCAGGTTTCACTATTACGAGGGCTATGACCTTCAAGAGGTTACCCACCCGGTCCGGGTAATGAAAGATTTAGGGATTCACACCCTGATACTCTCTAATGCTAGTGGCGGGCTAAACCAGCTATACCGCCTGGGCGACATCGCCGTAATCACCGACCATATCAATATCACCGGGCATAACCCATTACGAGGACCTAATGATGACACCCTCGGTCCAAGATTCCCTGATATGTTTCAATGCTATGACCCCAAATTAATTAAAATTGCCGAAGACGTTGCTATTGAAATTGGTATCACCCTTCGGCAGGGGGTATATGCCTGGGTAACCGGTCCTAGCCTGGAAACTGCCGCTGAATATCGCTACTTAAGAATAATCGGTGCCGACCTGGTGGGTATGTCAACTGTGCCCGAAACAATTGTTGCCCGCCATGCCGGTTTACGGGTATTAGCCTTTTCTATAATAACCGATATGGGCACTCCTGAAGATTTAAAACCGCTTGACCTCGCAACTATCCTCCGGGTCGCCAATGAAGCCCAGCCAAAACTTGCTACATTGATAAGTGAAATAATTAGGCGCATTTGAAGCTCACTATCCCTCATCCGCAGGCAAATAGTATGAAAAAGTCAAATCGCCTGTCGGCTGTCAGCTGTGGGCTGTGGGCTGTTTTGGCTTTTGGCTTTTGGCTTCTACCCAATTGGGGATGTTCACCAAAGGAGAAAACGATAAAACCCCTATCGGGTGCCGGGAATGTCCAAGAGGCTTTTGACCAGGCGCTGGAAGACAAAATGGCAAAAAGATTCCCTAAAGCGATAGATGGTTTTACCTATATCATTTTTAACTTTCCCGGTACCATCTTGGCGGGTGATGCCCAGTTTCAACTGGCAGACTGCTATTTTGAAAAAAGGGACTACGAACAGGCACAGACCGAATTTGACTTCTATCTTAAGAACTTTCCCAATGGGCGCTATCAGGAGGAGGCTTCTTTCAAACTGGCGCTCGCCACTTTCCGCTCCGCCCCAGGACCTCAGAAGGACCAGACCAAGGTTCTATTGGCAAAGGAACTTTTGGAAAATTTTTTGCGAGATTATCCTCTCTCTCACTTCCGCTCCCAGGCAGAAGAAGTTTTAGCAAAAATTGAATTTAGACTTGCTCGGCGAGAATTTGAGGCGGCGCGGCTCTACTTCCGAGCCGGCGAACTCAAGTCCGCTTTGGTCTATTATGAGTTTATCAAAAAAAAATACCCGGATATCAACTGGTTGGAAATAGACCGATTTCGCCTGGCGGTATGTTACGCTGAAACAGGTCAAAAAGAAAAGGCGCGCCCGCTATTTGAAGAAATTGTTAACAACACCTCTTCTCCCCGTCTCAAACAAACTGCCCAGCGCTATCTTGCCCAGTTTCCCTAAAACCTTATTATTATATTATAAATGCGTCTCGGTATATTAGGCGGATGTTTTGACCCAATCCACATCGGTCACATCCTGGTCGCCCAGGATGTCCTGTTTAAATTGAAACTAAGTCGAATTATTTTCGTTCCCTCTTTTTCTCCACCCCATCGCCCACCACCGATTACCCCCTATCACCATCGCGTCAAAATGGTACAACTGGCAATCAAATACAACCCCCGATTCAAACTCTCTCAAATAGAGAAAGACCGCACCGGACCTTCTTACACAGTAGACACATTACGACAGTTCCGCCGAGTACTCCCGAAAGCATACCTTTATTTCATACTCGGTTATGACCAGTACCGCACTGTAGAAAGTTGGCACAACCCCGAAGAACTCACCCAACTGGCAAAAATAGTTGTTATCAGCCGACCGAAAATATCTCGTCCGCGACTTTTCCCGGAACACGAGTCCCGCCGGGTAATATTTCTTGATGTAATACCGGTGGCAGTTTCTGCTCAGCTAATAAGAGAAAGGCTTGCCAAAGACAAATCAATTCGCTATCTTGTTACTACTAAAGTGGCAGAATACATCTATCGCCACCGCCTTTATAGAGTTAATAGAGATAAAAACTAAACTAAAAAGGAGGTCAGGTGTTTGAAGTTGCATTTGCCCAGAATCAGCCAGGAACCCAGCCCACTGGCGGACTCGGATTCTTAGGAAGCATTCTTCCTTTATTGTTAATATTTGTTGTCCTGTACTTTCTTATCATCCTTCCTCAGCAGCGCCGGCAAAAAAAACATCGCGAGATGCTCACCAGTTTGAAAAATGGCGACCGGGTCGTTTTTGCCTCAGGGATTCTGGGAACAATAACTAAAGTAAAGGACAACACTTTTATGGTGAAAATCGCCGAAGGGACTGAAATTGAAGTAGAAAAGGGTGCGATCGCCTACAAACTCGGCTCATAACGCGGAGAGCTGATGGATACTCCGCAATGGGGAACTATCGGTCAGGTCCGGCGAATAGTTCTTTATGGCAATCCGATTCTTCGTTTTCCTGCTCAACAAGTAGAAAAAATCACCCCAGAACTTCTTCAGATTATGGCCGACCTTTTGACCACAATGAAAAAGAAAGATGGCGTAGGACTCGCTGCCAATCAAATTGGTGAACGGGTAGCAGTCATTGCAATCAATCCCCAATCCTGTGATTTGGACTCCCCCCCGACCTGCATTATTAACCCAAAAGTCCTTATTACTGAAGGTGTAATTGAAGCGGAAGAAGGTTGCCTTTCCTTTCCTGATATCTATGAGATTGTTCCCAGACCGGAGATGGTAAAAGTCCAGGGAATTAGCCCGGAAGGAAAAGAACTAAGCATAGAAGCAACTAAACTATTGGCTCGGGCACTACTCCACGAAATAGAACATCTTCAGGGAGTTCTCTTTATTGACCATCTGAGTGAACTGCGTCGGCGCCTGCTCGCCTCTCGGTTGAAAGAAATTGAAGCGAGGGAAAAAGGGGAATGCGAATAGCCTTTTTCGGCACCGGCGATTTTGCCATTCCCAGCCTCAAACTGTTAAATGGAAAAAATGACATTATCGCCGTGGTAACCACCCCGCCCCGCCCCCAAGGACGGGGCAAAAAAATCCTCCCGAGCCCAGTAGAAAAAACCGCTCGAGAACTTAACCTTAAAATCCTCACACCAGAAAACCCAAACTCTGAATCTTTTGTTAAAATATTTCGCAATTTTTCACCGGAGTGTGGTGTAGTGGTTGACTATGGGTTCATTCTTAAAGAGCCCCTTTTGAAAATTCCCCGTTATGGGTTTATCAACCTTCATCCCTCACTTTTACCCCGTTATCGGGGACCAGCACCAATTCAACGCCAACTGATTGATGGCTGCACTGAAACTGGTGTAACTGTAATTGCAATGTCTCTTGAGGTTGATTCAGGCGACATTCTAAATCAATTGCGGGTTCCAATTGAACCCGAGGAAACGGCTGGAGAACTGGCACTAAAATTGGCTAAATTAGGTGCTGAGTTGGTCCAAACCACCATTACTCAAATTGAGCAAGGCTCGCTCAGTCGCTCACCTCAAGACCACTCTCGGGCAACAAAAGCGCCGAAAATCACTCCCCAAGACCGGCTAATTGACTGGCACAATTCCGCAAGAGAAATTCATAACCGCATCCGCGCCTTGTCTCCTCTGCCGGCCGCTTGGACAACATTCCGAGAGAAACGCATCCTTCTCCTCCGCTCAAAGATAATTTCTGATATAGAGCAACCCAAAACCCAAAACCCACCAGGCACTGTCCTTATTAACCTCCCCGGAGTTATTGTCGTTACCGGTAATGGATTCTTAGAACTGGTGCAATTAAAACCGGCTGGAGGTAAGGTGATTACCGGCAAAGAGTTCCGAAACGGATTCCGGCTAATATCAGGAGAAAGATTTGACGGGTAAGAGGACAGTATGAAAAAGAGTAACCAGCCATTAACAGTATTTCTTTGGCTTCTAATATTCATTACCATTTTTGTCCTCATTATCCTATTTAACAACTTATTAATGCCCTTTATCACCCGAAAAGGACAGGAGGTTGTTCTTCCAAAACTTACCGGAATGACCCAAAAGGAGGCAGAGAGCACCTTGCACCGTTTAGGGTTAAAGATTGGTGAAGTTAGGCTGGTGCCCAATTCGGAAATTCCTCCAGAGCGAGTAGTTACTCAATATCCCCGTTTCGGGCGACGGGTGAAACGAGGAAGAGAGATAGACCTTGATATAAGTCTTGGCTCTCCTAAAATAAAAATTCCCGACTTAATAGGACTTCCTCTGAGCAATGCCCTCGCCACCTTAGAACAATCAGGATTTGTTGTTACACAAATTGAATCGGTCCGCACGCCAAGGATCCCCGCAGGAAGGGTCGCCTCCCTATGGCCTCCTCCAGGTACCGAAGTTCGCAAAGGATGTGAAATTAAAATCTCGGTATCAACTAAAGTCGGAACATTTCCAATGCCCAACCTGGTTGGTTTGAATATTGAGACCGCCCGTGGTGTTATTATCTCTTATGGTTTAAATCTCGGACAGGTCAAATTAGGTGCAAGTTCTGAGCCTGCCGGAACCGTCCTATTCCAATACCCGGAAGAAGGTATGACGGTCGGTCCAGGAGACTCGGTAAGTTTAATAGTTGCTCAAAAGAGTGATTCTGTTCACTGATGGTTAAAATCTCCGCCTCTATCCTTGATTGTAACTTTCTCCATCTAAAAGAGGAACTCAAAGCGGTTCTTGAAGCCGGGGTTGATGCAATTCACTTAGATATTATGGATGGCCATTTCGTTCCCAACCTGAGTTTTGGTGTTCCAATCGCCCGGGCGGTGCATAAGTGGATTACTCAGCCGACAGCCGACACCCGACAGCCGACAGCCATCTATGCCCATCTGATGGTCATTAAACCGGAAATTTTTATTGACCGTTTTGCTCCCTATGCCGACTTCATCATCTTCCATATTGAAGCAACCGAAAAACCCGACGAGTGTTTCAATCAGATTCACGCCGCAGGGAAAAATGCCGGTATCTCCCTCAACCCGGATACACCGATTGAATCTTTAAAACCATTTCTCACTTCCGTTAAGGATGTCTTGATAATGAGCGTCTACCCTGGATTTGGCGGTCAGAAGTTCATCCCGGAAACAATTGAACGCATTCGTTTTCTTTACCACCTCCGACGAGAGATAAAAGGGAAATGGACCATTTCGGTTGATGGTGGAGTGAATCCGGACAACTGCCGCGACATAATCCAGTCCGGTGCTGATATCCTCATCGCCGGTAGTGCCATCTTTAAAAGTCCTGATTACCGGAAAACTGTTCGTCGGTTAAAATGTTTGACATCCTGACCCAGCGACTAACTGAACTTCAGCGCAAACTCCTTGGTAGAGGCAGATTAGGTCCACAAGAAATATCCCGGGCGGTGGGTGAACTCCGCACCATACTATTAGATGCCGATGTGAACTACAAAGTTGTCGGACAGTTCGTTCGTTCGGTTGAGACCCGGCTTAAGGAAGAAAACTTAAGTGCCAGTCTGAAACCTGGCGACTTAATCACCTACACCATATATCAAGAACTGATCAATCTCCTTGGCAGCACCACCCCGAAATTGGAGTTAAAGTCTACACCCGCGGTCGTCAGCCTGGTTGGACTTCAGGGCACCGGTAAAACCACCCTGACTGGCAAACTCGCCTGGCGCTACCGCAACCGAAAACCGCTCCTTGTTGCTTGCGACCCAAAAAGACCGGCAGCATCCGAGCAACTCCAGGCGGTTGCTCACCGGGTTAATTGCGACTTTCATCCAGTAGAAAAAGATGTGGTCTCCACCTGCCTTGCGGCAAAAAATAGGGCGCAAAAAAATGGCAACGGCATTATGATCTTAGACACCGCTGGTAGACTCCATATTGATGAAGAAATGATGGTGGAATTGAAGGCAATAGAAGATAAGGTCCAACCTCAAGTTACCATTCTCGTCCTTGATGGCATGGTCGGACAAGATGCGGTCAATCAGGCGCGAGAGTTTAAAGAGCGGTTGAACATTACCGGTTGTGTTTTCACAAAACTTGATGGTGACGCCCGTGGCGGTGCAGTCCTTTCTGTCCGCCAGGTTACCGGTCTGCCAGTTTACTTTATCTCCACCGGCGAGAAACTGGAAGACCTTGAAGAGTTCCACCCTGACCGCATCGCCTCAAGGATATTAGGGTTGGGGGATATTAAAAGCCTCGCCGAAAAAGTTCAGGCGGTAACCGAAGAAAGGGACCAAAGGCAAATCGCAGAAAAATTTCTCAAAGGCAAATTTGACTTAGAAGACTTTCTCCATCAATTGCGCACCGTAAAGAAAATGGGCTCCTTCTCCCGGCTACTTTCTATGATACCGGGCGCCGGCAATATCCAGGTGGATGAAAAAGAGTTTATTCGGGTTGAAGCGATAATCCAGTCAATGACAAAAGAAGAAAGACGCAACCCTGATATTATTGACGGTTCCCGGCGCCAGCGCATCGCTCAAGGCTCGGGGACAACCGTCACCGATGTCAACCGACTCCTTAAAGAGTTTGAGCAGGCACGCGCCCTTGCCCGCCAACTCTCCAGGGGCAAAAGAGCCCCTTTTCCTTAAGTAAAACAGTCGTCATTGCGAGCCCCTCGGCTCTGTCATTACAACCGAGCCAACGGCGAGTGGAAGAATTCCTTCGCTCGGGGCAGGCTTTACCCGAAGCAATCCCCCTATCTATGAGAAACTCTAAATCCGAAATCCTAAATTCTAAACAAGTTCAAAGCACAAATGTTATAAATCCAAAATGTTTTGATAATTGGGATTTTGGTATTAGAAATTGTTTAGGATTTAGTGCTTTGAAAATTAGGATTTATTGGCGTCGACTCGGAGCAGGCTCCGCGAAGCAATCTCATTAATTGGGGGTTACTTCGGGTTTATGCCCTCGTAATACCACATCGGCTGTCGGCTGTCGCCCGGAATCGGGCGCCCGATTTGTGCGGCTGTCGGCCAAAGGTCTGCGCCACAAACCCAGAACTAAGAACTAATTCCTCTTAGACCGGGGATGGGCTTTGTCATAAATTTTGCGTAGGCGTTCAATTGTCAGATGGGTATAAATCTGAGTTGAGGAAAGGGAGGCGTGCCCTAAAAGTTCCTGAACCGCACGCAGGTCTGCTCCCCTTTCTAAGAGATGGGTCGCAAAAGCGTGGCGAAGCGCGTGAGGGTTGGTAGCGGTAATACCGGCAATACGATTTAGCGCCCGACGGACAATTTTCTGAACTGAACGGGTTGTAATTCTTTCTCCACGGTTGTTCAAAAATACCGCTTTAGCCTGAGGGTAACCCCGCGCGGCAAGATATTCCTGAAGAGCCTCTTTTTCTTTTTTACCCATAGGAAGAATTCGTTCTTTGTTCCCTTTTCCCCAAACCCTGATGGTCTCCTGTTCAAAGTCAATGTCAGAAATGTTTAAGCCCACCAGTTCTGAGGCGCGTAAACCCGAACCATAGAGCGTCTCTAATATTGCCTTTTCTCGGATATAGGGCAAGGCTTTAGCCCTGCTTTCCCTTTCCTGATTTCCGTTTTCCGCCGACAGCCAACACCCGACAGCCGACTCCCATCTTGGTAGATCTTCGGCAAGCGCCTGGGTAACCTGAAACTGAGTTAAAAATGGTGGTAGTTTTCTGTCTCCTTTGGGGCTTTTAATTCCCCGTGCCGGAGAGTTTGCCAATTTGCCAATGTTCACCAGATAGCGGAAGAAGGATTTGATGGTTGATAGTTTCCGTGCGGCGCTTTTAGCGGTATAGCCATAACGCATTACCGCACCTAAGAAGTCCCGAATATCCGAACGGCTGATAGCGCCAATAGACTTTTTCTTTAGTCGCTCGGTGCAAAAATCAAAGAACTGAACAAGGTCAACCTGGTAAGAGCGAACCGTGTGTAAGGAATAACGCCGTTCCTTTTTCAGGTAGACAAGGAAATTTTCAATTGCCCGTTGATAATCAATAATGCGACACCGAAGACCGTCTTCTGTCATCGGTCTTTTTACCTTATTTCACAACCCCGAGCCAGTCGGACAAAAGGAATTGAAGCCTGCCGATAAAAAGGGAGATGCGTGCCATTACTGTGTAGCCGAATGAGGCACCAAAGCCGACCATAATGAAGATGATACCAGCATAACTCAATGGTTTTAGTACGCCCTTCCGCTCAGTGGAGAAAAAGAAGTAACTGATGGTGGCAAGAACGCCTAAAAGGATAATCACCGCCCATAATCCGGTATGCCAGTTAGCAAAGGAGGCGCGGGTAACGACCGTCGCCTTTAACTGCCTGATGATTTGCGCATCTATTCCCCGCGGGATTGTTGCCCCGCAGGAGTAACCCAATACTATGGCAATTGGTATTCGGACAAGCCAGGACAATTTGGGTATAAAGCGGGTAAAATAAAGGGCACCGATAATAGCGATAGCAACAAGCCATATCTTTGTTGTGAGCGGAGTCTGGGCAGCACCTACCCGGTCAAAAAGACTGGGGACAAGGATACGATGCCAGTAGAAGGTTATCGCATAGCCGTTGGCGATGCCAACATAGAGGTGTTCGGCAAAACGGTAAAAGGGGTTCTCCTTATAAAGAAATGAGAAAATTGCCAATGTCAAAATTGCTGCAATCCAAACCCAGGGGTCGGTTGAGATGTTCATTTCCTTTTTCCCCTTGTGGCAAAATAGGCGATATTACCGAGGAGGATAAACCCCATAATTGCCAAATGGGCTGCGGTCTGAGACGACATCGCTTCAGTTCCGCGATTACGCAAAGCCCAGTCCATACCGTTTTTCTTCATCCGTTCGGCAACCAGTTGTTCATATTCCGCAGCCCCTTTCATCCCGGCAAGCATACCAATGAACTGCCCGGAGTTGACATAAGGGTAGAAGTCAGCCGCCGATACCGCGGTTATGCCGCAACTTAAGTTGACACCAAACTGAACTTGAGCAAAGTTAATCCAAGAAAGGGGGATTGCCGATGCTGCTATACTGGTGAGGATACCAATGTCGTCGTAGTTCTTGATGTGGCGCATTACTGGCAAACTTTCGGTCCTGTTGCCGTAATAATCAACCGGAAAGACATTGGTAATACGCTCCCCCATTCCGAGCATCACTGTTAAAACCGGGGTGGTCCAACCCCAGAACACATAATCTTCACCATAGATGACCGAATCCTCATGGGTTAAGGCATGGGCATTGAATTCTGCTGTAACCTCTCGAATCGCCTCTTCACCTAAACCGAGACCATATACCGATATGGCGAGTATTCCTACCCGGCGTTTAATCGCAAAGGCGTGGCGCAATAGAGCAACAACCATTGGCTGGAGTTCGGCTCTGGTATCCGGAGTAAAGTCTACGGAAATAACCAGCGCCTTGTTTTCCGGCATCGTGTCAATGTAGTTGAATAACTGCTGAACCGGCGGAGTGGGTTTGGGCTGAATCCGGAAGGGAAAAATCAAAGGTAACATAATCACTAGCCAGAGAATGAGGTAAATATAGCGTCGGTCAATTCGCAGAAGGTGAACAAGAATATTTTCTCTCGGTTCACTCATTTACCACCCCCACCCAACCAGCCCCGCTCAATGCCCAGAATGATTTTAAGCGAAGTGGCAAAAATCCCCAGTTCAACTCCAAACAAAATTCCCCGTTTTGAAGCGGTATTGGGCACAGCGAGAATCCATTCGGCAAATGCCGGCAACTGACGGTGGATAATTCTGCCCAAAGGCACCGAGCCAAGCATCAAAATAAAAGCGGCAAGCAAAAGCAGGGTTGCCTCAAGGTTGCGGGCACGGAAGGCACGGTAAGCGGCAGAGGACATAAAGAAGGCTAAAAGGGAGAACATTGTTGCGGCAAGTGGCACCATCATATTGGAGTAAAGCGTCTGAATATGAAAAGAGAAGTTACCAATCCGGGTTGGCAAAATCCCGGGACGGGAAACATCAATGCCACCAAATAAACCGATGATGGCGGTAATAACCAAAGCGACAATTGTAATGTAACTGTAGGACCAGAACTGCGCCTTTCGTCTAATCTTCAAAAGATGGTGCTGGACGATAGAACCCACGCCCAGGACCAAACTGAATGCGGCAATTATGCGATTAACATCGTTGCGCATTGTCTCATCAGCCGCGCGGATGGCAGGGTGAGGCACAAAGAAGGCAACCGCACCAAAAATGCCGGTTAAGAGGACGATAAGCAAAGGGATGCGCCGTTTCATATTACAACCATTTCAGAACCGGTAGATTAAAGCCTAAGGCAAGGATGGTTAAAATAAGAATAAGAAAGGTTATAAGCGCCTTGGTGTAGTCCTGCCCTTTGATAGCACCAAGGAGTAGCGGCTCGCGCGAGATATAGGCGCTGGCAGCATAAAGCTCCTCGCCAATCAGGGTGTAGTCACAGGCAGTAATAAAGAACGGCAACTGGGCAATGGCGTCAGTGCCGGCAATCTGAATCGCACCGGTCGCAGCCCCGGTTTCGGCAAGGATTAATGACTCTGCCCAGAACATCCCGATGAGGAAGTTTGTTGCTGGCTGCTCCCGGGTCATAATGCCATCAACCGCCGCGGCAAAGGCAAACTGCTGGTCGGTGACAAAGAAGACAATGTCCTGATGAAAAGCATCAGGTCTCCCTGCGGTTGTGTAGGATTCCTTAACAACTTCGCGGGCAACTGTATAGACAATCGGATCCGCCACCGGAACAATCAAGGGTGTGCCGAACTGAGCGGTCTTTTTGGCAACCTCACCTAAGATGTTGAGCGAAGCGATGGTAGCAACATCAGCCATTGATGAAAGTCCTGGCACATAGAGCGTTGCCCTGCCCATTTCAGTTGCCCTGCCAAGAGCCTCTTCTACCGCATCCAAACCGGCGATACGCCGGATAAAAAGCCCTTTATCCCTTTTTGCCCGGTTGATAAAATAAACAAAGATAAAACTGAAGAGCAATGTACCCACGAGCGCCGGGAGGGTGGTCAGGTCAAACCAGTGGGGAATGGCAAATGCGTAATCAGAAGGTTCTGAAACGGCGGTTTCGCTTTCTGAATGGGCAAGGATCTGGTAGCGGTAATGAATCCGGTTTTCCGCTTGGTCATCAGTGTAGCGGTTGGCAAGTCTCCCCAGAAAGGCAAGCGTCTCCCATTCTTCGGAACCCTTTTTCTGCCGGAGAACCTGATAGCCCAATACATTAGGGTCATTAGACCTCTGCCAGACGACAAGAATTTTTCCCCCTTCATCATTGGGGACATCCCTCGCGCACACCGCCTCGGGCGGAGATATAGAGGTTAAAAAAAGGAATAGCGGTAACACTACTTTAAGATTTTATTAACTTCATTTCTGATGTCAATATATGGTTTTAGTTGTTTGTTTTTGTTTTTTGGATAAACTAAGAAACACAACGGTAAAGTTTAAAAAGGAGTTTAAAAATGAGGTTTTTTGTTTTTCTCTCTTCAGTTGTCATTTTAGTATCTATTGTTTCTTCCCCAGGCTGCTTTAGAAACTCTCCTCCAGAAAAGCCGATTTTATTGGGACCGGACACCGCTAAAGTCGGTGATACAATATCTATCCGGGTTTACACAATTGATCCGGAGGACCAGGTGGTAAGTTATAAAGTTGAGTGGGGCGATACTACCACACCGGTCTGGTCTTTCTTCTTCCCCTCCGGCGAAACAATCATCCGGACTCATATTTATTATTCCCCGGGCGTTTACCCGGTAAGAACAAAAGCAAAAGATATTGACCGGGGCGAGTCAGACTGGTCCGATACTTTAAAACTTAAGATAAATTAACCGCCAGCTGACCGCAGCCGGCGCTGATTCTCGCTCCTCTACTCTGACGAATCGTTACCGCCGGAAGGTAAGGATAAAGGATATGGGCAAAATTCTCTACTGAGCGAAGTGTTGGCGGCTTAAATTCCGAGCCGGGAATCGGGTTATAGGGGATAAGATTGATTTTGCATGGGATATCTCTTAAAATAGTTACCAAACGAAGCGCATCTTCTCTCAGGTTGTTCACCCCATCAATCAAAACATATTCAAAAGTTACCCGGCGCTTCGTCTTTTCCACATAATAACGCACCGCAGAAAAGAGCCTCTTGAGAGGGTAACGGTTATTGATAGGCATAAGCCGAGAGCGGACAGCATCGGTAGTGGCATTAAGCGAAACCGCTAACCGAACTTGGTAGGGAAATTCGGCAACCTGATGAATCCCTTCTGGAATTCCTGCAGTAGAAACGGTTATCCGCCGGGCACCAATCTTCAGACCGTAATTGGAGTTAATTGTCCTTATCGCCTCTGCCACCTCTTGCCAATTAAACAACGGTTCACCCATCCCCATAAATACCACATTAGTAGGTGCCAATTTCATCTCTCTGCCAACCGCCTGGATTTGCTCAACAATCTCATACCAGGCTAGATTCCTCTTGAACCCCATACGGGCAGTAGCGCAAAATCTACAGCCCAATGAACAACCAACTTGAGTGGATACACACACTGTCCGACGGTTCTGGTCAATAATAAATACCGACTCAACCAACAAGCCATCTTTTAAAGGAAAGGTAAATTTTGTGGTCTGGTCAGCACTCTCCCGACGCCGCTCAGGAACGAGATGGCTGATATGGTATTCTTTTCTGAGCCGGTCCCGGAACTCTTTGCTTAAATTGGTCATCTCATCAAAACTATTAACCCCCTTTTGCCAGAGCCAGAGAAACACCTGCTGAGCACGATATTTCTCCCAGGACAACTTTGCACCAATTTCTTTTAACTCTTCAAAGGTAAAGCTTTTAATGTCGGTCACACCAATTTCGGCTTAATCTATTCGGGGCGGAGACCAACATTAAGGACAATACCCACCATAATTGCCGAAACCACCAAAGATGACCCACCATAACTGATAAAGGGAAGGGTGATACCGGTTATTGGTAACAGCCCTAAAAGCATGCCGATGTTCACAAAGATATGATACAGGAAAATCGCTCCAAAGCCAACGCAGATTAATGCCCCCTCTTGGTCACGGGTGGCATAGGCGACCTGAAGAATCTGCCGAAGGAAAAGGGTAAATATACCAAGAAGAACAAGACAACCTATCAAACCGGTCTCCTCGGCAAACGATGAGAAGATGAAATCGGTATGGCGATTTGGTAAGAAACCAAGTCTTTTTTGAGTGCCGGAAAGGTAGCCTTTGCCAAAGATTCTGCCTGACCCGATCGCAATCTGCGACTGAATCGCATTCCAACCGAGACCGTGCGGGTCAAGCCAAGGGGCAAAGAAACTTGCCACCCGGGCACGCTGGTAGTCTTTTAAATGGGAGAGAACAACGGGCGAGAGAAGCCCGAATACCGAGGCGACCGCTAAGGCAATGATTGCCCGGGACAAGGGAAGGCGCAGAAACACAATAACGGCAAGAATGATGAAGAACGGCACCCAGAGGTAAAGAGAAAATCCGGCAACAAATGAAAAAAGGGGCATAAATAACAAAAGGATATGAAGAGGACTCAAACCCTGCCAGTATAACATCGCCGCAAATGCCGGGAGAAGACTAAGCGCGCTACCAAGGTCCGGTTCAATAAGAATTAAAAATAGCGGTATGATAATGATAAGCGCCGGCAGGGCGATGGTGTTAAAGTTGAGTTTGAGCGAACGTTTGTAACTTATGTATTTTGCTAACATTAAAACTGTGGCAATTTTAGCAAACTCTGAAGGCTGAAACGATATTTCGCCAAACGAGAACCAGCGCCGTGCCCCAGGACCACCTCCTAACAAAAGAACGCCAATAAGAAGAAGAAGAGTGAAAAGATAAATAATTTCTGTTATACCATAAAGAATATGTCGGCGCAGAAATATCGCACCAATCAGTCCGCCAAAAGCAACTGGAATAAAAAGTAACTGTTTAATAAAATAGCGGCTGCCTCCTGCTGAATAGATGGCAAAAAGACCAACCGCAATTAAAATGACGGTATAAAGGATTAGCGACAAATCCTTAGTTTTCATTTGGCTGTAGACTGAAATAGGCACGGATGAGTTCACCAACGATGGGCGCTGCAACCGCACCACCGTGCCCGGCATTTTCTACTACTACGGCAAATACCACCTCCGGAGAATCAGCCGGGGCATAACCAACAAACCAGGAATGGTCCGGTCGGGGCGGGTTTTGGGCGGTTCCGGTCTTGCCGGCAATGGTAATTTCCTTTCGGTAGGCACCTCTGCCGGTGCCATACTCAACAACCCGGGTAAGCGCCTTCTTTACCTCCTGAACATCTAAATCATTTAAAGCGGTATTATATACCCTGGGCTGACGCTGGAAAACTGTTTTACCAAGAGAGTCAATCCGAGTTACAAGATAAGGTGTCGCATACCAGCCGCCGTTGGCTAAAATCGCATAAATAACCGCAAGTTGCAGTGGGGTAACAAGGATTTCACCCTGACCAATGGCAAAATTGAGCATCACTCCCCGGGTCCACTTTCCCTTACCATAGCGTCGGTCAAGAAACTCCTTTGAAGGTATATTACCGGGGTTCTCGCCCGGAATATCAATTCCGGTTGGCTTCCCCAAACCCAGTTGCCGGCAGAAAAGAGCCAAACTGTCTAAGTTCAACCGCATTCCCAACTGATAAAAGTAGGTGTTGCAAGACTGCTCAATTGCGCCTAAAAGGTTAAGTTTTCCATGAACGCTCCAGCATTTGTATGTGCGGTTGCCATAGCGGAGTGAACCGGTGCAAGGATTAAGAGTCGTTTGAGAGGTTACCATCCCTTCCTTTAGCGCCGCCAAGGCGACAATCGGTTTAAATGTGCTTCCTGGCGGATAACTGGATGAAATAGCCCGGTTGAAGAACGGTTTAGAGGGGCTCTTAACCAGCGAGTCCCAAATGTTAGGGTCCAAAGGTGCAAGGAAAATATTAGGGTCAAAATCGGGACGGGAAAAAAGGCAGAGAACCTCGCCAGTTTTTATTAGAATTCCCACTACTGCAGCACGCTCATAATTTTTGGTTAGTTCTGAAGCGAGTTCTTGAAGACGGTGGTCAATGGAAAGGTAGATATCACAGCCATTGATAGGAAGTTCTGGTCTTTTTTCCGTTATCGGTCCTATTTCTCTACCCCGAACATCAACCTCAACAAATTGATAACCATTTTTCCCCCGGAGATATTTTTCATAACTCGCCTCAATTCCATTTCTTCCGATAAGATCCAAAGGGCGATAGGAACTGTCTCGGGCAAGTTCTTGCTCGTTAACCTCGCCGAGATGTCCAATCAAATGAGCATATAATCTACCATAAATATAATTCCGCACCGGGTCTATCCGCACTAAAACACCCGGAAGTCGGAAGTTATTTTCCTCAATCCGGGCAACCGTGATAAAGCCAACATTTCGGCAGATATCCACCGGCGCTGGAAAAAGAGCAAGTGGCTTTAGACGATTTTTAAGGAGCTCAACGGGTTGATGAATTAAAGATGCCAATAATGAAAGCACACTATCGTTGGTTTCGGTGGGAATTACCGCAATGGTAAAAGAGGGACGGGTGTCGGCAAGAAGGATGCCGTTGCGGTCAAATATTCTACCTCGGGAGGCGGGTAATAGAATTTTACGAATCCGATTGCTTTCACTTAATCGCGCATAACGGGCGCCACGAATGACCTGTAATTGAACCAGACGCAAACTTAGAATGCCGAAAAGAATCAAAACAATCAGGCTGATTGCCTTGCTCTGCCTGCCCCGAGCGAACAGACCCGAATCGGGCGCTTCGGTCGGAATGACGGAGCCGAGGGGCTGGGTCAGACGTCTCAAGCGCATCTTCATTTGTCCTCTGTCTACCCTCGGTTGCCGGCTCTCGGCTGTCGTCCGTTGGCGGTATAGAACAACCGCCGGATTAGTGGCTCAGCAAAAGGCGATAGGAGCAATGTCAAACCAGTAGAAATCAGCAGTCGGCTGTCGGCTATCAGCTGTCGACCGGATATAGCACCAGCGACAGTTTGAAATGCCAGATTAAGACCAATTGCAACAATAGTAAAAAGGGTAACATTCCAGAAGTTCCGATAAAACAGGTTGTGCAACTTAGCGACGCCATAGCCAATTAAAGATAAGGTAAACGCATAGATACCAAAGGTGGTGGGCGAAGTGAAATCAAGGCAGATTCCGGCAAAGGTGCCTAATAATGTGGCGATGATTTGACCTTCATAAAGAGCAAAGACGATAACCGCTAAAAGCAGCAGGTGCGGCCCTACAGGTAAAAAAACCGTCTGGATGATAAACAAAAGATACAAAAAGAAAAAGGCAAAAGGTGTTCGCAACTTCTAAACGCCTTCAGGGATGGGTAATTTCTGGGGAATAACTGGGAATGGGTCAAGCGGCGGAAGAAGAAACAACTGCTCTACCCGAGTGACATCAACAAAAGGTTGAGCAAACACCCGTTTAAAAAGTGTCCCTGGCTCATCCCGAATTTCCGTTACCACCCCTACTTTGAGATTTTTAGGGAAAACTCTTCCTAACCCTGAAGTAAGAATGGTATCACCAACGAGGAAGTCAGCCTCCTTTTTGGCATAGTCTAAAAGAAGCAGCCCATTAGGAGCGGGATGGACAATCGCCAGTTCACGAGAGCGGCTATTTGTTACCGCTATCCGGAAGGAAGGTTCAAGAACACTCTGAATAAGCGCCTGATGCTCTCTAACCGCAATTACCCTGCCCACAATACCATGAGGGGTCAGGGCAACCGCACCAGTGGTAACAACCTCATCGCCCTCCCAGCTCACCACCAAAAATCGCTGGAGAGTGGTAAAGTCTCGGGCAATTACCTCTGCCCGGACAAAAGAAGTGGTATCTTGTTCAAGAGAAAGGGGGGAGGCAAATTTTTGTAAGAGTGTCCGCAGACGGGCATTTTCTAATGCCAACTCATTAGCAAGTTTTAACAGACGACGATTTTCCGCATTTTTTTCGGAAAGGGTTAACCTAACTTTAACAATAACCTGGGAAGGAAAAAGAATAACAGTTGATAAGGGTTGAATAATTGGCAACTTGGTCCTTACGGGTAACAGAGCAACAACCAGCATCAATAAAATTACCGCCCAAGATAGCCGCTCTCGCCAATTATTACCCAATTTACTCGCCATCATCGGCAGTCTTAAATTTGTGTTACTTCATAGTAATACATAGTGTGTTTCACCTATCTTTCGTCCCGAGATGTAGGGCAAACCTTTAGGTTTGCTTCTCTTTAGAAACTTATAGTGTCGTTTAACCAAAAACTAAGAACCAAAAATGAGACCTAAGACTCATTTGGTGCGTAAAATTAGTTTCTGATGCAAACCAATGTTCTCAAGAACTCTTCCCGCCCCTCGGACAACACTTTCAATCGGATTTTCTGCCAGATACACTGGCAGATTGGTCTCCTCTTTAACCAAAAGGTCAAGCCCGCGCAGTAAGGAGCCACCACCGCACATATAAATTCCTCGGTCAACAATGTCAGCGGCCAGTTCGGGTGGCGTCTTTTCTAAGGCGAGGCGAATCGCATCAACAATCAGCGATATTGGCTCCTCTAACGCCTCACGAACTTTGGTGGAGGTTATCTTTATTGTTTTGGGGATTCCGGAGACCAGGTCTCTTCCTTTCACCTCCATTGTCTCCTCAGCCCCAGTAGCATAAGCAGAACCAATGGCAATCTTAATATTTTCTGCGGTTTGTTCACCAATAATGAGATTGTAGTTCTTTTTCACATAGTTGATAATCGCCTCATCCATTTCATCTCCGCCCACCCGGATGGAATTAACATTTACCACTCCGGAAAGCGCCACCACCGCAATTTCGGTTGTCCCGCCGCCGATGTCAATTATCATATTTCCAGTCGGTGCCTCAACCGGCAAACCTACGCCAATTGCGGCAGCAACCGGTTCGGATATAAGATAAATCTCCCGGGCACCAGATGCCTCAACCGAATCCCGCACCGCCCTTTTTTCCACCTCAGTAATCCCGGAAGGCACACAGACAATAACTCGCGGACGCACAAAAAGTTTCTTCCGCTGAACCATATTGATAAAGGTCCTGAGCATTATCTCCACCATCCCAAAATCGGCAATTACCCCATCCTTCATCGGACGCACCGCCCGAATCCCCTCTGGAGTTCTACCTAACATCCGCTTTGCCTCAGTGCCCACCGCCACCACCTCGTGGTTTACATCATCCACCGCCACGATTGAAGGCTCCCGCAGTTCAATCCCTTTACCTTTTACATAAATCAAGGTAGAAGAGGTGCCCAGGTCTATGGCAATGTAGTTATTAAAACGCTCGGTAATACCCCGAAAAAAAGAACCAATTGTCACAGAAAAAGCCTAATCCAAACTATGGATTAAGTCAAGAATCGGCTATATCAGCTCCTACTAACCGTAAATGCAACCCGATGTTCTATTTGGTCCCGATTTTCAGCGTCTCTTTCAATCGGGATTGTGCGCGGTAAAATTTTCGCTGACAAGATTCACTTTTCCGCAGATACCCGGTTGCCACATTTCCCTTTATCTCAAAGTCTGCCTCATTCCCATCCCTCAGCGAATTTACCGCCTTTTCCCAGGCATCAAAAAAAGCCTCCTGGTTTACCATTACTTCAGTAACGAAATTCCAATACTCCCGCGCTACCGCATAAATACCATTTACCCGTAAACCAACCCATCCCGGACTTCTGCTCATACCTCTCAATTTTTCCATCTCTCTCCGAACAACCTCCACCATAGTTTTTGCGCTCTCACTAACTAAACGCGCTACCTTTATACCTTCAAGCATCTCATCAATTTTGCTTTTGTTTGTTTCCCCCAAATAGACCAGCGCCGACGCCCTTCGCCATTGAGCAAAGGCAATATTGACACTTGAGTCAATTAACCGTCCGCTTAACAGCGCCTGGGTGAAAATCTCATTTTCAACATTTTCATTCATTTCTGGGGAAGTGGTGGACTTTTGCTGAGACGGAACAGGAGTCTCGGTCACCGGTCTTTTTTCCAATGTTTGAGTTAAATTTTGTCTTTTATACTGAGACCACCTTGGTGGAAAAATAATCAACCACACCAAAGATCCAGCAAGTAATAGAAAAGTTATCCAGAGCGTTATCCTTCGGAAACGGGCAAGTCTAACGAGTCTCTTTTGGTCCGGCTTAAATTCCAACTTTACGGGCGGCTCATTTCCTGAAGAACCGCTTTGATTCTCCTGTGAACGAATACCGTTATCTTGAGTCATTTGCCAATAAGCAAAGAATATTCTTGATCGGGTATTTTGTCAACAGCCTTATCACCATCTTGTGGATCCCCAAGGAAAATGTCGTATTGACACTTTCTAAAACGTAAAACCTACCCTATCTTAATATATGGTGAAAGCAGGAAAGGCATATTCAACACGCTTGCCGATATTAAAAAACTTTGTCTGGAAGAGTGAACCTGAATTCAAACCAAGTTCAGATTTTTCTCTTATTCTAATATTAAAACTTCATCTGGTTTCTAAACTATATGCAACTTATCTTTTTACCGTTCTTGTTAAAAAAGATTTTAGGACCCTTTTCAGCCTTCTTTTAAGTTCTGAACTTAGAGTTGAATGAAAAGCCACTCCTGAAAACCTATTTAGACATCTTCTCTCAGCCATCCCTCCATTTATTTTTCCTATTGAACCTAAACAAGATTTTAACATCAAACTTAGCAACAAGCCTAAAACCTGTTCAACAAACGATTTTACCACCTAAGCGGTAGGGGGAACAGCCCCAAGAAAAATCTGTCTTCAAATTAAGTTACTTAATTACGATACTTAACTCAAATTTAGCCATCAGAATTTTGTGTATATATAACTCCACTTAGCCTTAAACCACCTCTCCCTTGCCTGCTCCTTGCTCCGTGTTTCCTCGCTCCGTTCGGAACAAAGCATTGCACAGAATCGTGCCCGTTTCCGGGCGAGCCCCCGGCTCCGTCATTCCGAGCTTGTCGAGGAATCCCTTTCGGCTACGCTTTTCAAATCGGGTCTGTTCGGCTCGGTGTAGGCTCCACGAAGCAATCTCCTCCGCCCTCTGCCATTGTGAGCCCCGAAGGGGCGTAGTAATCTCAGTTTTTTTCAACATAAACATAAGTGATGAGGGCAAGGGTTTAGCCAACAACAAAATATGTTAGGAACAATTCCTGAATTGCCCCTACTCAGACAGGGTGACCTACTTGCATAAAAATCAAAATCTGACAAATTTATTTGACTTATACAGTTGACCTGTCTATCAGGAATATTATACTAAGATTGGAGATTTTTATGAAATACCGAGTGATTATTGAGCAGGATGAAGATGGCATCTTTGTCGCTCAGTGCCCGACCTTGCCCGGTTGTGTGTCGCAAGGCAAGACGCGGGAGCAGGCACTGGCAAACATTAAGGATGCGATTCAGGGGTATCTCGCCAGTCTTGTCAAACATAACGAGCCCGTTCCACCACCGATTAGCGAAGAAGTGATTGAGGTAGCGGTCTGAGTAAACTGCCGGTTGTATCGGGTCGGGATGCAGTCAAGGCATTCCGAAAACTGGGCTATGAGGTTGACCATCAGACCGGTAGCCACATCATTTTGAGACAGGTGAATCCGCCATATCGCCGTCTGTCCATTCCTGACCATGAAGAACCCGCTAAAGGCACGCTCCGGGCACTCATTCGCGAGTCCGGACTGACTGTCAATCAGTTCCTTGCCCTACTTTAGTTTGTACGCGGTGATTGATTGGATGTTGCAGTCAAACTAATCGCTCTGCCCGGTGAAGAGGCGCTGGTGGTTAAGACGGTTTAGTCAATCTTTAGTTCGCAGCCATACCAATTTTCCGATTCGCCGGGAGAGAATTCCCGGGTGCCTTAATTTGCCTTGGGTGATAAAGCGGTTACAATATAATTGGTGATTAATGAATTTCCCCAGAACTCCAGACGCTCGCCAATGAAGCAATTGCTAACGGGGATGATAAAATTTTTTACCAGGAGTTTTCACTGGCTCGGTATCGGCGCAATTTTGTGGCTGGTTCTACGGTCGGCGACCAAGCCGAGCCGAATCCGCTACCCTTGCCAGCAGGCCGCAGCCGGAACCAGCGCCTTCTGGTTGAGCGCATTTGTCCTTCCCGGCATCCGGCGGGGTCTGAGAGCAATTGGGTTGAAGTTTCCTGAAATCCAATTGAACCGTCTGGTTCGAGGTCTACTTCTAATTGGAACACTTTCTGGCACCACCTTGTTTCTTTTTACCCGGCTCATTGTTCAGAATTCACCTATCGTCCGACCAGTTCAACCAGACAGATATTTTAGCCTGCCGGTCTGGGTTTCTGACCATCCTCAAGCGTCCCACATATTCGTAATTGACAGTTTCCCGATCCCCGATAGCAACGCCATTTATCACGAGGGTCTGGACTCGCTATTTTCGCTTTTGGCTCAGAACGGCATCTACCTCTATCGCTCCACTAAGCCCTTGCCCTGGTGCGACACCACAGGCATCATCGCTAAAAATGATGTGGTGCTCATTAAAGTGAATGCCGAATGGCCGGCTCGGGGGATGACCAACACCGACCTAATAAAAGGTCTAATTGCCCGCATCGTCGCCCATCCCGACACCTTCACCGGTGAGGTTCAACTGGTTGAGAACGGTCAGTGGCAGCACTCCTGGCAGTATTCACAGAATAATGCGGAAAGGCGGTCTCAGACGATGCAGAGCGTGGTTGACCTTTTTGCCGGTCAAGGCTATTGTGTGGGCGCATACAACTGGACCGCAATCGGTTATTACGGCAACAACCGCTGGGTAAATGAGTTCGCTCAAGGCGATACCGTTTCTGGCTATATCCGTGAGGACTCAACCGGAATGACCTATCCTAAGTTCGTGACCTCTTATGGCACCTGCATCTCCACCCGGCTCGGCATCTGGAATGGCACCGATTACGAGCCGGAGCGTTTGAAGTTCATCAATATGCCGGTACTCAAATCCCACAACGGTATGGGCGTTACCGCATCGGTTAAACACTACATTGGGTTTCTCTCCTATGCCGCGATTGGCAGTGGCGTTATGCACCAGCAGGTAATGACACAAGGTCTTCTGGGCGTTGAGTTTGGTAAAGCCCGTTTTCCGGACCTGAACATTATTGACGCCACCTGGGTAAGCGCCGAAATTACCACCGGTCCGGATGCCCCTTATAATATGTGCACCCGGCTCAACACCCTAATTGCCTCACAAGACCCGATTGCCGCTGACTATTATGCGGGTAAATATGTGCTCCGACCGGTAAGTTGGTGGAATGGACACCCCTGGCTGCATAACTACGACCGGATGGACCCGGACAATCTGAACAACGAGAACCCGGGCAACGGTCACCCCTATTCCGACTCAACACCCTGCCACGGCTTTCCCTATAACGCATTTCACCAGATGCTTGTTTCCAGTCGTGACGAGATGCTCCGCTATGGACGGCAGGTTACTATGGACACCACCGAAATGACCGTGCATCTGTTTCGCTTTCCCCAAGTAGGGATTGAGGAACGGCAGAGCAAAACAAGAAGAACCATCGGACAGTTTTCGGTTGCTCTGAACCCGACCAAAGGCACAATCAGAATTACCTATGAACTTGCCAGACCCGGTCCGGTTCGGTTACGGCTGCTCTCTGATGATGGTCGGCTGGTTGCAACACTCTCACCGGGAAGGGTATCAGCCGGTAAGCACAGCTTGGAGTGGAATCAAGAGATTGCACCCGGCACATATTTTCTAAACTTGGAATCAGGAGAAGGCATTAGGTCGCAAAAAATTGTTATTGCCAGCCACTAATTCCACTTTAAGATTATCAACTTTGCCCCGCTGTACATATTACAGTCAAAATTTACAACTGTCAGCGCGTGCTATTTTGGCACCAAGATATGTAATTGCATTCAAAAACAGTGCAGAGAACTAAAAAATCAAACCTAGCCAAGCCAAAATTAGCCGTGTTGGCAGGATGTGGTCTTTGGTTCTCCATAATAAACCAAAAACTAAAACCACTAAACGGTAACATATTTTGACGATATCGTATTATTGACAGGCAGATTGAAAGGTATATAATTATTAATGTTCAGACTAAAGTTTTGAAAAGAAATTAATTTATCAGGAGGATAAGTGGCTCGTATTGTTGGCGTTGACCTGCCAGATGGCAAGAAAGTTATATATGCCCTGCCCATTATTTATGGCATAGGGCTATCGTCGGCTCAGAAGATCTTAGCCGCCACCAAGATAGACCCTAATAAACGGGTCGGTGAGTTGTCGGATGAAGAATTGGCGGCTCTCCGTAAGGAGATTGAGAGTAATTATAAGGTGGAAGGTGAACTGCGCGCCGAGGTAACGGCAAACATTAAGCGCTTGATAGAAATCGGTTGCTATCGCGGACTCCGGCATAGAGCAAGGCTCCCGGTACGCGGACAGAGAACAAGAACAAACGCCCGGACGAGGAAGGGACCGCGTAAGACCTCCGGAGTGATTAAGGTAAAAGCCGCACCCCCACCGAAAGGTTAAAATATGGCAAAGAAATCCTCGCGAAAAAAGGCCGCGCCGGTATGTATTGCTCACATTACGGCATCTTTTAATAACACCCTAGTTACTATTGCTGAACCAAATGGAGAGGTAATCTGCTGGTCTTCTGCCGGACGCGTGGGATTTAAGGGAACCAAGAAGGGAACTCCTTATGCTGCAGCGCAGGCAGGTGAGAATGCCGGCAAAGAAGCGGTGGCGCTCGGTGTCCGGAAAGTGGAAGTGAAAATCAAAGGTCCGGGACCGGGACGGGAAGCGGTGATTCGTTCTCTGCAGAATGCCGGACTGGATATAATCTCAATTGAAGATGTTACGCCTATTCCTCATAACGGCTGCCGACCTCCGAAACAGCGTCGGGTATAGGGGTTTGTTGACACTTCGTAAAATAATTTTATAATCACTGATAAATCATATGGCAAGAGATATCGGTCCTAAATGCAAAAGGTGCCGCCGCGCCCGAGAAAAGCTTTTTCTCCGCGGCATTAAGTGTCTCTCCGACAAATGCATCCTGATCAAGAGAGGCGAAGATTCTGGAAAAACCGGCGGACGACGGATTTCTGCTTACGCCATTCAGTTGCGCGAGAAACAAAAGTTAAGAATGATGTACGGAATTCTGGAAACCCAGTTCCGCAATTACTTTGCCCGCGCAGCAAGGAGCAAAAATACCGCTGCGGCACTTTTGATTTCCCTGGAAAGGCGGCTGGATAATGTCGTATTTCGGCTTGGTTTTGCCGACTCCCGTGCCCAGGCGCGGCAATTGGTTCGCCATGGTCACATTACCGTTGATGGTAAAAGGGTAGACCTTCCTTCCTACCAGGTAAAGGCTGGACAGGTAATTGCCGTCGCTACCGAAAAAGGGAAAAAGACGGTCCAAGCAATCGTTGCCAATAAGGAGTCGCCGGTAGTTCCGTGGCTCAGTGTTAACACTCAACAGCTTTCTGGGCAGATACTTAGGTTGCCCAATATGGATGATGTCAAGGATGTGCCGTGTAATATGCAGTTAATTGTGGAGTTTTATTCAAAATGAAACTGAAACCTTTTATAACACCGGAAAGGTTAGAGGTTGATAGCGAAACTCTTACCAATAGTTACGGAAAGTTCATAATCGCACCATTGGAGCGAGGATGGGGAGTAACCATCGGTAATTCTTTACGGCGGGCGCTTCTATCCTCGGTTCAGGGTGCGGCGGTGGTAGAGGTAAGAATTGATGGTGTTGCCCATGAGTTCACAACGATTGAAGATGTGATAGAGGATGTCCCGGAAATTATTCTTAATATCAAAAAACTCCGTTTCCGTCTCTGGTCAGAGACACCCAGGAGTTGTTTCCTTCACGCTCAAGGGAAAAGGGAGTTCTGCGGTCGTGACCTAACTATCCCGCCCGAACTGGCAATAGCCAACCCCGAACAAAAGATATTAACTATTACCGATAGCCGACGAACGGTTAACATTGAAATGGTAGTAGAGAACGGTCGGGGTTATGTAAAAGCGGAAAGGTTGAAAAAGGGCAGGGCCGCACCGGAAGGGACGATATTCCTTGACGCCTTCTTCTCACCAGTGAAAAAAGTAAACTACTGGGTGGAAAATATGCGCGTCCAAGATCGAACCGATTTTGAGCGGGTATTGCTAGAGGTGTGGACCGATGGCACTGTAACTCCAGAAGAGGCATTGATTCAATCAGCCACCATTTTAAAGAATCATATGGAAGTGCTGGTACCCCAGGAAAAAGAGCCGGAGTTTATTGAGGAAGAAAAGGTCTACCTGGAACGAGACCGACTCTCAGAACTTTTGGCAATGGATATTGAAGAACTGGAACTTTCCAACCGGGCGCTCAACTGCTTAAAACGGGGACGTTCTAAACGAACCGGAGAGCGAGTTTCTATCCAAACGGTTGCCGATTTGGTGCGACACACTGAAAAGGATATGCTTGATATCGAAAACTTTGGTCGCAAGTCGTTAGAGGAGCTGAAGAAAGTACTTGAGGACCTGGGTTTGACACTGGGTATGGATATAACCGGTATCCCTATTGGGAAGCCTTTGCCTAAAGAAGAAATAGAGAGTAGCGATGCGGCACGGTGACCGAGTAAAGAAACTGGGGCGAAAGCGAGAGCACCGGCTCGCGCTAATGAGAAATTTGGTTGCCGCCCTGATAAAATACGAGCGAATCCGAACTACAGTAGCAAAGGCTAAAGAGGCACGGCGCTATGCCGAACGACTACTGCGTCAGGCTTGTGTTAATACCGTGGCAGCCCGTCGGGAGGTAGCAAGGTTCATAACTGATAAAAAACTGGTGCGAAAACTGTTTGAAGAAATTGCCCCCCGGTTTACTGATCGCCAGGGCGGCTATACCCGGATATACCGGTTGGGGCCACGTCCGGGCGATTCTGCAGAAATGGCTTATCTTGAGTTTGTAGTTCGGACGGAAAGAGAGAAACCCAAGCGTGCCGAAGGTAAAGAGAAGTCCCCGGCAGAAGAACGCCGCCGCAGGAAGTAACTGGCTTAACCTTATTGGTTATGCTCAGGAAATTTGTTAAATCAAAAATCCAAGGGCTGCGGATTACTGATAAGCAACTGCATTATGAGGGCAGTTTAGAACTTGCCGCCGATTTACTTGACGCCGCCGACATCCTACCCGGTGAGATGGTCCAGGTGGTAAACATCAATAACGGGAAACGGTGGGAAACTTATTGCATCGCCGGACCCGCCGGTTCAGGTGTCTGTGTCCTTAAGGGCGCGGCGGCAAGGCTGGGAGAAGTAGGCGATGAGATAATTGTAATGAGTATCGCTCTTTTAGACGCAAAGGCACTAGAAAGTTATAAAATGATAAAGGTGAAAGTTGACCAATATAACCGCCTCAGCCAAATTGACAGGTCATGATGAGAAAAAAGGTAAAGAAGTTCGTGGTTCTTAGTTCTTAGTTCTTGGTTCTTGGTTTTAGAAACTATAAACTATGGACAAATGGTTCTTGGTCCTTAGTTATTAGTTGAGAACCCCCAACTATGAACTCCAAATCACGAACTAATTTGATTATGAATGGAAAAGAATTGGCGGAAAAACTTTCGCAGATAATTCTTCATAAACTTGGGGAAAACATCCTGATCCTTGACCTTCGTGGCGTATCGCCTTTAACTGACTTTTTCGTTATCACCACCGCCAGCTCAACCGTCCACGCCCGAGCAATTGCCGAGTCTCTTTTAGACCGAAAAGAAACCCGTGGGTTGAGAAAACCCCATCATATTGAAGGAATGGAAAATGCCCAATGGATACTTCTTGACTATTTTGATGTAATTGTGCATATTTTTACTCCTGATGTCCGGGAGTTTTATGGTTTGGAAAGATTGTGGGGTGATGTACCCCAGCGTCTGGTCAAATAAATTGTTTTTCATAGATTTTAGGAGGTAATATTGAACCTATCTTCACTACTCAGAGCAGACCGGATTAACCTTGACCTAAAAAGTCGGAAAAAACCGGAAGTTCTCCGGGAACTGGTCCTGATGATTAAAGAAGCACAAGACAGTGCAGAAATGCTCCTCCAAACACTGTTAAAACGAGAAGAACTCGGTTCAACTGGCATTGGCAAAGGTATCGCCATACCTCACGGACGGTCACTTTTACTGGACAAATTGGAAATAGTGGTAGGGAGGTCAACCAAAGGGGTGGATTTTGATGCGGTGGACAACAAACCGGTCCATCTTTTCTTCCTGGTAATGGCTCCGCCCCAGGACCCTGGTAACCAATATCTAATAACCTTAGGACGGATTGCTATAGTTTGCCAAGAACTGACAAAACGGAAGCAGGTTTTTACTCCAGAGACACCTGATGAGTTCATCAAATTCGTCCGGGCACTGGAAGAGAAAATAAAATGAATCCCAAAATAGAAACCCTTCGTTCCTTAGAGGAGTTTGACCACATTTTAAGGGACATAGAGAAAGAAGATTATCAGCAGGTTGGTTTTAAAGGGGTAAAGATTTCTGAGCAGTTCATCAAAATTGCTGAGAAAGAGAGGACAAAACTCACCAAGAAAATTGACCCGAAGGTACTGGCTCAATATGAACGAATAATGAAGCGCTATGGTGGGCGAGTGGTCGTCCAGGTAATTCGCGAGTTTTGTGGTGGCTGCTATGTGCGGTTGCCATCAGAACTGGTGGCACGATGTCGCACCGAATTGGTTACCTGCCCAAATTGTGGAAGATTTCTCTATTGGATAAAGTAAGGAAAATTTAGTCTCATTATTAGTGCTAATTCTTTTATTGTCGTTTTATTCGGCGTTTGAGTATTCTTTACCCTCCGGTCCTTTTAGCAGTATGGCAGCCGGTCTGGCGGTAGATGACTGGCGGCATTGGTTTGAAGTAAACCCCGCAGTTTGTATTTCCCAATGGCGGTTTGGTGCCGATGCTGTTTATACCCGTCCTTATGGACTTACGGGGCTTAATTGCGGTAAATTAGGAGTAAATTTACGGCAGAGGAATGTCGCATTAGGGGTGGGAATTCATATTGTTGGGATTGAAGGAGCAGAAGAGTTGAAGACCAAAATAGGTCTCGGGCTGGAACCGGTTTCAAGTGTAAAGGTAGGAATCGGAATTGGCGCCCTGATTCAGGATATGAGATATTATGGGGTTGATTGGGCTCCAGTATTTGACATTGGTGTCTTATACCAAAAAGATAAATTAAGTTTTGGACTCTCAGGTAAACAATTAAACTCACCCCGTTTGAAGAATGGGGATGAGGTGCCATACCATTTGGGCGTCGGAGTAGCCTGGGAGCCTATCTCTTCTCTCCTTTTGACGCTTGACCTGTATCGGGAAGGAAGGGATGAGGGGGGCGCCGCCGGTGTTGAGATTAGATTTTTCCCAGAACTGGCGATTCGTGCCGGAGTCGGAACTATGCCTTTTCACTGGTGTGCCGGGGTAGGTATACGATTGGGGTGCTTTCATTTAGATAATCACCAGGCTCAGTTCGGACTGGATTATAGTTACCAACTCCATCCCGAATTGGGTGATACCCATATCTTTAGTATTAACTGGGGATGGAATTGACCTTTATTCTATTCTTTGTAGATGTTATCGGTTTATTGCCTATAGAGTTAATTCCTGATGGAGGCGTTAACCCAGATGATGAGGCGGTTTATGAGACACTTGAGGACAGTTTAATCGCGCCTTATCTAAGGGCAAATGTCCGGAGAAGTATCTTGTTTCGCATCCGGGGTGACTCCTTTTTCAGCGGGATGAAGGGGTATGCCAGTTTTATAAGGGCGAATTTCTTGGCAGATGGCAAAGAGGCATGTCTAATCTTAGAAAAAGACAAGGGCGAGAAAAGCCCTGCTGATTTTATCGGCGGCGGGTTTTCTTATAACTGGAAACAGTGGCGTATTACCGCGGGCGATTTTTTAGCCCATTTTGGCACCGGGTTAATTCTTACCACACCTTATTCCCGCTCCGGCTTGAACTTATCCGGTTCGGCAGAAAAGAAAAAGTCTCTACCAAATTCGGCGCAAGAAAACAGAAACCTTCGTGGGATAAGAGTGGACTGGGTTTCGCAAAAGTGGTCCGTAGTAGCATTAGGTAGCTACTCACCCCGGGATGCCCGGTTAAATCCTTTTGGAACGGTTGAGCGGTTGAATTTCTCTGGAATCCATAATGATTCCGCCTCTTGTGCCGAAAGGAAGCAGGTAGCACAGGGACTAGGAGGGATGCTGTTATGTTACAGCGGTTTAAATGTCCACACTGGCATTTCTCTTCAAGGCATTAGATTTAACCGAATTTTTGCTCCTAAAGATTCAACCGCATCCTTCTTCGGTCAAAACCTCGCCGGGCTCAGTTTCTATTGTCGTTACGGGTCTGAGAATAAAACAGGCGAACTGGAACTGGCTCATTCATTTCCCGGTAATGGCGCGGGAATGGTGCGATTTAAATTGAATGAATCTGGTATTAATGCCCTGTTTACTGGGACAGTTTACCAGAAGCGATTCTTCTCACCGGCAGGACGACGCTACGCCCTCACTAACAATAAGGAGCGGGTAGAATTAAGGGGCACATTAGGCTATCATAAAGGAGCATTAAAACTGGCGCTTACTGGTAATACCTATCGTGACTACTCTGTTGACTCAATCCCGGCACGATTGGAGATTAAAACAGGTTACGAATCACGGGTGTTGGCGATTAAGTTGGTGCTGAATCGGACCTACCGTTTGGAACAAAGTCGCACTCGGGCGGCAAAGGTTGTGATAAGCACCAACTGGGATTTAATTCAACTGCAGTTTCTATTTTGTGATGAGTATCCGGAATGGACCATTGGTAGAGGTAGAGCGGTAAGTCTTAATGCTGAAGTTGACCGGAATTGGGGAAAACTTGCCCTGGGCATTGGCTGGATTGATATTTCTGGGAAGGGGGTGAGAGTTTCGATTCCGGAATCTGGACCGATGCAGATCGGCACCAGTTTCAGTTCCTATCAGTCGGCGCTAAGATTGAGTGTTTGTGGTACTTTGAGGGTAATCCGGTTGAGGCAATTTGCCGCCAAGTTAGGTCTGACTCGTAAAGATCACTGGCAAACGGATATTGGGCTCCAGTGGCAATTTATTAGTTAGAAAAATGATTGACTACCACATTCATCCTGACTTTTCTCCTGACGCAAAAGGAAGCCTTCTTGACTACTGTCAGGTAGCCAGAAAATTGGGGATGAAGGAGATATGCTTTACCACCCATTATGAACCGGACCCGGAGCGTGCCGAGATTGAACAGGTGATAGTTAAAGACAAAAGGGTGCCGGTGGATTCGGATTGGGTTGAAGATTACTTTGGTGAAATAGACCGCTGTCGGAAACAGTTTTCAGATTTGACAATCAGAGCCGGGGTTGAGATTGGATATGAAATGGGCTTAGAGGGTAAAATTGCTAACTTTCTCGCTCGGTATCAATTTGACTTTGTTCTTGGCGCGGTCCATTGCCTTGACCATATTGCCATCACCGCTTCAAAAGAACTAAAGGAGTTCCACAATAAACTCAAGCCGCGGGGTGGGAATTATATTGCCCGGCGGTATTTTGAATATATCCGGGCGGCAGCGCGTTCCCATCTATTTGATGCCATTGCCCATTTGGATATCTGGCGGAAGTATATTATAGGCGAGATGGATGAAGGTTTTGCTCGGGCGATTGATGAACTAATTGAGCCGATGCTAATAGAAATTGCCCGTTCCGGCGTAGGAATAGAAGTCAATACCGCCCCGCTGCGTAACAATGAAGAGGCAGAACCATACCCTACCAAGAGAATAATCCAGCAGGCGGTTAAATTGGGCATCCGGACATTCACTGTTGGCTCTGATGCCCATCAACCTCACCATTTAGGGCTTGGAATCCCAAAGGCGATTCAGTTGCTCGGCGAATTCGGCTTAAAGCCTACCCGATTCAAAAACCGCCAGGTCATAACTTAAGTAGTTCATAGTTATCCAATTTAGAAAATCAATAGCCAATTGATACCGTTACTGATTGACAAAATTGTTGTTTGTGGCAATCTTATGGTAGTTACGAAGAAAGGAGTTGAAATGAAAGAAGCAGTCCGGACCGACGAAGCACCCAAACCAGTTGGACCCTACAGCCAGGCGGTAAAAGTGGGGAATTTAATATTTACTTCAGGTCAGATCGGCATTGACCCGAAAACCAATGAATTGGTTGAAGGACTTGAGGAACAGACAAAGCAGACATTTATGAATCTATCAGCCGTGCTCGCTGCGGCCGGAAGTGGATTGGAACGGGTGGTAAAGACCACAATATTTATTACCGATATGGATAATTTCTCTTTAGTTAACTCAATTTACGCCCAGTTTTTCCGCGAGCCATTTCCGGCAAGGTCCACGGTTGAAGTCTCGAGATTACCCAAAGGGGCATTAATAGAAGTTGACGCTATTGCCGAAATTTAATCTCTTGCTCTTGGTGACGGCATTGGTTAATGCTTCACCAAAAGAAGAGGAGATTATCAGAGCAAGGGACCTCTGCTATTTTGAGGATTATCAACGAGCCGCAGAACTGATAGAGAATTTATCCAACAGATACCCGGATGAGCCAGCGGTTATTTTCTGGCAAGCGGCATTTTTACAGATGCTCATATACGACTCGGGGCAGAACAATCTTTTGGACTCATTCTACCGGGTAAGCGACCGAGTGGTTCGGTTGTGTAAAGAACGGCTAAGAGAAAATCCCCGAGATGGTTGGGCACAATTTTACTGGGGTCTAACCGAACTCAATCGGGCAAATTGCCAAAGTTGGCAGAATCGGAAATTGACCGCATTTTTAACTATGTTGAAGGCAAGAGGACATTTCCATCGGGCGCTAACGCTAAAACCGGAACTAGAGGATGCCTGGTTAGGAATTGGTGTAATTGAGTATTTCAAAGCAACAGCAGACCGTTATTGTGGTGGGTTGGGCTTAATTGGGTCAAAAGGAAAGGCATTCCAATTGGTTAGCCAGGCACAAAAGAAAGGCGGACTTTTGCAGCCAATGGCAGAGTATCTATTGGGTTTTATGGCGAAGGAGGAGAAAAGGTTTGAAGATGCGGTTCAATGGAGTTGTTCTTTGCTCTTTCGTTACCCCAACAATCGGACGACACGCCGACTATTGCGGGATATATATTTGGATATGAGTGAATATACTGAAGTGATTGAAATCGGTCGGAAACTGGAATCTGATATCATCAACACCTTTCCCAATAATCGTTATGGTTTAGCCGAAAATCGGTTGAAAATGGCTTACGCATATGAAGGTTTGAACCAACTGGATAGCGCACAGATTTTTTGTGAACGCATCATCGCCTGGGAGGAATACCAGAACTTTGTACCCTGGCTTGCCAACTATATTCAGGAGGCAAAGCGGTTAAGGAAAAGGATTTCTCTTAAACGAGGTTAAATTAGTGGCAGAAGTGGTAATTATTGGCATTGGTAACCGGTCTCGGGGAGATGATGGTGTTGGCTCCAAGGTGGTTGAGATGCTATCGGATTTGTCCAATGCGAAGGTTATTAATGCGGGAACAGTGCCAGAAAACTACATTGAACCGATACTAAAAGAGAAGCCGAGCCGGATACTCTTAGTGGATGCCTGCAAATTTGGCGGTCAACCGGGTGAATTTCGTCTTTTCCCCATTGGTGATTTTCATCAGTTAATTAGCGGTGGCTTCTCCACCCACACCCTATCTCTGGCACCCTTAGCAGAACTCTTAGCAACTGAGTCTGACGCTCGGGTGTGGCTTTTAGGGATTGAACCAGCGGAAACCAACCTTAGTGAAGGGATTTCCCCGATGGTTAATCTCGCTTTACCGGCAATTGTGAATTTTATCCGCTCTTGGGTTACTAATCCCGATTAACCCGCCGATATCCTAAGGTATAAAGTTTTTTGATATTCCGTTTAGTTATGGCGTTGCGGGTATCAAGAATCAACCTGCTTTCTTTTAAAATTAGTTCGTAATCAAAGGAGGAGTGGTCGGTAAGAATTACCACACAGTCAGCCTGGCGGATTAGCGCCGGACTGAGAAGTTTGGCTTTGAACATTCTGCCATTAATCTCAAGTGTTGGCACATAGGGGTCAACATATTCCATTTTTCTCACCTTGTCCAAAAGGATTTCCATTACCTTTATTGCCGGCGAGTGTCTGGTGTCGGCGACATTCCGCTTAAAAGCAGCACCAAGAATAAGAATTTTTGCTTTTTGCGCTGGGATACCATTTATGCCTAAAACTTCCAGTAATCGGTCAACAACAAAGAAAGGCATCGCCTCATTGGTTTCGGCGGCAAGTTCAATAAAGTTGGAGTGAAAGTCGTATTCCCGGGCTTTCCAGGCAAGATAATATGGGTCGATCAGAATGCAATGACCGCCAATCCCCGGACCAGGATAAAAAGGCATAAAACCAAAAGGCTTGGTTGCGGCAGCATTGATCACCTCCCAGATGTCAATATTACCCATACGGTCACACATCCGGGCGAGTTCATTGACCAGGGCGATGTTAACGCTGCGAAAGATATTCTCTAGAAGTTTGGACATTTCTGCTACCCGGGGCGAGGATACGGAAACAACCTTTTCCACAAACTGAGAGAAAAACAGGGCGGTGAGGCGAGTGCATTCTCTACTAACACCACCGACAACTACCGGGGTATTCTTGGTGGTCCAGCGTTGATTACCTGGGTCAATCCGTTCTGGGGCAAAGGAAAGGTAGAAATCCTTTCCCACTTTAAGACCGCTTTTTTCTAAAAGGGGCAAAAGAACCTTTTCGGTTGTCTCCGGATAAGTGGTGCTTCGCAAGATGATGAGTTGACCAGGATGGAGAAATCGGGCGACCGCTTTACCACTAGAGACAATATAAGAGATGTCCGGGTCTTTAGTAGGGGTGAAGGGGGTGGGAACACAGATGTTAATTACATCCGATTTACTGCAGGGAGTGTAACTGGTGGTTGCCTTCAACTTCCGGGCTTTAACCAGTTCGGCAACATCAGCCGATGGGACATCGCCAATGAAACTTTCACCCCTGTTGACTGCAGTAACCTTTCCCCGGTCAACATCAATGCCAATCGTTTCGTAGCCGGCACGGGCAATTTCAACTGCGAGGGGCAAACCGACATAGCCAATGCCAACTATTGCCACCCTCGCTTCTCGACGGCGTATTTTGGCCTCTAATTTTTCCATTTTACTCCTTTCCATTTACCAGATTGCTCGGTCAAAACTACGATACTGCACCGCCTCAGTTAAATGACTGGGCTGAATTTCCTTAGAACCTTCAAGGTCAGCGATGGTACGGGCAACCTTGAGTACTCGGTGATAGGCACGGGTGGAAAGTCCGAGGCGGTCAATAGCAGCGCGGAGAATTTCATCTCCTTGAGCGGTTGTTGAACAGAAGCGTTTAATAAGGGCTGGGCTCATCTGACTGTTGGCGTAAACCTTACGGCGCAGGTTAACACCTTGAAAGCGCTCATGTTGAATCGCGCGGGCACGTTCTACTCTTTGCCGGATTGCCGCCGACTCCTCTGCTGGTCTTTTTGATGCCACTTCCGCATATTTCAGCGCCGGGACCTCTATATGGATATCAATCCGATCAAGAAGAGGTCCAGAAATGCGGCTACGATACCGCCTTATTTTTAAAGGTGTGCAGGTACAGGTGTGCCTTGGGTCGCCATAGAAGCCACAGGGACAGGGGTTCATTGCTGCCACCAGCATAAATCGAGCTGGAAAAGTTAAAGTTGAACGAGCCCGACCAATAGTTATCTCACCATCCTCCAGCGGTTGACGCAAAGCCTCAAGGACATCCCGGTGAAATTCGGGCAGTTCATCAAGGAAAAGAACACCGTTATGGGCGAGTGAGGCTTCACCCGGTCTTGGGACCGTTCCGCCACCAATCATGCCGGATTCCGATATATTATGATGAGGTGAACGGAACGGTCGTGTGGCGACGATTGGTAGACCAGCGGGAAGGGTACCGGTAACGGAGTGAATCTTAGTCGCCTCAAGCGCCTCATCAAGGGTAAGTGGCGGCATAATTGTTGGCAGGCGCCGGGCAAGCATCGTTTTACCGCTGCCCGGTGGACCAAGCAATAGAACATTATGGTTACCAGCAGCGGCAATCTCCAGGGCACGTTTGGCGTGGGCATGACCATGAACTTCTGAAAAATCAATTCCGAATGTACAACATTGAGAAAAAAGTGTTTGGACATCGGTCCGAACCGGTGTTACCGGTTCCAGCCCTTTGAGAAAATTTAAAGTTTGGATTAATGAAGAAAGGGGATATACTGGGACTCCTTGGACCAATGCCGCTTCAGAGGCATTCTGCTCCGGGACAATCATCCCTTTGGTATTAGCATCACGGGCAGCCAGCGCCATCGCCACCGCCCCTTTTATCGGTCGTAAACTGCCATCAAGAGAAAGTTCACCGGTGAGGACATAGCCACTAAGCGCGGCAACAGATAGTCCGCCACTGGCAGCGATGATACCCACCGCGATCGGAAGGTCAAAAGCCGGTCCTTCTTTTTTAATGTCCGCGGGCGCGAGATTAACGGTAATACGGCGATTGGGAAAGAAAAGCCCGGAGTTTTTGATTGCCGCTTGAACCCGATGCTGAGACTCCTTGACTGCGGTGTCTGGTAGTCCAACAATATTAAACACCGGGATACCCGGGGCGACATCGGTTTCCACCGATACCAAAAAACCGTCAATGCCAAATACTGCACTGGAGAGAACAGTCGCTAACATTAGAAGGCGCCTATAATATGTTCAATCTCGGGGTGGGAAGAAAAGAAAGATAGTGTTAGGACATCAAAACGAACCGGTTGCGATTCCAGATTATTTTTTATCAGATACTCCCAAGCCGCCCGGTGAAGGTGGTTCTGTTTCCGAGAAGTAACCGCCTCAGATGGCGTTCCGAACTTTTCTGAAGTGCGAGTTTTCACCTCCACGAATACTATCGTCTTGCCATCCTGGCAGACAATATCAATTTCGCCATGCCGACAGCGATAGTTAGTTTTTAAAATCTTATACCCAATTTGGGTGAGAAATTTTTGGGCAAACTGCTCGCCGGTCTTACCCAATAATTGGTGTTTAGTTTTGAGCTCTTGGTTTTTACCCATAAATTTGACCTTGAACCGGCCGACGGCCGACGGCTGACAGCCGAGAGCCGTGAAGGTAGAGCAGGCTTTTTACCGGTTCAAAACTACGCCGGTGGATAGGCGATGGACCTAATAATTTTAATGCCGCAAGATGTTGGGGTGTGCCATAACCTTTATGCCGGGCAAGTTCATACCCAGGAAAAAGTTTATCCATTTTCATCATCAACTCATCCCGATACACCTTGGCGACAATTGAAGCGCAGGCGATGGAAAGACTCTGCTGGTCGCCCCGAATAATTCCTTCGCAAGGAAATTCTAACCCGGGGATTTTTGCGCCGTCAACAAGAACTATAAAATCGCTGTCAATTGAAAAACCGATTTTTTTCTGGAGTCGCAATACCGCTTGACGCATAACATAAAATGTGGCATTGACAATATTGACTCGGTCAATAAAGTGGTGGCCAACTGCCGCAACCGCCCAAGCGAGTGCCCGCGATTTTATTACCGCTGCCAGTCGGCATCTTTTTTTCGGGGAAAGTAACTTAGAGTCACGGACACCAGGAATTCTGATATTAAGTGGTAACACCACCGCTGCTGCCACAACCGGTCCGGCAAGTGCACCACGCCCCACCTCATCCACACCGCAGATAATGGTGTTACTTCGCCACAGTTTTCGGTCCAGATTCCTCACCGCTCTTCAGTTCCTTCAGCACCGCCTCCCGACCGGTCTTCTTTCGGAGATAATAAAGTTTTGCCCGGCGGACTTTACTCTTCCGGCGGATATTAATCTTGGTAATCACCGGGGAGTAGACCGGAAAGATTCTTTCAATTCCGATACCTTGACTCACACGACGAACAGTAAAGGTTTTTCCTGCACCTCTGCCGCGAATGGCAATTACCGTGCCACGAAAAATTTGGGTTCTTTCTTTGTCGCCTTCGGCTATCCTTAAGTGGACATCAACCAGGTCTCCCGGTGCGGGAACTACTCTTTCAACTTCTCCTTTTTCAGATTCTAAGGGGGCTTTCTTCGGTTGATTTGTCATTATTTTTCTCCTCTCCCTCGGCTCCGTCATTCCGACCTCGGCTGACGGCTGTCGGCTGTCGTCCGGAATCGGGCGCCCGATTTGAGCGGCTGTCAGCCTGGTCGCTCGGGACATGTTTTAAGATTTTTTGAACAAACTCCTTTTCCTCTGGGGTTAAAGTAGCAAACTTTAACAAGTCAGGCCGACGCCGGGCGGTAATCATTAGAGACTGCTGGCGGCGCCAGTGGGCAATTGCTGAGTGGTTACCGGATAAGAGAACCTCCGGAACAGCAACTCCTCGGAACTCTCGCGGACGGGTATAGAGCGGTGCTTCCAAGAGACCATTGGTAAACGAGTCGGTCGCGACCGACTCTTCATCATTGACGACACCGGGGAGAAGCCGGGCGATGGCTTCAATTATTACCACCGCCGCTGCTTCTCCCCCGGCGAGCACATAATCGCCGATTGATATTTCCTCATCAATCAGCAAAGTGCGAATTCGCTCATCAACGCCCTTATAGCGACCGCAGATAAGAATAATTTGAGGCAGTTCCCGAAACCGGTAGGCCATTTTTTGGTCAAACCGATTTCCCTGAGGTGAAAGAAGAATTACCCGAGAAGTAGCATTCCGGACGCTTTCCACCGCCTGGAAAACCGGTTCCGGTTTCAGCACCATTCCGGCTCCGCCCCCGAAAGGATAATCATCTACCGTGCGGTGAATGTCGGTAGTGAAATCTCGGGGATTAACCAGAAAAACCTCCAGAACACCCTTTTCTCGGGCAATCCGGGTCGGTCCGCAATTAATTGGACCGGTAAAAAACTCCGGGAATATTGAAATAATATGAATCTTCACCTCTGGGAATTACCTCATTTAATTCTTACCGTTATAAGTAAGCCGCTTAGAGGAGCAAGAGCGATTTACTCGAGGATTTCGAGTTGTGCCCGTTTACCCTGCTTCATCGCCGCTGCCGAGATAATCGCTCGGATTGACTTTGCGGTCCGACCTTCTTTGCCGATGACCTTACCCAGGTCACCCTGACCAACACGCAGTTCGTAGATCAGCGTCTTTTCGCCCGCGACCTCTTTAACCTGAACCTGGTCAGGATGGTCAACAAGGGCTTTCGCGATGTATTCGATCAGTTCTTTCATGATGCCTCCTTTTTAGTTTGTAGATTCTCGTGGTGTTATGAGATCAGGTTTTACCCCGTCCGAAGTATTATCCCCGGAAAGGGAAACCTGGCTTCTCTTACGGTAATTTTTGATTAACTTCTCTACTGTGTTTGAAAGTTGAGCACCTCGGGATACCCAGTAGTCTATCCGTTCCAGATTAAGTGCCAGAACCTTTCGGCGCGGGTCGTAATGGCCGAGTGCTTCAAGATAATGGCTATCTCGTGCCCGACGGGAGTCAATTGCGACAACCCGATATGAAGGTTTGTTCCGAACACCCATTCGTCTAAGGCGTATTCTTACCAAATGCAACTCCTTTTCTATAGCATAATCTAAAATTATGATACCAAAAAAATTATTATTGTCAACTAATTGTATAGGTCAAATATATCAGCGACATTTTAGTTTTTCTGCAAGTATTTTAGTTATTGCCCAATTGCTTCGCGGTATTTGCTCTGGCGAAAAAAGGAACTCCTCCGCCGAGCATGCCCATTAGCGGAGTGATTACTCCACTCGCCAAAGCCTGCCCCGAACCGACGCCAGTAAATCCTAATTTCAAAGCACTAAATCCTAAACAATTTCTAATACCCCAGAATCCCAATTATCAAAACATTTTGGATTTAGAACATTGGAGCTTTGAACTTGTTTAGAATTTAGGATTTCGGATTTAGAGTTTCTCATAAATAGGGGATTGCTTCGGGCAAAGCCTGCCCCGAGCGAACAGAAAGGGATTCCTCAGCAAGCTCGGAATGACCGGAGCCGAGGAGGGCCAGAATGACGGGGGGATGGGGCGCAATGACAAAAGGCTTTAGCCTTATTCTTATGTCCCGAGATACGCTCCTTTTCTGTTTTTATAGTTCTCAGTTTGTATCTAAACCGTTTGGAGAGAAATACAGATGGTAATAAAAGGGTTAATTGATGGGTTAAGAGGAGAATAATTCCGATGATGATTTGGCGGGTTTTTACCGGGATTACCTATCCAGTTATGTCCGTAATCAAAATTAGAGCGACTTAAAATATTACTACCAAAATTATTTGGGAGATAGTCTAAAGAACTATGTGCAGGGCGATTTTGGTGATTACATAAATTATAACTTAACAGGTAATCAAGGGGGCTACCTGGGGGCTGGGGTCTAAAATTCTAAATAATTACTATAATACTTTAAAAATCAATGAGATAGCCAATAAAAACCCTGTGGCAATTTTTCTACCTATAGGTAGAATTTTTGCGTGGCAAAAATAGCCCAAATCGCAACATTTTTATCAAACTTCACTATCCAATGTTTCATATCTACATTAACTTTTCCACCTAATAACCCCCCAGTCTGAATCCTAACCATTTCTCAACAGTCTAAAAATATGGAAACCAAAAAAAGGAGGTGGTAAAAATGGCAAAGCATCTAACGACTTGGGACCCATTTCGGGAAATGGTTTCGCTCCGGGATGAGTTGGACCGGTTGTTTGATTCGGTATTTGGACGCTTTCCACGCGAGCGAGGAGAGGCTTATTGGACTCCACCGTTAGATATTGAGGAAACTGAAGATGCGATAATTGTCCGGGTGGAACTGCCGGGTATGAGCAAAGAGGACATAAAGGTTAACCTCTCCGGTGACACACTCACAATATCCGGGGAACGCAAACAGGAGATGGAGAAAAAAGGTAAGACCTACTACCGAATTGAGCGTGCCTATGGAAAATTCCAACGCACGGTTACACTGCCGGCAGAGGTGGAAGGTGATAAGGCTAAAGCCTCCTATAAAAATGGGGTTCTGGAGCTGAACCTCCCGAAATCGGAGAAGTCAAAGGCGCGCGAGATTACCATCGTCGCCGAAGATTAAATCTTGCCCAGCGGGTGGGTCATATTGACCCACCCGCTATATTTCTTATAATTTGACAGAAGGTTTAAATTTTGTTAATGTCCAGAAGTTTTAAATATAAAAAGGAGGCATAATGCGTAAAATGTTTATAGTTTTTTTGGGTTTGAGCGCTCTGCTCTGGGCAAGTCCAAGTGATAACAATACTGTTACTATACAGCCACAAAAGAGTAGCGAATCGTCCGCGGTCTATCCTCTGCTTGTAACCGCACTTCCTTTTAGCATCACCATTCCTAAAATCCTTTCATATCAGGGCAAACTGACCGATGCCTCGGGGAATCCAGTTCCTGACACAACCCATCAGATCACCTTCCGGCTTTATACCCAAGAAACTGGTGGCACCCCCTTCTGGAGTGAAACACAGGTGGTAACACCTAAAAATGGGTTGTTCTCAGTTCTTTTAGGCTCGATTACACCCATTCCCTCAGTCCCTGATAATGGTCAACTTTATCTAGCAATGGCAATAGAAGGAACCGAACTGTCGCCAAGATTAAGAATCGGTGCCGCAGCCTACGCCTTTCTTACTGAACGGGCAGCAAATGCCGACAGCGCCCAGGTGGCAAATAACGCCCATCGTCTGGAAAATAACGCCCTAACTGACTTAGACAACCGTTATGTAAATACTAACGAAGCAAACTCAGTTACATCAGCGATGATTATTGATGGCACAGTTGTGCGTGCTGATGTAGTCGGTAATTTTAAGGCGCCCTATGCCGATACCGCCGATTACGCCAAGGTAGCACCTGCTGTTGACAGCGCTAATGTTTCGGCAAACAGCCATCAATTACAAGGAAAAGACACCCTCGGGTTAAGCACCAAGTTTGTTGACGAGGGACAACCAAACTCTATTACATCTACGATGATTGTCAATGGCACGATAGTCCGGACTGATGTTGCAAGTAATTTTAAGGCGCCCTATGCCGACACCGCCGATTACGCCCATACCGCTCCAGCGGTGGACAGCGCCAATGTGGCGGGAAACAGCCATAAACTTCAAGGCAAGGATACCTTAGGATTAAGCGCCAAGTTTGTTGACGAAGGACAACCAAACTCTATTACATCTACGATGATTACCAACGGCACAATCTTGGGCGCGGATATTAATCAAATGGATGCCGCCCCTGGGCAGGTGCTAAAATGGACCGTTAATGGCTGGATGCCAAAGGATGATAGTGTTGGCGGAGACAGAGCATGGATGAGAAGCACACCTCCGGACTCGGTCATCTATACATTTAACCAGTTAGGAATTGCCCGAGGTAAGTCTGGTAATATGCTTTATGGGTTCTACAAGTATACCCATACCAACTTCGGTGTTGCCTGCACAACTGGAGCAGAAGGCTTTAATAGATACTATTGCACGGTTGGCGGCGGGCTTCATAACATCGCCTCAGGTGAAGCCGCGGTTATTTCTGGTGGCAGTTATAACACCGCATCAGATTGGTACTCTGCGGTAAGCGGTGGAACAGGAAATGCTGCATCGGGGCGGTATTCTTATATCGGCGGCGGTTATGCTGACACCGCTGCCGGCTATGCGGCAACAATTGGTGGCGGTTACGCCAACACCGCAAAGGACTCTGCCGCAACAGTGGCTGGTGGTCGTTTCAACCTCTCTTCAGCCCCTTATGCTTGTGTTGGTGGAGGTTATGCTGACAGTGCTTCAGGTTATGCTGCCATTGTCCCTGGTGGCTGGCAAAATTCAGCAAGAGGCGCTTTCAGTTTTGCTGCCGGTAGGTATGCCCGCGCCAATCATAATGGCAGTTTTGTCTGGAGTGATTCCGCACCTTCCGCCGATGATTCGGTATACACCGAAGGCGCAAATCAGTGGCGGGTAAGAGCTCGAGGCGGGGCCTGGTTTTTCTCCAACTTGGCGATGGATGCTGGTGTGGTGCTTGAGCCAGGTTCAAACTCCTGGTCTTCAGTTTGCGACAGTCTCAATAAGGAGGATTTCCGAGAAGTTGATAAGCGTTTGCTTCTTGAGAAAATCGCCTCTCTCCGCATCAGAAACTATAAACTTCGCTCCCAGAATAACGGCACAAGGCATATCGGACCGGTAGCACAGGATTTTTACAATGCGTTCGGCTATGGCGAAACCAATACCGCGATAAATATGGCTGACGCCGATGGAGTTCTTTTTGCTGCGATTCAGGCACTTTACGAAGAAAATCAGGAGTTACGCAAAGAATTGGCAGCGTTAAAGGTAAAGATAGAACAAATGAAGTAACAACGGAGGAAGCACTTAAGGGAGGCGTTACCGCCGGATAATAAACCGGTCGCGAAAACTTTTGGAACGGGTGACCGCTGTTCCACCATTCATCTCAGTATAATGGGCATCTATCTTGTAAAGATAAACTCCATTAGAGAGCCTATTTCCATCTTTATCCTTACCATCCCATTCCATCTGATTATAACCAAACTGGCACTCTTTAGGTCCTAAGATCCGCACGAGTCTACCAGAAATGGTGAATATTTTTATTGAGACCCGGGCCGGACGGGAAAGAACAAATGTAAACCAGGCTGTAGATTGAACCGGATTAGGATAAACCAGGCAGTTATCCAAACGAAGCTCCTCGCGTAGGTCAGTGACAAGATGGTAAACCGCAATCCGGCGGTTAAGGAAGTTATCCGAGGCGATTATCACTAAGGAATCCCGCTCCTTTGCTAACTCTAATGGATAACTGAAACTACCTGAAGTTGAAGAGTTTAGGTTATAACTAAAATAATCGGCCAGTTCTATCTTCTGGCTACGGTCACCTAAATAGCAACTCAAACCATAATCTGGTTCTTTTGTCAAAAGTATGCCTCCTGGGTCGGAAACCTCACCAGTGAGATTGAACCGCTTCGTAACCCGGACAGTGTCGTTTAATTTCAGAAAAACATTTCCTGCCTTAGCAATAATTTCCGGCGGTTGACTGTCCATGGGTGACAAGGCTTCAGGACTTAGATATAAGGGTAGGGATAAAATACTATAACCCTTCAGAACTGATGCATTCCATACCAGTCCACTTACCCGGCAGGTCTCCCTTTTTCTAATATATCTACCATTACCCACATTGACAGTATCAGGGTAGTTCACTCGCGGCACAATAAAACTGCCGGAAAGTTTACCTTCACTAAACCTGCCTAAACCCCGGAAAATCTCCAGACCAGGAAGAACATAGGTTATTCCATAACCCTCGGACTGATAAAAACGCTCCCTGTCCGCTTCGGTTGCCCGGATTTCAAAAAAACCCTCGTTTAACTGGGAATTTGCCCGCCAAGCAACTCCTCCACCAGGATAAAAGGTATCAGGAGTAACAATCGGCGGGCTATCAACTTCAGGTAGTCGCAATCTAACTGTTGGGTCGCCGAAAAGGATATAACGGTTATAGCCCAGCCAGGCTTGATAAAACGCCGGACCAATCGGCGCATTTTTTTCTTGTAAAAGCCGCGAGAATAATGTTCGGGCAAAAGTCTCATTACTACTGGAATAGGTGGCTTTGGATGCGCCTATACTAGCGATACAACCCTCTTCACTCCGAACCAGTTCCTCAGCAATCGCCTGATACCGGGTGTCTTCAAATCGTCCCACACCGCAGGAGCCAAAAAAGGCGAGCGGGTTTCTTCCGCCATTTTTTACCTTCGGCACATCCTCAATATTAAACGCCCGCTCATGGCAAAGTTGAAAACCAGCACCATGACCAAAGAAACACCAAAGTAAAGCGCCAAGGTTCAACTGGCGCAAAAGTTCTGCCGCCGCTTTAGGCTTTGACTTGACCGCCTCAAAAGGATACTCAGTGAGATAAACTTTAACTACATCCAGTAAATTCCCAGAAAGAGCTGCGATTCCTTCACAGCCCAGAATATGCACAAACCCCTCCCGCTTCTCCGGCTCCGGACTGCCTTTATACTCATCGTCGCCTAAGAGTAAAAATCGCTTTGCCCATAAACCCAACTCTTGAGTTTCATAACGCCTGATTTTCTCTAAAAACTGGCGGAACTCCTGAGGAGTTCTACTGGTTATTCGGGCAAGAATCATATCCGGGCTTGAACCAACCCCTTCAAAATCGGCATACCATGCCTCAAGCGCCAAGACATGTTCATTGTAAACTTCATAATCAAGGTCAAAACCTATCTGATAACTTGGCACTCCTAAAGTTTTACCTAAGCGGAGGTTATCCTTGTAATCGTAAGTCGCATCGCCAACAAAAAGTCCATACACCGGTCTTTTAGCGGCGAAAAAAGCCTTAATCGCCCCGGGCTCCTCCATTCCAAATGCATAATCGTCATATATCTCATCTAAGGGCACAGCCTTAACCCGGGCATTAGAAATACCGGCAATATTCCCCTCCCGATGCTGGGCAAATAGCCGGGCAACCGGCAAAAACTCCCGCGGACAGATAATGTAGTAGTCCGCTCTTTCTCTTAGGGTGCGTAACCCGCCGGGATGGCGCTCTTCCAAACTCACAACTTGACGGGGATGGCTCTCCCGCAAACAAAAGAAACTCTTTAGTCCCTGAGTCTCCATTCTGAATTTAAACTGATTTCCTTTCATCTCGCCCTCAATTATCTTCGGTTCATACGGGTTGGTGACATCAAAGACTAAAAGATCACTACCCGCACCACCGATGGCAAAATCCCCTGGCTCCTTGGTAAAAAACTCAAGAGACCGTTGTGTCCCGGAAAACTCCAGCCGGGTGACATAATCCACTTCAATATAGTCAAGATAAACATCACCCCTGCCTAAGAGTTCAACCCCTAAGGTATCGCTTTTAACCGTTCGGACCGCGGCAGAAAATGGTAACTGAGCAAACTCAAAATTACTGGGGGGCACTCCGCTATTTTTTGCTATAATGGACACCGTATCCAGAACCACCCCATTTAAAGAAAGAACCACCGAATATGTCTCTCCTCCCTCCTTCTCAGTCCAGCCGTAAAACCGCACTCGGATACTTTTAATGGTATCCCGGTTGGTCAGAGTGAACTGCCGGTAAAACTTGACACTTCCTGTTCCATCATTGAGGTAACGCTCCCAGACCCAGAGGAGTCCGGAGCGCGCCGGACAGAGTAGGTCCTCCTCTACTCTAACTCTATTTAACGCCCGGTTTATGGGATTTGCCGCCCCGGTTCCAGAAATCGCCCCTATCCGCCTACCTTCTCCTCTACCCCAGGTCAACCAGAAAACCCGATAATTGGTATAATAATTTGCCTGCCACTCAGTAAGCGAGTCGTTCCAACAGGAAGGCGACCGGGCATAAAAAAGAATGTAGTCCTTAGAATCAAACTTTCCATCCTCTTCACCCTTGACATAAATCGGCACCTCTACCATCGTATCGGGATAAACCCCATTAATCTGATAACGGTCGATGGTGAAAATTCTGAAGGTGCGCGGGTCAATAACTTTTGTGTCAAAACCGGCATCCTTCAACCCTTTCGGAGTTATCTGGTAAACCCCGGTGGTCTCAGTTTTAATCCGGCACCAAACAGAGTAACGAGCGAAGAAGTTAACTGAGTCGGTTGTTGACCGGGATATCTTCCATTTTACCGCATCTTTGCCATTCAAAAGGGCATCTTCTAACACGCTATTTAGCGCATCCTCCTCCGGTATCTCTTGCGGAGACAGGGAAAAAATCATCTTCACCACCACCCGCTGATGGACTTTAATAGTTCGGGACACCGGATTATATTGTACCGGGTTAATTCTCACCCTTGCCACCCTGACTCC
>JBDRUH010000004.1:0-53881 GCA_039801225.1 Caldifarciminota bacterium
TTCGGCAAAAGATGCGCTGGAAGAAGTATGCATCAGCGAGGCGAGGAGTTTATTGTCTGCATTCTGGGTATAGTCAACCAAAACCACATCTGAGGCGGACATCGCAATCAGGTTTCTCGGTCGCCGGGGAAACGGTCGCACCATAAATGTCGCAGCGAACTCCCGCAAACGGGGATAGGTATTTTTCTCGTAATCGGTAGGTCCGGTAAAAACCAAAAGCGAGGGCGCAACCGCCTCTGCCTGATGGTATAACTCTTCGCTCAATGCCCGCACCTCGGCAAGCGGATTTGCTGCCAGCATCCGCAACATCAACTCTAAAGTTCGGGCGTTAACCGTCATTCCCAACTGGGTTAATGTTGCCAAACTGGTTATATAGCGCGCATCCTCTTTAGCCAGGTTTTCAATCTTCCCAGGTTGTTCCTTCAAATCAGGACGGGTGGCAGCGAAATGCTCTTTCAACTTTTCAAAAATGCGATGATAGGCTTCATTCTGGAGCCGGATAATATTTAAATAATCGGCCAAATAATCTGAATTCTGAATTTCGGGCGGAACGATAAAATTATCGCTCAGTCGGACATAGCGCTGTGAGCGTTCGGTATAAGAGGCGAGCCGGTGATGCTCAATCGCCTCCACCGCCAGCCGGGATATGTCTGTGATATCAAAATTAAACACCGCATGCTCAGCGATGGAGTGATGCCCCATTTCAAACACAATCGTCCTATTGGACTCCCGCGCCTTTTTCAACTCCCGGCGTGCCTCGGTGCGTAACTCTTCAATCGTCTTGCTACTCCGGCTGATTCGGGCATAAGCAGCAGCAATCGTCTCTGGTGTCGGAGTAACCCGGCGATTCTTGACGAATTTGGCGAGCAAATCCCACTCAATATTGCAGCCAGCCAGTTTGACATTCATACTTAGGAGAGGATATTTAAAACCCTTTCAAAAGTCAAATCGCTCCCTGAAGAAGGAAGGCAGACGGGGTTTTAGTTGACAAAATTTCTTAATGAGTAAAATGTTTAAAATGGTTGAGCGTTTTTATCTGCAAGTCTACGGCTGTCAGATGAACCAATACGACGCCGGAGTAGTCCGCAATATTCTGACAAACGTCGGGTATGAGGAGACAAAGAAGGAAGAAGAAGCCGACCTTATTTTTTTAATTACCTGCGCGGTACGCGAGCATGCGGAAAGACGCGCCTTGGGTCGGCTTCAAGGGCTTTGTGCCTTAAAAAAGAAAAACTCTCATAAGTTAATCGGGGTTTTGGGATGTATGGCGCAAAGAATGAAAGAGTCGCTCATCAATGATTACCGGGTTGACCTGGTAATAGGACCCGATGAATACCGCCGACTTCCCGAGTTGATCCGCCAAAGTAGAATGGAAAAAGCACCCAAGATGGCAACCAATATTGGACAGGAGTGCTATTCCGACCTTCAACCTCTACCGGAAAGCCAAGTTTCCGCCTTTGTCACAATAATGCGGGGTTGCAGTAATTTTTGCTCCTATTGTATTGTCCCCTATATCAGGGGACCGGAACGTTCCCGACCGGTGGAAAGTATCATAACTGAAGTAAAACAGTTAGCCAAAAGCGGGGTTAAAGAGGTGACTCTTTTAGGCCAGAATGTATTGGCATATAAAAGTCTTGATGAAATGGGAATGGCGGTGGATTTTGCTGACCTCCTAACCCGAGTGGCGGAAATGCCCGAAATAGAACGGGTCCGGTTTCTCACCTCCCATCCCCGCGATTTGAACGAAAGAGTCGTTGAAAGTATAAAGGATTTGCCCAAAGTATGTCACGAGTTTCATCTACCCCTCCAGTCTGGCTCAAACCGAATACTTCAGTTGATGAATCGCGGCTACACCCAGGAGGAGTACCTAAAAAAAGTGGCGATGGTGAGGGAAAAGATTCCCGACGCCTGTTTGACCACCGACATTATCGTAGGTTTTCCCACCGAAACCAAGGAGGATTTTGCTGAGACACTAAGGATAGTCAAGTCGGTTCGGTTTGATTTTGCCTATATGTATCGGTTTTCCCTTCGTCTTGGCACAAAAGCAACCGCACTAAAACCTCAGGTGCCCGCCGAGGAGGCGAAGGAACGGCTTGAGAGGTTGATTGAGGTGCAAAATCAAATTACAAAGGAGGAGAATGAGAAGATGGTCGGGAGGGTTTACGAGGTGATGGTTGAGAAAGAAAAACCCTGCTTAGGTCGAACCCGGCAAGGTAAAATGGTGGTGGTGGAGGAAAGTTTGCCTCTCGGCAGCATTGTCCCGGTGAGAATAATCAGTATCAGAGGCTGGACACCGATTGGCAAAGTATCGCCCGAATCTGGCGAATACCGTCCGTCGGCCGTCAGCCGATTGAAGGAGGGGGAAAAAGAAAGGAGGTTAATCTATGGTAACTTTTAGAATAATTCTCATACTAATTGCGTTCGTAATTCTTTTCATCCTGGGATGGCAAAATCAGACGACCACCACAGTTAATGTGTTCTTTCGGACATTTTATGATGTGCCCATCGCTTTTGTAATGCTTTATTCATTCGCCTTTGGCGCTTTATGCGTAGGAATTTTTACAATCATTTCTGAAATCCGGTTAAGAAGCCGCCTCCGAACCCAACGCAAGGAAATTGAGGCGCTGACCGAAGAGTTACGTGCTTTACGCAATCTTCCCTTAGAGGTGATTCCCACCGAACCGAAACAAGAAAAAGGAAAAGAATGATTCCATTGACTTTTACTATCTTTGGGAGGCAAGTATGTATCCTTTAATTTTTGTAATAATCGCCCTCTTGGTGGTGGCGCTTTATCCAATCGTCCGAGATTTCATTCGTCAACGCCGGACAACAACACCTGTCTATGTTGAAGGGTTGCAGTTGCTTCTTGATGGTAAACTGAAGGAGGCAGCGGTAAAACTCAAGAGAGCGGTGGAGGATGAAACTGGGAATGTTGATGCCTATATTCGGCTGGGTAATATTTTCTTTGCCGAAGGAGATGTTGAACGAGCATTACGGATTCATGAAAGCCTTGCCCTTCGGCGGAACTTGAAACCTGATGAAGAACGAAGAGTCTATCAGGCTCTGGTGCAAGATTATCTCAAAACTAACCGCCCAGTTAAAGCGATTCCCCTTCTCGAGGAGTTGATTCGTCTTGACAGAAATGACATTCAGAGTCAGGAGACACTTTTGGATTTATTAATAGAAAATGGCTCCTGGGATAAAGGGGAAGAACTTTTAAAGGAAATGGGACACAAGCCTCCTGACCGGATAAGCCGGCTGTATGCCAGTTTCGGCTATGCTTATGGAAAAATAAATCCCCAAAAAGGTATCCGCTGGCTGGAGGAGGCGTTGCGATTAAAACCGGAATCACCTGTTGCCCTCCTCCTCTTAGGTGACCTTTTTTTATCACAAGGAGAAGGGGAGAACGCAATAAAAATGTGGCACCGCCTCTTAGAAACTCAACCGGAAAAGAACTACCTAATCCGGGAACGACTGGAACGGGCTTATTACGAATTGGGACGATATGAGGAGGTAATACCGATTTATCGCCGAGTGCTTCAGAAAGTCCCTCAAGATAGTGGACTTGCCATAGCCTTAGCGAAAATATACGCCAAAAAGGAAGACTGGGAGGAGGCGATTGGTCTTTTGACATCTTTTGCCAAAGGAGGTGAACCTCTCGTCTTGCTGACTCTTGCCAGTTTTCTTTTAAAGAAAGGAGAAACCGCTCAGGTCCAGATGCTCCTTGACAAGGTAATTGCGAAATTGGTTGAGAAATCCCGCACCTGTCCCAAGTGTGGAAAGCCTCTTCCCGAAACAGAAATCCGGTGTTCTGAATGTCGTGCCTGGGTGGAGGATGTTAAATAAATAGCCATTTCCCGACAAGAGATGGAGAGGCTCACCCCGCTCCTCGCCCAGTATCACCGAATTAAGGAACGTTACCCGGGAACCCTTTTACTCTTTCGGGTGGGCGATTTTTACGAGATGTTTTATGAGGATGCCGAGATTGGTGCCCGGGCACTTAACCTCACTTTAACCTCAAGACCACATGGACCAAACCACCGTGTCCCGCTGGCAGGAGTTCCGGCAAAGTCTCTTGAGGCATATGTTGCCCGGCTGGTCGCCCAAGGTTTAAAAGTAGCGGTGTGCGAACAGTTAGAAGCGCCAAGTAGAAATAAACCGGTAGTAGCCCGGGATGTAATTGAAGTGATAACACCAGGGACAGTTACCCGTAGTGGACTTTTGGATGAGCGGCGCAATAACTATATTATGGCGCTTTCACCGGCTGGTGAAAACTGGGGTATGGCCTTCGCTGACCTTTCTACCGGAGAGTTTACGGTAACGGAGATTGATTTTAAAAACCTTACTGAGGAGATAGTAAGAGTCTCGCCGGCAGAAATACTTCTGCCAGAAAACTGGCCGGGCGAACCGCCCAACCGAAAATTGGGAATTGAGTTAGCGCTCACCCGGCTGGACGACTATTATTTCACTCCGGAGTTTGCCTTTGAAAAACTCACCAGCCATTTCGGCGTAGTTAGTCTTGCTGGATTTGGAATAGAGCATTTAAATGAAGGGATATGTGCGGCTGGCGCCCTCTTAGAGTATTTAGAACAGACCCAGTGTAGTGCCCTTCCCCACATCCTAAGGTTGACCCCCTATTGTCCGACTGAATACCTACTGATTGACCGGGTCTCCCGCCGAAACTTAGAGTTGATTGAAAACCTTCACCCTCCGGATAACCGGTCAAAGGAAATCGGCACCCTCTTCTGGGTTTTGAATCGCACCCAAACACCTCAAGGAACCAGACTCCTCCGGCGCTGGCTTTTAAACCCTTTGCTCTCGGTAGAGGAGATCAACCGGCGCCAGGAGGCGATAGCCGAATTAACCAACCAGGGTTCACCTCTCAAGGAAATTGCCGAGTGCCTCCGGGAAATTGGTGATATAGAAAGAATAACTGCTAAGGTCGCCTTAGGTAGGGCTAACCCCCGAGAGGTAATCGCCCTTAGGAACTGGCTGAGCGGAGCACCAAAATTAAAGAATTTGACCAACCAGTTCTCCGCTGACTATTTTTGCCAGATAAGAGAAAAACTCTTTGATTTTACACCCCTTGTGGAAGAAATCTCTCAGGTGTTGGTTGATGACCCTCCGATAACGATTACTGAAGGCGGGTTGATTCGCTCCGGCTACAATAAAGAACTGGACGAACTCCGGCAGATTGCCGCTAATGCCAAGGAGTTTATCGCCCGACTCCAGGAAGAGGAGAGACGGCGAACCGGGATTCCCAACTTGCGGATTGGTTACAACTCGGTATTTGGCTATTATATTGAAATCACCAAATCCTATCTCGGAGTTGTGCCGCGCCATTATATTCGCAAACAAACAGTAGCCCAGGGAGAACGGTTTATTACCCCGGAATTAAAGGAGTATGAAGCAAAGATTTTAAACGCCGAAGAGCGAATCAAGTCGTTGGAATATGACCTCTTCCTCCAGTTGCGGAGTAAAATTGCCAGTTACACCACCCAAATCCTTGACTTTGGTCAAGCGGTGGCTCAACTGGATGTGCTTGCCAGTCTCGCTGAGGTGGCACGGGACAAAAATTATACTCGCCCGATAGTAGACAATTCCTATATCATTGAAATCAAAAAAGGAAAACACCCGGTAGTTGAGGCGATGGTTGAAGAACCTTTTATTCCTAACGACACATTAATTCTCCCGGACAAAGAACAAATCCTTATCGTCACCGGACCAAATATGGCGGGAAAGTCCACCTATCTCCGCCAGGTTGCCTTGATTGTCATTATGGCCCAGATGGGCTCTTTCGTTCCTGCTGAGCACGCCCGGATTGGTATCGTTGACAAAATCTTCACTCGGATTGGCGCCTCAGACGATGTTGCTCGGGGCGTTTCCACCTTCCTTGCCGAGATGATTGAGACGGCAAATATTTTAAACAACGCCACCTCCCGCAGTCTGGTGATTCTGGATGAGGTCGGCAGAGGGACATCAACTAATGACGGTCTGGCAATCGCCTGGGCAACAGTTGAGTATCTCCACGGCGAGGAGGAGTTCCGTCCGAGGACACTATTTGCCACCCATTATCATGAACTTGCCGACATCGCCACCTATCTCACCCGGGTAAAAAACTACTCTTTTGTCGTCCGGGAGAGTGGCGACCAGGTCCTTTTTCTCAGGAAACTCCGCCCCGGACCGGCGGATAAAAGTTATGGTATCGCGGTGGCAAAACTTGCCGGATTGCCACCGGTAGTAATCAACCGGGCAAAAGAACTGCTCAAGCGTTTTACAAAAGGTGAGGAAATAAACCTCACCCAATTGATAACGGAAATTGATCTGCCGATAGCTTCAGACCGAATCGCTCAACCCGACCGCAAGGAAAAAAGCGCCCCTCATCCGGTGCTTCTCCGTCTCCAAAACTTAAATATCAACGAACTTTCTCCATTAGAAGCACTCAATCTCCTTGCCGAACTGCAGAAACTTGCTAGTGAACCAGATGGATAACCTACCACTTTTTTATTCAGAGCCGGGTAAATAAAGGGGAAAACTGTTACTTTGTAATTACAACCTTTCGGCTTCGCTCCCCGAATCGGGTCTTTTCTATTCCTGAACCACCCCTTATGAAATAGACACCAGGGGAAAGATGGCGAATGTCATTAGCACCGGGCTTAAGGTCAAGCACCTTCTTACCAGTAATGTCAAGGAGCAGGCTTGATGCTGGATGCTCTCCACCTGACGCTGGAAGGAATAGAATCCCGCGCACAACTGTTGCGATTGGTGTTAAGTGGAAAGTGGGAAGTGCCTCGCGTTCCTCCACACCTGGTATAACCTCCCTTAGGACATATAAAGTGCTATCTCTACCAATAGCAAAGACGCGGTGGTGAATCGGGTCAAGTTGAAGGTCAGGTGGACCATATATACCATATTCTTCCAGTCGCACCCGGGCGATGACCGAATCGGTCCGGCAGTCCAGAACCTTCAGTGTTTCTCCTTTAGGTCCGCCAGTAAAATATACCCGGTTGCTCCAAGGCGCCCAGCGCACCGCTAAAGGTCCCCAACCACCCTCAACCAACCTCTTGATGATAGAGTCGGTTAAACAGTCAATTACATAAATTGTGTCTGGATATATGGGGCGCGCCATCCCGCAGTAGACTTTGTTATCTATTGTATCAAGGGCAAGCGGGTTTAAACCGCCATACTCAACCCCAAAGGGAAAAACCTTCAGAAAGCAATCATTTTTGATGTCAATTACACCGGGATAATCAAAAAGATAATTAACATAGTAGCCTTTGCCTAAGTCGTAGTGAAACTGCATCCAGACTGGATTACGACTTGGAATCATAAAGCACGCCAATAGTGAATCGTCGGAACAATCATATACCGCCATCCAGAATGGTGGATTAAACCTCTCCATTCCCACATATAACTTATTGTGAACCGAATCCCAGAAAGGGTGGCAAAAGGTGTAGCCTGCTATCGGCGGTTCCTTTTCTCCTATTATCGTATCGGCAGCACAATCCAATATTTTTAAAGTTTCTGCCCCAATATACAAACGGTCATTCGCCGATACATAGCAATGGCCCCGAATACCCCTCTCAGGAATCCAACGGAGGATTGTATCCACATCAACATCAATAACAACCACACCATTCATATACGACTCATTAGAGATATAAAGTTTCCTTTGGCGCCAGTTGTAGGAACTAAAAAACCCTCCCCCGGACCAGCCAAACGGGATTGTTTCTACCTGATAAAGGGAGCAGTCAACAACAAAGATTCTATACTCCGCTGAAATGTAAAGTTTATTAAGTTCCGGGATGAAGAAACCGTTATACAATCTTGACAATAGAGGAATTACGGTATCAATCTCAACCCCCTGGGCAAAAAGCGCCATTGGGACAAGTAAAAACATTAACTTTCGCATAATCGCTCCTTTTGCGGAGGGGGCGATTTACCCCCTCCGCATTGTTTTTATCTTACAACCACCTTGAGTTTAGCCTGTTCCTTGCCCGTGTCAAACAGAATGAAATAGGCACCAGATGTTTGGGGAGTCCATTTCAGCCTATGGACACCAGCGGTTTGATTACCTGAGTAAAGTATTGCAACCTGCCTGCCAAGCGCATCGTAAACCGCCACCTTCACATTTGCCGGGACTTCAAGTAAATACTCAACCACACCATCAGCACCAAAGCGAAGATGAGTTCGGGCTGAACTACTGCCTTTGGCCTGGGAACCAGATACTTGATTGTGCTCCTGTTTTTCATCTATTGCGGACACTGCTAGCCTCCAGAAGTGATTTCTTGGTGTTCCATTTTGCGGTTCCTCACCCACAATTAAATAGATATAGTGGTAGAAAGGCTTGGAGAAATATTTTCCCGATGCGATTGAAGCACCTGGACCTAATGGTTCAGGAGGGTCGTCACCCCATGGTAGCCAGGAGCCCCACTCGTAACAGGAGACAACGTTTGAATTCTCGCCAAAGATTGCCCAAGGCGTTCCATGGTCAAAGGCAAAGAACCTATGGGCTGCAAGTCCGCTCCCGATATTCTGGGGGTTAGGTGTGGCTGGGCCAAAACGATCCAGCCACCTATCTTCTTGGATAGAATAGACATACCAGTCGGTATCTCCGCCACCAACAAAGGCAATAAGACAGTCCCCAATGCCGAAGGAGTTTCCCGGATACGCCAGTGCTGCGCCTTCACCAACAGCCTCAGGGATATCCTCCAATTTCTCCCAGCTGCCCTGAAGGGTGAAACTGTGAACTGGGCTCCAGGTCCAGTCGCCATGGGATGGCCGATAAGCGGTTTTCCAGTAGTACTCCCCGTTTGCCATTTTTGTCTCAACCTGATAGCGTGGAGTTGTGGTGATAACCTCTATAACTATAGTGCCGAAGCCTGAGTCGGTTGCCACATTTAGCCGATATTCTGTGGCGTCAGGTTCTTCCTGCCAGATGAAGAGGGGCGTCTGGTCAGCGATAAGCGCACCATTTCCAGGATAAATCCCATCAACCGCAACCGGCTCTAAGGAAGTTGGAATCCAGTACCGCCAGAACTGTTTGGACCCTCCGGCAAGGCAGTAAAGCCAGCCCGGAATTGGCTGCATCTCTCTGTTGTAAGTCGGATTTGCCCGAAATGCCAGACCTGGTCTTGGTCCAAGGGAGAAATCGATTATAGGCTCATCATCCCATAATTCCTCTTTCAGGTCATACCAGTAAAGCATATCCTTGTGCTGACCACAGTCATAGCCAATAACATACAATACTCCACCCTCCATCCACTGGAATGTGATTGCGGTATTCACAAGATAGTTCACTGCTGGCTCATTAGGTAAATGCCATGCGCCTTCTACGCAGTCGTAGTAAAGAAAGTAGGTTATCTCCAGTTGGGGATCCGGAAAGATGCCCCAGACCGTGTCATAGGGTCTCTCTCCCCACTGGTCATAGGAGTAGGTGATGGCAGCTCCGGCACCAACTGGAACTCCATACGGCACGTTTGGCAGTTGCTCCCAATCTGCATAGGCTGCGACCGCCATAATCGCTGCGCAGATGATGACAGAACGACGCTTCATAACGCCTCCTTGTTGTTTTTTGCATTTCTGCACCCAAAATGCCGATTTCTCGTTTCGGCTCGGTGCCGCCGTTGCAGGGTAAAGTCTTAACTTGGCTTCTTCCGGCACCCTGCTTGCCAGAATAAAGCCTGCCCCGAGCCCACTCCAATAAATCCTAATTTCAAAGCACCAAATCTTAAACAATTTCTAATACCAAAATCCAAATTACCAAAACATTTTGGATTTAGCATATTGGTGCTTTGAATTTGTTTAGAATTTAGGGTTTCGGATTTAGGGGTTCTTATAAGGTGTGGAGTTGACTTTGTTATTATTCTCAATATATTAACCCCTATGAAAATAGCAATGATTGGCACCGGTTATGTTGGGTTGACATCGGGCGCCTGTCTGGCAAAAATTGGTCATCAGGTCATCTGCGTTGACAATGATAGGGAAAAAATTGAACTTCTAAACAAAGGCAGGGTACCAATTTATGAACCAGGGTTAAATGAGATTATTGATGAATGTGTAAATGCCCGGCGGTTAAGTTTTACTACCGACATAAAAACCGCTGTCCGGGAAAGTGAAGTCTGCTTTATCGCCGTAGGAACTCCCCCCTTGGAAACTGGCGAACCGGACTTGACTTATGTTGAAAATGTCGCCCGGGAAATTGCTGAGAGTATGGACGGCTACCGGTTAATTGTGGAAAAATCAACCGTTCCGGTCCAAACCGGCAAGTGGATAAGAAAGACAATTGAAAGGTATCAAGGGAAAAGTGTGCCGTTTGATGTTGCCAGTAATCCGGAGTTTCTGCGCGAGGGTTCGGCGGTGACAGACTTTCTTTCACCCGACCGTATTGTAATTGGCGTGGAGAACGAACGGGCGGCCGAGATAATGTTAAAAGTTTATCAAGGGATAAAGGCACCGGTTATTGTTACCGATTTGGCTTCCGCCGAGTTGATCAAGCATGCCTCAAACGCCTTTCTGGCGATGAAAATCTCTTTTATCAATGCCATCAGTTTTATCTGCGAGGCGGCTGGGGCAGATGTCAGTCAAGTTGCCGAAGGAATGGGTCTGGACAAAAGAATCGGTCGGAGTTTTCTTGATGCCGGCGTGGGCTACGGTGGTTTCTGTTTTCCCAAAGACCTGCGGGCGTTTATTCGCATCGCCGAAGAACTGGGGTATGATTTCCGACTGCTAATTGAGGTAGAAAGGATCAACGAAGAGGCAAAACAGCGGTTTGTAAAAAAAATCCGGCAGGCGCTCTGGAATCTCCGCGATAAAAACATCGGCGTATTAGGACTCTCCTTCAAACCCAACACCGACGATATAAGATTTGCCCCGGCAATTGATATAATAAGAATGCTCCTTGCCGATGGCGCCCGTATTCGTGCCTACGACCCTAAAGCGATGCCTAAGGCACGGCGGGTTCTGCCCGAAGAGGTTGTATTCTGCAATAACGCCGAGGAGGTGGCTACCGACGCCGACCTATTGGCAATAATAACTGAATGGGATGAGTTCAAGAGACTTGACTTTGCCCGCATCAAAGAAAAAATGCGTGTGCCGATTGTCTGTGATGGCAGAAATATCTACGACCGAAAAGAACTGGAAAAGTTAGGGTTTACTTATATCGGTGTAGGTCGGTGAGGAAAAGGCGAAAGGCGGAAGGCGGAATAGGAGTAGCGGTCGTCGCTGGGGGCGCCGGGTTTATTGGGTCCCATTTGTGTGAGTTCCTTCTTCAAAGGGGCTATCGGGTTGTCTGCCTGGACAATCTTCTTACCGGTCGGCTTGAGAATATTGCCCATTTAACCACGGATAACGGAAGGCGGAAGGCGGGAAACGGAGGGCGGTTTGAGTTCAGAAGGGTTGATATTACCAATCCCCGGGCGGTTAAGAATGCCCTTAAGCACCTGAAGAAATTGGATGTAATTTTTAATCTTGCCTCACCCGCCTCACCGAAAGATTATCAGGCATTCCCCTTAGAAACGATGCGGGTGGGTTCTGAAGGAACAAGGAATCTCTTAGAACTGGCAAGGGAACAGGGGGTGATTTTTATCCATACCTCCACCTCTGAGGTGTATGGCGACCCAAAGGTGCATCCTCAAACTGAAGATTACTGGGGTAATGTGAATCCAGTGGGTGTGCGCTCGGTTTATGATGAAGCAAAAAGGTTCGCTGAGGCTTTAGTGATGACCTATCATCGGCTTTACAAAATTCCGGTCCGGATTGCCCGAATTTTCAATACTTACGGTCCGCGGATGAAATTTGACGATGGCAGACTCATACCCAACTTAATATATCAGGCGCTCAATAACCAGCCGATGACCATTTATGGCACCGGACGACAGACCCGGAGTTTCTGCTATGTTTCGGATATGGTTTTAGGTTTGTATAAATTGATTGACTGTTCCGACCCCTATCCGATCAATCTCGGTAATCCAAAGGAATACAGTGTATTAGTATGTGCCCGACTGATAAAAAAACTCACCCATTCCCAGAGCCGTTTCTTATTTCAGCCACTCCCTTCTGATGACCCAAAGCGCCGCCAGCCGGACATCGGGCGGGCAAAAAGGTTACTTAACTGGGAACCTAAGGTGAGTCTAAAAGAGGGGTTAATAGCCACAATTAACTGGTTTCGTGGCGAGTTCTCTAAATGACCCCCTTAGGAATTGGCATTGTTGGATTGGGTTATTGGGGGAAAAAGTATCTCATAACACTCCAGATGCTAAATAGGGATTATTCGCTAACAGTTTTTGCCGCTGACCGCAACGACCTTCTCCTGAGTGACTGGGACCAGCCAACAGTTTATATGTCCTACAATGAAATGCTAATGAGACCGGAGATAAAAGCGATAATTGTCGCCACCCCGGATGAAACCCATTACCAAATTGCCTGCCAAGCCTTAAAAAGTTCAAAGGATGTATTGGTGGAAAAGCCGATGGCGTTAGGGGTGAGTGAAGCCGAGGAGATGGTCCATTTGGCGGAAAGCACCGGTCGTATCCTCGCCACCGGACATACCGCAATATATACCGAGGGGTTCCTCTCTCTATGCGCAAGACTCTCTGCCTTAAGCCCGACACTCGGTAAAATCGTCCGGGTTAAAGCCTTCAGAACCTCCCGGGGTAGAAAAAGTGGCAATTGCCTCTGGGATTTAGCACCTCACGACATCGCTATGGCCATTACCCTTTTTGGTGAACCGGTTGATGGAGAATGCCGGCTTCTCACGCCGTCAAAAGCGGTATATGAACTTGTATTTTCTAATGGAGAACTCTTTAGCGGAAATGTAGAATGGAACTCGCCGCCATTTCGTCGGGAGTTTAAGATTATCGGAGAAAATGGGGAGTTGTCCATTGACAACACCGCACCAAGCCGGGAATTCCGCTCTTCACCCCTTGCCCGACAGTGTGAAGATTTTATTTTTTGTTGTCGGACAAGAAGACGGCCGCAGAGTGACGGGGTTATGGGGTTAAAGGTGGTCCGCTGTCTGGAAATGCTTACCAGAAAAATCCCCAGTCCAAGAGGCTTTAGAACGGTATGCTCCTTTCAGTGATTGTTCCGGTTTATAATGAGGAAAATTCTGTGGTCAATTTGCTAAAGCGGGTTCAGCAAGTGCCGGTTTTAAAGGAAATTATTGTTGTTGATGATGGTTCTACCGACCGGACACCTGATTTGCTTAGTTCAATTCCCGGCATCAAGGTGATTACCCATCCCCACAACTGCGGCAAGGGAACGGCAATCCGGAGCGGATTGGCGAATGCCCAAGGTGATTTGGTAATAATTCAGGATGCCGATTTGGAGTATGAGCCGGAAGATTATCCCCGTTTACTTGCGCCTTTTTTAAAGGATAACCGGGTGGCGGCGGTATTCGGCTCAAGATTTAAGGGAAAAGGGAAGTTCCTTTTGCGCAGTCGACTGGCGAACATCTTTCTTACCTTCTTTACTAATGCGCTGTTCGGGGGTAAAATTACCGATATGGAGACCTGTTATAAAGTTGTTCGCCGTAATCTGTTTACCGGTCTTAACCTCTCTGCCCAGCGGTTTGATATTGAACCGGAGATAACCGCCAAACTCCTCCGCTCCCACCGGCGGATTATTGAGGTGCCGATCAATTATCACGCCCGGCAGGAGGGGAAGAAAATCGGCTTTAAGGATGGAATAAGTGCCTGCTGGACACTTTTAAAGTGGTATGTCAAGTAACATAACATCCTCAATAACTCCGATCGTGGAACTCACCGGGGTGTTTAAATACTATCAGGGTGATTGGCCAGCGCTCACCGATATTAACCTCACGGTCTATCAAGGAGATTTTCTCTTTCTCTTAGGCGCTACCGGCGCAGGAAAAACCACCTTACTGAGACTTTTGTATCGCCAGGAATTACCCGACCTCGGCGAAATAAAGGTTTTAGGTTATGACTTAACAATGATGAAGGAAAAGGAGATTCCTCTCCTCCGCCGCCGGGTAGGAATCATCTTTCAGGACTTCCGGCTCCTGCCCGAACGGACTGTTTACGAAAACCTGGAGTTTGTCCTACAGATGGTCAGGGTGCAAAAAGACACTATTCCGGCAAGAATTCAGGAGACACTAAATCAGTTAGGGCTGGTGCATAAGAAGAATGCCTTTCCTTATGAGTTGTCAGGCGGCGAACAGCAAAAGGTCTCTATCGCCCGGGCGCTGGTCAAATCGCCGGATATTATCCTGGCTGATGAACCGACCGGCAACATTGACCCAAAGGCGTCAGAGGACATTTTGAATATATTGAAGGATATCAATTATCAGGGAACAACCGTAATAATGGCCACCCATGATGCTCTCCTCGCAGAACGGACGCGGCGCCGCCGCGTAACCTTAGATGCCGGAAGGATTATCCGGGATGAAGGATGAAACAGAACCAAAAAATCCTAACTAACAACTATAAACTATATCTATGGGTTACTTAATTAAAGAGACATTTCGGACGATAAGCCGAAGTCGTAGTGAGTTTTTCCTTTCCACCGCGGTGCAGGGTGTATGCCTCCTGGTTCTGGCGCTGTTCGGCGTCCTGACATTGAATGTTTTGATTGTCCTTCGCACCGCTGTGCAAAGGGCACAGGTTTTTGCCTTTGTAACCGATGAAGTGGCGCTATCGCCACTACCTCTTCAGGAGAAGGTGGCAAATATCGCCGGGGTAATGGAGGTGAGATTTGTCTCAAAGGAAGAGGCGTTTGAGGAACTCCGTGCCGATTTGGGAACAGACACCAGCCTCTTAAACGCCTTGGGCGAGAATCCTCTTCCCGCATCGCTAAGAATCTCTCTCCAGCCGTCATATACAACCCCGGAGCAGGTCCAAGCCCTGGAGCAAAAACTCCTACTTTTACCTGGGGTTACCGAAGTTTGGTCAGGAAAGGAGTTATTATCCCAGTTAAACCGGGCGCTGCGAACTGTTCTACTCCTTGATGTCATTGTCCTGATTATCGTGGCAATATCCGTTCTGTTTATTGTTTTCCAGACCACTGAAAATTCAATCACCAGCCGCGCCCAGGAGATAGAAATAATGGAACTGGTTGGAGCAAGCCGTGCCACGGTCCGAACACCATTTCTCCTAGAGGGAACGCTGCAAGGCGCATTGGGTGGCATAATGGCATTTCTCCTCCTTTTTGTTATCTATCGGGTCGTTGTCTCTTTTATCCCTCCTCCCCTTTTCCCAACTCTATTGCTTTTCGGAATTATCTTCTCTTTAGGCGCGCTCTTAGGGCTGAGTGGCGCACTCTTAGCATTGGAACGGCTTCCTTCTACCCTCCGAGTCGTCCCTGTCCGGGTTTCTAAGAAAAGCCGGGTGGGCACCGGAATTGGATAATGGTAAAATATACCCTATTGCCGGCTGTAATAATATCACTCTGTTTGACAGGTGCTATCGGATATGCTCAGTCTCTCAAAGATTCAATAGAATTGTGCCAAAAGGAACTGGATTCAACCGAAAGAAAGATTGAAGAGTTAACTCAAATTGGTGAAGAACTGGCTAAAAAAGAGCAACTCAGCCTTGCCCGACTTGAAGCCATCAAGGAAAAAATTTATCTTACCGAACGGCTGATTGCTCAACTACGGGCACAGATCAACCGAAGGAATCGGGAAATAAACGAAATAACCGCCGAACTGGCACAGATTAACAAAAGAATCCAACAAAAACGTGAGGAACTTTCAAATCGGCTGGTGAGTATCTATAAATACTCCCGGCTCTATCCACTTCAGGCAATGCTTACCAGCGAGAATCTCCCGGAATTATATCGCCGGACAATAAATTTGCGTTTAGTCAGCCGAACCGACCGGAAACTGCTCGCCGAACTGCAGGAACTCAACCAAGCGGCAACCGCCCAGCGGGAATCACTGCTCACCGCCCGGAAAAATCTTGACCTGTTGTTTGAAGAAACAAAAAAGAAGCAGGAGGCACTTTCTCTTGACCGAGAAGAGGAGGCACGTCTCCTTGCCAAAATCCAGCGGGAAAAAGAGGTCAACAAAAAGGCTCAACAAGAGTTGGAAAATGCCAAGGAGCGGCTGCGAAGCCTTATTGCTCAACTGGAAAAAAGGGAGAAAGAGACGGAAGGTTCTTTAACCTTCTTTGAAGAGCAGAAGGGGAAACTTCCCTGGCCGATTCCGGGTTCGGTAATAGCGACATTCGGGGCAAAAACTCACCCGCGCTATCGCACCAAAACCGCCAATCTCGGCATTGACATTAAGCCCCAAAACCCGGGCTCGGTCCTGGCTATCGCCGCAGGAAAAGTGGTTTACGCCGACCGTTTCATCGGCTATGGCAACCTGATAATCGTTGACCACCAGGGTGGATTTTATACCCTTTATGCCAATCTCAGCACAATCCAAACGGTTGTCGGTGCCCAGGTTTCAACCGGAACCGTTTTAGGCTGGGTAGAAGACTATCTCCATTTTGAGATTAGAAAAAATGGTCAACCAATCAACCCCTTAGAATGGCTCCAAAAAGAAAGGTAAATGCCAAGGTTGAGAGTTCTCTAACTCTACCTGTACCTGGGCAATGATTCCAGGAATAATCGGACAGGAACGGGTCTGTAGAACCATTGAAAGACTCATCGCCAAGGGTAGATACGCACCTCTGCTCTTTGTCGGTCCACCCGGGGTAGGTAAGCGCACTATCGCCTTTAAGTTTGCCCAGGCATTAAACTGCGAAAAACCGGTAAAACCCTCTTCAGAATCAAGCACCCAATTTGGCTGTGGTATTTGTCCATCTTGCCGGGCAATTGCCCGATTAAACCATCCCGACTTCCGACTCCTATTCCCAATTAGAAAACCCCGGTCCGATATGTCTCCGGAAGATGTTATCATTGCCACCGCCGAATTATCAGCAGACTATATCCTCGGTGCAACTCAACCCATTCCTGACCCAACTCACCAGATAAGTATTCAGGCGGTGCGCTGGCTCAGAATGGAAATGGCAAAACCGCCATCCACCGCCCGAGTGCGGTTTTTTGTTTTACTCAACGCCCATCAGATGAAAGATGAGGCACAAAACGCCTTACTCAAAATTCTTGAAGAACCCCAGATTAACACCATTCTTATCCTCACCACCTCAGTTCCCAACGCCCTCCTTGATACAATTCGCTCCCGATGCCAAATCATCCGCTTTGCCGAAATACCAGAGTCTCAAATATTAAACTGGCTCAGAATGGGAATAAAGGAAAACAGAAGACAAGAGACAGAATTAATTTCCTTTGCCGCTGCCCTTGCCCAGGGCTCTTTGGGCAGGGCATTAATGATTCTCAACAACCCCGAACCGGAAGAGTTCATAATTCGTTCTGTATTGGAAAAACTTACAACCACTAAAAGCAAATTAACCATTACGCAGGCGGTTGAGCAACTTAAAAACATCCCCTTAACCACCATTGTCAATACCTTAATTTTTCTCTACCGCTCCGCTTTCCGCTCAACCTTAACCTCAACCTCCACCTCTACTTGGACACCTCCCTCGCTCTTAAAAATCCCCCCCGCTCTAATCCTCAAAAGAATCCGCCAACTTTACACCTACCAAGAAAATGCCTCTCTCAACACCAACCCCCTCCTAACCCTGCACACGCTGATTTTTAGCATCTGTCCATAATCTCCCACCCCCGTCATTGCGAGGGGAAGCAATCTCATTACCAAAGATTCCTTTGCTCTTCAGGTCTGCCCCGAGCCAAAAAAGGGGGCCTCCACTCGCTATAGGCTCGGTTGGAATGACGGAGCCGAGGGGCGCGCAATGACAGAGATGAGGGGCGCGTAAGGAAGAGAAGGGTAAGGGCTAAGTGTATTTATATATACACAAAATTCTGATGGTTAAAATTTAGTTAAGTATCGCAATTTAATAACTTAATTTGAAGACCGGTTTACTTGGGGGGCTGTCCACTCCAGCACTAGGGTGGTAAAACCCTTTGTTGAAAAGGTTTTAGGCTTGTTGCTAAGTTTGATGTTAAAATCTTGTTTAAGTTCAAAGGGAAAATCGAATGGCGGGATGGTTGTAAGAAATGGTCTAAAAAGGTTGGATGGAGCGGTTTTTCATTCAATGCTAAGTTCAGAACTTAAAAGAAGGCTAAGAGGCGGTTGAGAATCTGATTTTAAAAGGAAGTCAAAAAACTAACTTCAGCCGATTTTAAAAAGCAAAATAAGATTAAAGGTAATAACAGAGTTAAAAATTGTGGGGGAAAATTTTCTTTTACCTTTGAGTTGATTCGGGCGCCGGAGCGGTTGCCGCGCTTTTACTGCGAGGTAAAGGTTTACTGACAGTGATAAAATCTTTTATCGCTGACAGCCGTTTCGGACCGATTCCGGAAACTTTGCGGAGTTGAGAGATACTCTTAAAACCACCGCTCTTTTCCCGGTAGGTAATAATTCGCTGCGCCAGGACCGGACCAATTCCTGGTAACGCTTCAAGTTGCTCCTTTGTTGCTTGGTTAATGTCAAGGAGTGGCGGACTCTCGGTGCTATCTTTGGCAGTTTTAACCACCACCGGTGATGAGCGAGCCCTCTTGGCTCGGGCAATTTTTTTGAAAGTATTTACCCCGGCGCCAATTAAAAACGCCATACTTAAAATCAATAGCACCACCTTTTCCTGACGACTCATCCCTAAAAACGGAAGAGGAGCCAGATATTTATGTCAAGCCTTTGGGTGGTGAAACCGGTAATACCCTTGTTGTAACTGTAGCCGGTATTAAGTCCTGCCTCAATGCTGCGCGAGAAACGGTAGGAGGCACCAAGAGAGGTGGCGGTTGCCTGGTCCCGTTGCTGAGGAATGGTGGTCGGCTCTTTACCCTCAGACCAAAGCGTCTGTTCTCGTAAAGTCTGAGAGTAGCGAATCTGGCAGGACAGGTTAAGGTCAGAAGAAAATCGCACCTGCCGTAAAAAGGGAAATCTTAATCCCTGAGGGGCAGAAAAGGCGTAAGAAAGGGAAAGATTTGCCCCTGGGTTTCGGGATCTGGTTTCACTGCGGGTTGTCCCGGTTTCATTTAGGTAGTTTAAAGAACGGGATTGGGTATAATCAATAGAGAGGGTTGTGGATATCCGTTTTTTCCAGTTGGTCTGCCAGGAGAGGAGCGGGCTGAGGCTGGTGGTATAAGTGGCTGTTCTGCCAAAGTAAGCCAGAGTCTCGCCACCGTTTTCCATTGGCAGAAGTTCTCCGCGGACATCCCAGGTGCGTTGATAGTTAGTGGAAAGACGAGAGTCAATAGCCAGTTTCGGGAAGAGGTTGTGAACCCGATTTAGGTTTAATGTGATACTGGGCCAGGTGAGAGACCGGTCGGCGCTGGCACCAAGAATAGCCTGGTTTTTTCCCCAGGAGAGATTGTAATTTAACCGGGCGGTAAGGTCCTTAAACCCGGCGCCGGTCCCGAGCCGAAGGTTATTTTCTCTATCTCGGGTGCGGCTCAAATTTCCTTGGAGGGTGTCGTCGGGAAGCGTGTCGGTAAGTCCCAAGCGGTAATTCCAGGGCGCGGTTCCTTTGAAACCAAGGTAGTCACTGGAGCGGGAAATGGTGTAGTTTATCTCAATCGGTTCAATTTTCTCCTTTAACTCGGAAAACACCCCCTTGGGAAATGCTGACCCCGGTTTTGTCCTTGGAGGTCTTCGGACCGGAGGGAGCGACTCTGGCTGTTGATTAAGTGAATCAGTCTCCTCATCCTCTTTCTCCGACTCTGATGGTCGTTTTTCTATTCTGAGCCGCTCCAGGAGTTCGGCAAGTTCCAACGAAGTGTTGAAACTGATTTCTCCGGAGTTATTAATATTCCGGGAGTCGGTATAAAAGGTGCCGATTTTCGGGCGCTCGTGGCTGTAGTCACCATCAAATTCAATTGAACCATTGACAAAATCACCGAAATCAAAATCGTAACCGACACTAAAGTTTTCGTTCCGACCGGCTTCAACACCACTTGAGAATATAAATATCGTTTCCGGCTCGGCAACCAACAGGTCCCGTTCCGACTCCCAGCGGTAATCTACCGTTAAATCCTCTATCGGTGAAAAACTGACACTGAAATCTCCGCTCACACCGCTCCCTTTTAAAGTATCAACCCGAATCGTATCGCCTCGGATATCGGTCTTTTTCCCACCGCTCAAACCGAGGCGGATATCGCGGGGTAAAAGGGCAAGTTCACCCTTTTCGCCTAAACGAATTTTCACATCCGGAGATATTCCATAGCGCCATTGCCAGTTAACCGATTGGCTGGAGTCATAATTGGGAAAGGTTCGACTCCCCGCCCACCTCTGCCAATAGGAGAACCCCATCGCCTCAAGGGTATAGTTTAAAATTTTGTTTCCCGAACGCTGTTTGGTAATGTTGGCGAAGGCAATTTCCCGACTATGTCCAATCCCTGTTTGACCCTTTGCCCGCTCCGGAGTAAGTCGCAAATCCGAATACCGGGACGAATATTTGGGAACGGTCGTTTGCCGGGCAAAGGAGTAACTAAAGGGCAGGGAAATCTTCCAACTGCGAGGAAGAAATCGGTCCAAGTTCATCTGGATGTTACCGGAAAGATTCTGACCGAAACCACCGGTTTTCACCCCGCGCCCTTCAGAAAAACGGCGAAAGTTCGGGTCAGTATATGAGTAGTTAAACCCTAAGGCAATAAAATCGGCCAGACGCAGATTGGTCTGGGCGGTGAATGCATAGCCCGGCTCTTTCCGCGGGGCAGAAAGTCGGATGTCGTTGAACCAAACTCCACCAGTTGCTTTGTCAAGCGCCCGGTTTTCTATCCCTATTGCCATCCAGCGCACACTGGCAAGCGAGGGCAACCCCTTAACCCGAAAGGAAAGTTCGCCCTGATTGACTGTGTAGGAAGAGTCCGATTTTATCCCTAAGGAGTCACGCTGCGCCTTGAGGAAAGGAAAGAAATCCAAACTGCAGACAAACTCAAACCATTTCCCATCCCGGCCGGATATCTTTTTTCCAGCAGTAATCGGCGCCAAAAACTCGTAAAAATTTGCCGAGTCCGAGCCGAAACGCAAAAAGGCGCTAAGTCCATTGCCGTCGTCATGAACATAAAATCGCATCTCCTCGTAATCCCGGTAATCCTCAGCCACCGCGGTCGTTTTGGTCACCACCGCCTGACGGTTTTTGTCAAGACTCTGGTAGCCCAAGCAGAGTGATGCCTCAGTCTCGGTTTTGCCGGTGGTAATATCCCTTTTTAGGTCAAATGGCGAGGTGTAGTTGGGGTCGGTCTTATTAGAAACCTGGGTAACCCATACCTTTTCATTGGTATCGGACGGTATTACCGTGTTGCCGTATAAATCGGTAATTTTCGGGTTGCGCCACTTACTGCCGGTGAACTGAAGGGAATAAATCTCTATTGTGTCTGTCGCCTCAAACCCGTCCAACCAGAGCCGAACCACTCTGATATCCTCCCATTTGGGGTTGCCTATTTTAGCAAAAAGTGTTGAATCCCGAAGGGTTACCCGGCAAAATCGCCAGGAGTTATATAAAGGAGAGAAAAAACGCTCATCATCAAGGGGAATAGAACATTCAAAATAGTGGTTATATCTGGAGAAGCCGTTACCGTCCAGGTCTTCAGAATCAATCCGCAGCCGGCTGTTGCCCTCGGTCCCTTGGGGGTTTTTCTTTGGGTCATAGTCATCATTCCCGTCGTCAAGCGCATCCGGCGCCCAGACCGAATCCGCGCCAAAAACCCCATCCAGTCCGGTGTCCTCGTCCTCGTCAAGGACGCCATTGCCATTGCGGTCTTCGGTGTCTAAGAAGCCGTTATAACCCCGAATTCTTCCACCTTTATCCCGACGCGGGGCATCCTCATCTATCGCCATACCCACGGAAATATGCAGGTTCCCTTTTCCCCGCCTGGTCCTTAAGACTATCTCCAGATTCTCAATTTCCGTAAAGTTCATTCCAATTGCACCAGCGGGAACCTGAGTTATTCCTGCCCAAGACTCTCTATTAGAGTCCGGGGTAAAGACCACCTGAAGAATTTTTTGCGTTTCCCTGCCTTCCTCACCGATACCGGGACCAAATACGCTGTCTTTGCGCACCGCCGTATCCGGGTTTTTCCAGCAAAGCGGGACACGGGCAAAGGTATTGGTATCCTTTCCTACCGGCACTGAGGCAAAAGACCAGACTCCTGCGGTATTAGAGACATCCCGGGTAATTGTCGTCCCCTCAAAATCATCAAGGTAAATTACCCCCCGGGTGTTTGGGTTCGGCAGGGAAATTGCACCCTCAGTCTTGATATCAAACTGGGTAGGTGTCTGAGCCCACAAAACTGGTAAACGGTCTAAAAAGGCGGTTATTTTTTCTGAACTGGCGCTGTAAGAGAAATCGCCTTCGGCAACTGTGCGCTGAAAAGGCTCAGAGCCCAGTGTTGGTTTGTCCTCCATAATCGCCTCGGAGCGATGGAAAAAACTGCCGCCAATCTTCCCCTGCTGGGCAAACGCCCACTCGGCTCTGGTGCCCACCAGCGACTTCTGACTTAGCGAAAACCAGGGGCGATATTCAAATGTTACCTTAATATCCGCATCAGGAGGTAGGGGTTTTAAAAAAGTGATGATTCCGGTCTTATAGTCAATTGAGTAATCAGCGCCCCGCGATTTTGTCACACCGTTCACTATCACCTTTTCTGAATTCTCTAATATGTCGGTCTGACCGAGATAATAGGTCTCAGTTACAGTATAATACGAAACCACCAAGAAATACTTTCGCCCTTCGCCGACCGGCAGGTTGAGCGGGTCAACCCGATAGATAATCGGCTCTCTTAGCGAAAGAACCTCGGCGGCAAATGGCTTGGGCAAAGGAAACTGAATTACGCCCGTTTTACCATCAAACTCCGGGTATTCAATCTTGTCATCGCCATTCGGGTCCAAACCTAAAAGTTGGACAAACTTCTGTCCGAAGTAAGGGCTCAAAGAGTCGGTCTCATAATCAAAATGTGTCCCCTGCGAGTTGTAGCGAAAGAGCCGGACCGCTTCCAATTTTATATCGGTGGCACCAACCTGATAACAAGAGCGCATCTCCAAGTCCCAGGCAAGGGAAAGGGAGTCGGTTACCTCGGGTTTCAAAAGCGCCAGAACTATTGAGTCTCGCACCATCTCGCCGCCAATGGTATCCTTATCTTTGTAGGCGATCACACCGACGATGTGATTCCGTTCAATCGGCGTGAGGAACTCCAAGATATTGCCCGGACGCACCAGATAATCAACGCCCGCGGTCTTGAGATCAAAATCACCACCAACCCGGTCATAACTCCACACCGGGGTTGAATCTGGATGGTCCGGAAAAACGGTTGCAATTGCCTTAAATGCCGACTGATTGTTACCCGAATTCCGGTCATCAATGTAAACCCTTAAAGATAAGAGACGGTCATTTGAATCCACTCCGGGCAACCGATAAAACCGTCGCTGAATGAAATCAACATCCCAGATGGTATCGGTCATCACCCGCCGCCTGCCCGTAAAACTCTGGCTCTGGCTCTCTGCCCCCTCCCGGGTAGCAACCGCATAAATATTCGCTCCGGCCAGTTTACCCTTAAAAGAAATTCCGAATAGCCCCTGCCGGGTCGGAAGGTCACCGGTATAAATTGTTCCTGGAATGTCCAGCCGCGTGTCTCCCAACTCTACCGAACGAACCACCTCATCCTCACCGCCAGTATATTCAAGTTTAATCTTATTCTCCTTTTCCTCGCGCTGAGAATCGTGGTCAATGGTAATTTTTGTCTTATCGCCAACGGTGCCCTGAACCTGCACCGCCAGTTCCTGCTCCATTTTCAACTCCGGGAAAAGATTTTGTCTCTCAGGCGTCTGGGTTAACCCCTTAAATAAGGTCTGACTACCACCAAAAGTAATTCTGTCCCTGCCCGAAATGTCTATTTTTGACCCCTCACCAAATAATGGTAACTTTGGCAACTGAATGTCCGGAATCAAACCGCTTGGTTCACTCATTAATTCTTTCTGAATCAGCGTTTGCCGCACCTTTTTCTGCCAGGACTCTATCACCCCTTCTTTAATTGAATAACTTAGATACTCCTCTATCGGTATGATTCTTTCCAGCCCCAAGTAAACCTGACCTTGCCATTTCTCCAAAAATACCACCCCTAAGGTATAATCAGGTCGCGCAACGACCCGGGGCGGCTCAATCAGTGAAAAGCCGAATAAAGGAGAAGCCAAAAGCCAAAAGCCAAAAGCCAAAAGCCAAAATTTTGAGATTTGAATTTTGAGATTTGAATTTTGAATTTCGGCTTTCGGTATCATCCTGGCTCGGTGAAGAACTTATGCATTATCTCAGCCAGCCATTGGGGGCTAAGCCGGCATTCCTCAAGCAACCACTCCCTTGGTCCGTGTTCAACAAATCGGTCCTCAATGCCCATCCGCTTCAACTGACAAGAAAGCCCTCTTTTTTCTATCACCAGACTGACCAAATTTCCGAATCCGCCCAAGAGAGTATTCTCCTCCACTGTTAAAAGTTTCCGATTAATTCGGGCAAGATTAATAATCAACTCCTCGTCCACAGGCTTTACAAATCGTCCATCCGCTACAGTAACATTTACACCCTTAGCGGTTAATAACTCGGCTGCTTTCATTGCCCATCCCACCGCTGAACCTACCGCCAGAACCGCGCCATCCGCGCCTTTTCTCAGCACCTCTCCCTTACCGATTTCAATCACCCTCTTTGGCTCTTCCTCTTGAGTTGCGGCTTTTATCTCTGCTACCTCGCCGCGGGGATAGCGAATTGCTACCGGACCATTCTGGTATGCCACCGCAAACTCAAGCAGCCTGTTTAACTCATCCCCATCTCGCGGTGCGGTAACAACCATATTGGGAAACATCGTCAAATAAGAAAGGTCATAAACACCATGATGGGTAGGTCCATCCTCCCCTACTAATCCAGCCCGGTCAATAGCAAATACTACCGGTAACCCCTGAAGACACACATCCTGCAAAATCTGGTCAAGAGCCCGCAGGAGAAATGTTGAATAGATTGCCACTACCGGCTTTAGACCGACCTGTGCCAAACCTGCGGCAAAAGTTACCGCATGCTGCTCGCATATCCCGACATCAAAGAAACGCTCGGGAAACCTCTCCCGAAACTCTTTTAATCCGGTGCCCAGGCACATCCCGGCAGTTATTGCCACAACCCTTTTGTCAATTTCTGCCAGTTCCACCATCTTAGCGCCAAACCGCTCGGTGAATGTTGGTAGCCTTCTGCCGGTTGGCGCGCCGGTAGCAACATCAAAAGGACCGATGCCATGAAACTGCTCCGGGTTTTTCCTTGCCGGCTCATACCCCTCGCCTTTACGAGTTACAATGTGCACCAGCACCGGACCCCGTAACGCTTTCACCCGCTGGAATGTCTCAATTAACTTGCCCAGATTATGACCGTCAACCGGACCGATATAACGAAAACCCAACTCTTCAAAAAGAATACTAGGTACTATTAGGTTTTTCAAACCCTCCTGAAGTTTATGTGCTGCTAGCCGGGCTCGCTCACTTAAATCCCGCGGGAGGTGACCTAACAATTGCCAAGCATCATCGCGCAGCCGATTATATACCCTGCCGGTTATAACCTGATTCAAATAAGTAGCAATCGCACCGGTAGTATGGGCGATGGACATTTCATTATCATTCAAAACCACAATCAGGTCCTCTTTGAGAGAGCCGGCGTGATTAAGCGCCTCAAGAGCCATACCGGTAACAATAGAACCATCACCAATTACCGCAATCACCCGACGCCTTTTCCCTTGCCTCCGAAGACCGGTCACCATTCCCAGCGCTGCAGAGATAGAATCACCCGAATGACCGGTATCAAACACATCGTATTCACTTTCAATTCTTTTGGGAAATCCGGCAATCCCTTTCACCAAGCGGAGCGTAGCAAACCGCTCCCGGCGCCCGGTAATAATTTTGTGAGTATAACACTGATGCCCCACATCCCAGATAATCCAGTCCTCCGGGGTGTCAAATGTCCGGTGCAGAGCAAGCGTCAACTCTACTACCCCCAGGTTAGGAGCAAGATGCCCGCCGTTTTTGGCCACCGTCTTAACGATTAACTCCCGAATCTCCTGTGCCAGTATCCTCAACTCTGCCAGAGAAAGGCTTCTCAGTGAAACGGGGGAGTCAATCCGCTCCAACAATCCCATTTTTACTCTTTTCTATTAAGAACAAAAGGCACCAACTCGGCAAAAAAAACAAATTTTGGTCCAAGCGCGAGAAAACCATCTCGGGTTTTCTCGGCTAAAATTTCTGCCTTGCGACGCAATTTATTCGCATAGCGCTCCTGGTCTAAAAGGTCGTCGGTCAACTGAAACAATACCCCCAGTTTCATCCCTAAAAACTCCAACTTTTTCTCAAGTTTTGGGGAAGCATTAGCAATTATTGCTCCGGTGCCAAGTGAGGCGGCAAAAAACATGCCGGTTTTTAACTCGGCGATTCGCATTAGTTTCGCAAGGCTAAAGCCTTGCCCTATCTGAACCTTTTTATTTGGAGGATTTTGGATTATATCTAACATCTGCCCGCCGGCCATACCGCTAATTCCGATAGACCGGGAAATTAAAAGCGTTGCTGCCCCTCTCCGGGCGATGGGCGCCGGCCCGTTCATAAAGAGTTCATAGGCTAACGCCAAAAGGCCATCTCCGGCAAGGATTGCGGTTGCCTCATCAAACTGCCGGTGAACTGTCGGCTGCCCGCGACGATAATCATCATTGTCCATACTGGGTAGGTCGTCATGGATTAAAGAAAAGGTGTGGATTAACTCAATCCCGCAGCAAAAAGGTATAACCCAATCCAGCCTCCTCCCGCCGCAAGCCCGAAATGCCTCCAAGGTCAAAACCGGTCTTAGCCTTTTCCCTTTAGAAAGAACCGCATAGCGCACCGCCTGAGCAAGACGGCAAGGAACTTTTTTGTTAAAACGGAGCATTTTTTTCAGTTCCCTGTTAATAAGCCGCTGGTCTGCTCTCAGTTGATGGAAAATGTTCATACTGAACTCTTTGCTGCTTTGATCACATTAGCCAAAAGCATCGCCACCGTCATCGGTCCGACACCCCCGGGCACCGGTGTTATTGCCTGCGCCTTAACCGCCACGCTATCAAACTCCACATCGCCGACTATCCCTTTCTCGGTCCGATTAATCCCGGCGTCAACCACTACCACACCGTCTGATACCATATCGCCGGTAATTAGTCCTGGTCTGCCCGCTGCCACAATCAAAATCTCTGCCTCTTGGCAAATCATACCTAAATCTTCGGTTTTGCTATGGCAAACGGTTACTGTAGCATCTCCTCTCTCCCCGTGCAAGAGAAGCAGATTTGCCAGCGGTTTGCCCACCAGTTCACCCCTGCCGACAATTACCACCCGGCGGCGGGCAATTGGAATTGAGTTCCTGACCAAGAGTTCCACAATCCCTCTCGGTGTCGCCGGGACAAAATTCGGCTTTCCGAGCATTAGTCTGCCTAAATTCACACTGGTCAAACCATCAACATCCTTTTCCGGTTTGATCAGCTCAACAAGAGAAAATTCGTTCAGGTGAGAAGGTAATGGCAGTTGCAAAATTATCCCGTGAACATTTTTATCTTCATTCGCCTTAACTATTGTGTCAGCAACCTCATTCGCCTTTGCGTTTTCAGACAGCCGAACCGTCTCCACCTCAACCCCTATCTTCCGGCACGCCCTTTCCTTATTATTAACATAGATGACCGAGGCCGGATTATTTCCGACAAGTATTATGAGCAGTTTCGGAGTTACACCCCTCTCCTTTAAATCTCTCAAATCCCGGGTTAACTCCTCCTGAATAGCCTGAGCGGTTTTCTTTCCGTCCAAAATGAGTGGTTTATTCAAAATGCCTCCTAAAATATAAAAATAGCTTTCCGGAAGCAAACCTAAAGGTTTGCCTTTCTTTTGGGGACCGAATCGGACTTTCCGGAAGCTGTTTTTTATCAGACACTCAATACATTAAACTCTCGGCGCAAATCCTCCTTTTATAAAATTATGACATAAAATTTACCCGAGGTCAACATTTAATCAGGGCTCAATCGCCACAAACATCGGCTGCCCGGCCCTTTTTATATAACACAACACCGGCTCTTTTGTTTGAGAGAGTTTTTCTATCACTTCAATAAAATGGGACTTATTCCTGATCTCCTCCTCACCAATCTTGACAATAACATCGCCTGGTTCTATGCCCGCCTTATCACCCGTGCTACCCGATTCTACTGAGACCACCTTAACCCCTCCCTTAACATTATTTACTTTCTCTTCCTCAAGTGAAAGATTGCTGACCTTAAGACCTAACCAGTTCCCTTCTGACTTTTCCTTTTCTATTGAGCCCCTCGCCTGGGTTTCTTCAGGAAACTGCCCGAGTATTATGGCTATTTTCTTCTTTTGACCCTGCCGGATTATGGTCAAGTTTACTTTGGTGCCGGGCTTCATTTCAGCAATCTCCTGACGGAACTGTTCCACTCCCTTGGGTGGCACACCATTAACCTCAACAATCACATCACCCACCTGCAATCCTGCCTTCTCTGCTGGGGTATTGGGAAGAACTTCACTGATTAGCACCCCGTTCTTATCTTCCAACTTAAGTGCCCGTCTTAAATTATCGGTAACCTCCTGTGGTCTTATACCAAGATAACCTCGCACCACCTTACCGTGAGCGATTAACTGCTCTACCACTGACTTAACAAACCTAACCGGCACGGCAAAACCAATCCCGACATTGGCGCCCACCGGTGAGCGTAATGCGGTATTAATCCCGATAAGTTCTCCCCGGATATTCACCAATGCCCCGCCCGAATTGCCGGGGTTGATCGCAGCATCGGTCTGGATGAAATCCTGCCGGGTCGGTCCCTCAGGTAATGGAATTCCCGACCTCCCGGTCGCAGAAATTACCCCTACGGTCACGGTACTTTGCAAACCAAACGGGTTACCAATTGCGATTGCCCAGTCGCCAACCTTAATGCTTGCTGGGTCCGCATACTTAATCGCTGGCAAAGGGCTCTTGGCATTTATCTTTATCACCGCCAGATCGGTCTCTTGGTCTCGCCCAACAATCTTAACATTTTTCCCCTTAAACTCAGTCCCATCAGAAAGCTTCACCACAATATTATCATATCCGGCAACCACATGGTTATTGGTGACAATATATCCATCCTCACTGATTATTACCCCGGAACCTAAAGAATTGATATGCTGTTCTGGAACAGGCATCCCCCGGAAAAACTCCTTAAAAAACTCCTCAAAAGGACCTTCTATATTGGGAAAAATTGATTCTTCAGAACTCTTAACCACCTTCTCTGCAGAAATGTTGACAACCGTGGGAATCACCTTCTCAGCGACCGCAACAAAAGGACTCTCCTGACCGGTTATCGGCTGGGTGCTTGAAACCTGCGCCTCTGCTACTCGGGGAGTTAAATTAAAAACACTAGCAAAAACAAGACCGAGAACAAACGCGACAATTGTGCATGGTGCTACGATCAGTCCAATCAGTTTTAATGACACTCTTTTCTCCATACCGAACTCCTTTTTATAAATTAGACCCCATTTACTATTCTTAAGTTTCAGTTCTCGCCATTAACTCAAGACCCGAGCAACTTCCCACCGACACTATTTGCCCATAACTCCAAAAATTTAACCCCCTTCTCCTTCGCAACCTGACCCTGCCTCTGAAGATATTCCAGACAGGTAGTAATCTCTTCCGGCTCAAGCCGCCTCAGCCCCTTTTCACCATCTTTATGCCACCGGACCACCAGCATCAACCCTTCCATCACCATCTGGGTATTAACATTTGGCGAACGAAACTCATATATCACCCCCCGGGAGAGCGCCCGCTGCGTTCTTAACACATTATCAATCGCTTCCAAAACCTCATCTTCAGACAGATTAAAATTAGCTCTCGCCCGTATTTTCACTACTGTCATCCGAAGATTATGCAGCACCTCAAAAAATTTAACTTCAAACCTGTTATCACCGGCTAAATTTACCAGACGCTTCAGCGCCTGAGTCCGTGCCTCCGCGAGATGCTGGCATTCTTCAACACAACGGATTGTCTTATTCCGACTCTTACCGCAACATTTTGAGCAAATTGGCTCGCGCAGTACCGGGCAAAACCGACGCGGCGACCGGCCACCACACCGAACGCAAATCTCTTCCATTTTTGACACAAATATTACCAAGGAACAACGATAAAGCAAGAAACGGTCACGACCCACGGACACGGTTCACGGACTTCCGCGTTTCTTCACAAAAACTTGACTCTATAAGAAATTCGCCTATTATATTTTATGATGAGAGAAAAACTAAGTAATAGTTCCCAGAAATGCCCTTTTTGTGAAGAGGGCGTTCGTTATATTGACTATAAAGACCCCCGGCTCAAAGATTATCTCACCGAACGCGGCAGAATAGTCTCCTCTCGGGTCTCTGGCCTATGTGCCCTCCACCAGCGTCGGCTGGCAAAGGCAATAAAACGGGCACGCAATTTAGCCATTTTACCCTAAGGCTTTATGAAAGTTATCCTTCTTTCCGACATTAAAGAACTCGGCAAACAAGGAGAAGTTGTGGAGGTCCGGGACGGATTTGCCCGTAACTACCTTTTGCCCCGCAAAATGGCGATAGTGGCGAATGAAAGAAATCTTCGGCAACTGGAAAGTATTAAAAAAACGCTGGCGAGCCGTGAGGCAAAGCGCACCAAGCGACTTAGTGAATTGGCCGAGCGACTCGGACTATTAACTCTCAAAACCACCCTCAAAATGGGCGCTGAGGGCGCTTTTGGCGCAATCACCAACGCCGACATCGCCGAATTATTAAAAAAAGCCGGACAGGAGGTTGATAAGCACGCGATTGTTTTAGAAGAGCCGATCAAAGCGCCCGGGGTGTATGATATTTTAATAAAATTAGGTCAAGAAATTACCGCTACGGTGAAGTTATGGGTGGTTGAAGAAGTAGTAAGTTAAAAACCTGTTTTATGATTGAAGTCAAAGTTGATGCGGTTCTGTTTAATAACTCCGCCAATGCACCGGTGATGCTTTTACGGGAGGTCGGTGGCAAGAGGGTGTTACCAGTATCTATCGGTATCGCAGAAGCATCAACTATCTCTTATGCCCTTCAAGGTGTTCAATATGTCCGTCCGCTAACCGTAGATTTGATGCGGAATATAATCCACGGACTCAATGGTTCGCTGAGCCGGGTTATCATCACAAAATTGGAGGACAACACCTTCTATGCCGAACTGATAATTGAAACTCGCGAAGGAATCCTTGCCTTAGATGCCCGACCTTCGGACTCAGTCGGACTGGCATTGCGAATGGGTGCACCAATATTTGTTGAGGATGATGTAATGGACAACGCGGGACAGTGGCTCTCTGATGAAGATGAGGTGCACCTTGAGGAATTACGGACAAAACTGCGGCACATCAACCCTGAAGATTTTGGTAGTTCTCAGGTTTAGTTTCGGGTGAACGAACCGAAAGGGACGCTCCATAGTAAAAAAATTAGCCATCTGGAATTAATAAAAAAGGGGGTTGAGCGTTTAGAAACCGAAGCAGAACTTTTAGAACTTCTAAATAGTTCCGCTATCCAAGGTAAACCCCTCCGGGTAAAATTGGGCATTGATGCTTCGGCACCCGACATCCATCTTGGTTTTGCAGTTGTTCTGCGTAAGCTTCGGCAATTTCAGGATTTAGGTCATACAGCCGTGCTGATTGTTGGTGACTTCACCGGCAGAATCGGCGACCCGACCGGCAGAATCAAAACAAGGCGACAACTTACACCAGAAGAAGTTCAGAAAAACATCCTCAACTACCAAAAACAAATCTTTAAAATCCTCTGTCCGGAACGATGCGAGTTCTATTATAACTCCCAATGGCACGACCGACTCAAAAGTGCCGACATTATAAACATCGCTGCCCATTACACCCTTGCCCGGCTAATTGAGCGGGAAGACTTCAAAACCCGGCTACAAGACGGAACACCGGTTTTTGTCCACGAAATTCTTTACCCTTTATTTCAGGGTTATGATTCGATAATGGTAAAGGCGGATATAGAATTAGGCGGCGCTGACCAGTACTGGAATCTTCTCGTAGGCAGGGAACTTCAGACCCGGTTTGGACAAAAACCTCAGGTGGTCATCACGGTACCTCTGCTTGTTGGTACTGACGGCAAACTAAAGATGTCCAAAACCTATGGTAATTATATTGGCATCACCGAACCACCGGTAGAGATGTTTGGTAAATTGATGTCCATCCCCGACCAGGTAATATTAGACTATTTCCGTCTGGCAACCGATAAAAGCGATGATGAGATTTTTGAAATTGAAAAGCGGTTGAAGGCGGGTGAAAATCCGCGCAATATCAAGGCAGAACTGGCAGAAACAATAGTTGCTATGTATCATTCCCCAGGCGCAGCACAGACCGCAAGAGAGGAGTTTGACCGGGTCTTCAAAGAGAGAAAAACACCCACCGCCATACCAGAGTTCAGCCTGCCCCCAGAAGGAATAAACATAATTGAATTGATTGTTAGCGGCGGATTGCTGCCTTCTAAGAGCGAAGCACGACGCAAGCTCCAGGAAGGCGCGGTGTATATTGACGGCAACCGGATAACCGATTTAAATCTGGTCGTCAAACCTGGCATTTGCCCGATGGTGCTAAAAGTGGGTAAACGCCGCTTCCTCCGGCTCAAGGGTTAGCTCATAGTTCACAAGAACCCATAATCATTCTATGTTTGACTATTTTCTTTTATAGTTTAAAATTCTTCAAAAGGAGTGATATGGAAGAAAAACAACCGTCTCAGGTGCCGCCCGTTGTTCCAACACCCGGTGGGCAACCTCTTCAAGTAGAAATCGGGGAAAAAGAGTCTGAAGGTATCTATTCCAACTTTGTCCTTATTGCCCATTCGGGTTCAGAGTTCATTATTGACTTTGCCCGGCTCCTACCCGGGCTGCCTAAGGCAAAAGTCTTCTCCCGGATTGTTATGACGCCCCAACACGCCCTTTTGCTTCACGAGGCTCTAACAGAAAACATCAAAAAATATGAGGCGCGATTCGGCAAAATAAAAGTCCACGGGCAGAGAGAGGATAGCGCCAAAACTCTTGGCTTTTAATTAGGACAGACATTTATGTCTGTCAGGTTGAGGTTACCTAAAGAGATAATTACAATAGCCACAGTTGCCCAGAGAATGGGAGGCAGGGTCTTTCTTGTCGGTGGTCCGGTACGGGATAGCCTTATTGGCTATCTTAGTCCAGACTGGGACCTGGCGGTTGACCTCAGACAGCCGACAGCCAACAGCCGACAGCCGACAGCGAAACTGAAGAAATTTTTGGCGGAAACAGCTCGGCAACTACCAGCCAGGTTTGTTTTTCATACCCGTTTCCTAACCGCGACGATTGAACTGAAAAACTCCGACCCACCTAAGAGAATAGACATATCCCATACCCGACAGGAGTTTTATCCTCATCCTGGCTCATTGCCCATAGTAAAACCGGCATCCATTGAAGAGGACCTCTATCGCCGGGATTTTACCATTAATGCAATGGCAGTTGAGTTAACACCACCTTCCGCCTTCCGCCTTTCGCCTTCCGCCTTCCGACTTATTGACCCCTACAACGGTCAAGGAGATTTAAGCCGACGCCTCATTCGGATTATCCACCCGGAAAGTTTCATTCTTGACCCAACAAGAATTTTCCGGGGAATTAGATTTGCCATCCGATTGGGTTATGAAATTGAGTCGGGGACGCTATATCTCCTCCGAAAAACGGTAAGGGAAAAATATCCGGCGCTCTTAACGCCCGAGCGGGTTCTCTACGAGTTGCGTTGCATCGTTAAAGAAAAAGAGGCATTAAAAATACTTGAGGCAATAGTCCACGAAGGGGTTTTAGCGGCCGCATGGAACTGGCAGCCACCGGACAATTTTCTCACCGAAGTAAAAAAAGTGGTGCAAAGCGGTCTCGGACCTGAGGTACTGTATAACTATCTTTTGAGCGTTCTACCGGTGGCAAACTCTTGGCCCATTACCCGGGAGGAAAGAGAGAGCCGTGCCGCACTTGAGAATTTCCTCAAAATTGAAAAAAAACTCCAGCAGGCAAATAAGCCCAGTAAAATTTACCAACTCTTGAAGGGAACTCCGCTCCCGGCTCTAAAAATTCTTACCGCAATCAAAAACCGTTCCATTATCAAAAAAATTGAATTGTTTCTAAATGAACTTAACTTCGTCCAGCCCGCGCTCAAAGCCTCCGACTTAATGGCATTAGGCATCACTCCTGGACCGCTAATGGGAAAGATCACCCGAGAGTTATTATATGCAAAACTTGATAAAAGAGTCTCAACCCCGGCTGAAGAACTAATACTGGTAAAAAGTCTTCTTCAAAAGGTAAAAGGCCGACAGCCGACAGCCGACAGCCGACAGTGATGGACCTGGGCGAACTTCTAATCTCACTACCGGCGATTCTCTTCGGACTCACGATTCACGAATTCAGCCACGGTTATGTCGCATATCTTTTGGGCGACCCGACCGCTCGCTACGAGGGAAGACTCACGCTCAATCCGCTCAAACACCTTGACCCGATTGGCACCATCTTGCTTATCTTACCCTGGACGAGATTCGGCTGGGCACGACCGGTGCCCATTAACCCGAATAACTTCCGGCGTCCCTTGCGCGATATGGCAATTACCGCCGTCGCCGGACCATTAGCCAATTTCCTATTGGCAATAATTGCCGGTTTAACTGCACGGCTCTTACTTCTCTTCGGTATCACCGGTTTTCCCTGGCATCTCGCCAGTAGTTTTGTCATCTTCAACTTAATCCTTGGCTTTTTTAACCTCCTGCCCATTCCACCGCTTGACGGCTCAAGATTGGTTTATTATCTTTTACCGCGAGCGGCGATGGCATCTTTCAGCAAACTGGAGCGACAAGGTTTTTTAGGCATCCTGGTCTTATTTCTCTTTGGCGCCCCCTTATTTAGGTTTTTTCTCTATCCGGTGGTATTAATTGTCGCCCGGTTCCTTTTAGGACAAGGGGTCTGGATTTAATTAATTATGGCAACCAAAAGGAAAAGGCACCCCAAAGGGTTGTTGGGCTTTCTCTGGACTATCGCCATCGCCTTGGTTCTTTTTACCTCGCTCAGTCTATTCTCTTTTCTTTTTAAAGAAACTAACACCAACTATGCTGGACGGTTGGGCTATTACCTTGCCTCTGCCCTCTACTACCTTTTCGGAAAAATGAGCCTCTTTGTGCCCCTCCTCAGCGCCACCGCAATAATCCTTGGTCTGGTAAGAACCAAAAACTGGCGCCGATATAATGCCTTTTTAATTATTACCTTTACCATATTTTTCGGGGCAAGCCTCCTCTCCTATTACTCTGGTCTCTCCGGCCCTCAAGAAAACTTCGGTGGTTGGATTGGTACCATATCAACTAAACTTCTTACTCAGATTTTGGGACTGGGCACAGTGGCGCTTTGGGCATTAGGATTCTACTGGGGTTTTGTCCTCTGGTTCCGAAAGGCAAAACCTAAAGATATTACCCCATCATTATTTATCCTCCTCATAGGATTGTTTCTCATTTTATTCTTAGCCCATTTCCACGCCCCAGAAAAGGTCAGTGGATTATGCGGCAGGTTTATAGTAAACTCGCTAAAAGGACTTATTGGCAGCGCGGGAACCATCATCTTTCTTTTAGCAAGTTTAGTCATTATCATCCTCCTACTTGGCTCCAAAATTTCGGCGCTTTCCGGCTTAATTTTCTTCCTCAACAGGACAACCCACTGGATAAAAAACTCCTTTATTCGTGGTAAGGCGCTCTTATCTCCGAAAAAGAAACCCCTGCTCCAGATTGAAGTTCCCGCGGCCAAAGAAAAACAACCCGTCATAACAGAAACCCAAGGGGAAAAAGAGCCTTTGGAAACCATTCAAACCACAAGTGAAAAAATCCCCCCTTCAATTACCCCGCGACAGTTAATAAAATTTGACACTGCTGAATTCCAGCGCGATTTTTTGAACGCCCTTGACCAGCCTACTGACCAGAATAAACTCTTTAAAGACCCCGCAGAGGCGGAAGCAGAAGGTAGACTATTACTAAACAAACTGAAGGAGTTTGGCATAGAAGGTAAACTCACCGCCATCCTCTCCGGTCCAATGATTACCAGATTTGAACTTGAGCCCGCCCCGGGTGTTCGCTGCAGCGGCATTGAAAGCCTTGCCGATGACATCGCCCTCGCCCTTTCCGCCGAGCGTGTGAGGATTCTTGCACCCATTCCCGGCAAGAGTGCGGTAGGTGTTGAAATTCCCAACAAAACCCGGCGGACGGTTTATCTCAAAGAGGTCATCACCAGCGATGAATTTTCTCACCTTAACTCGCCCTTAGGTTTCGCCTTAGGAACAACCATCACCGGTGAACCTTACTGCGCTGACCTGAGGCAGATGCCCCATATCCTTATCGCCGGCACCACCGGCTCTGGCAAATCGGTCTGCATCAACTCAATTATCATCTCCATCATCTACCGTTCCACTCCAGAGGAGGTGCGGTTTCTCACCATTGACCCAAAGCAATTAGAGTTGCCGGTATACAACTCCATCCCCCACCTTCTCTCCCAGACCACCATTAACCCGGAAAGGGTTGTCCACGAACTTTCCCGAATTGTCAACATTATGGAGGCACGCTATAGCGAATTTGCCGAATTGGGCGTTCGGGACATCGCCTCATTCAACGCCCGCTGTGAGGAAATGGGCAAGCGGAAAAAGCCCTACATCGTTGTGGTGGTTGACGAACTTGCCGACCTGATGCAGCGTGCCCCGGCGGAAATTGAGGCACGGATTATTCGGCTCGCCCAGATGTCCCGGGCAGTTGGTATTCATCTCATTCTGGCAACCCAGCGACCATCGGTTGATGTGATAACCGGACTGATAAAGGCAAACTTCCCCTGCCGTATCGCCTTCCAGGTAGCAACCAAGGTTGACTCACGAACAATTCTGGATGCCAATGGTGCCGAGTCGCTACTCGGTCGGGGCGATATGCTTTTTCTACCCCCGGGTAAAGGTGAGCCAATCCGACTCCACGGCTGCTTTGTCTCAGAAAGGGCGGCAAAGCGGGTGGTGGACCTCTGGGCAATCCGTTATCTCACCGAACTACTTACCGGAATGGTTGATGCGCCACAAACCAAGGCAGAAGAGATTGTTGCCCAAGAATTGGTGGAACTCCTGTATGACCCGAAACGCTCGGCAAGAGGCAGAAAATTAGAACAGATTTATGAAATTCTTCCCGCTGAAGTCGTTGACAAACTTCTTTCCCGCCGGTATTATGAACCACTGAGCGAAGAAGGCGAGTGGGAAGAAAAGAGGGAGTTAGAGAGCGAAAGTGGTGAGGAAGAATACGATGAATTCTTTTTTGAGGCAGCCCGGCTGGTGGTTCGTCATCGTGAGGCATCGGTGTCTATGCTCCAGCGACGGTTAGATGTCGGCTGGGCAAGAGCGGGCAGAATCATTGACCAGTTGGAGCGTGCGGGAGTGGTAGGTCCTTATGCGGGAAGCAAACCGCGCAAGGTCTTGATTGAAAATGAAACCGATTTAGAGAAAAAGTTGAAGGAGTTAAGCGAGAAAAATGGTTAGCGCAAAAGAGTATAAAAACTGGATTAAGGCAATTGTTGACCAGATCCCCTGTGAGACTTATGAAAGGGTAAAGGATTTCATCCTTGCCTCTCCCGAGGCGAAAAATTCGCCGCCGAAACCAGAAATAACTGTTGAGAACCACTGGTTTTGCATAAGGCGCTATCACGACCCGGTTGCGGTTGAAGACCTCCTGGAGATTTATATCGGTGCCAGAGAATACGGTCCTGAAGAGTGGATGGGTTATACGAGAATTGACCCCCGCTGGCTTGATTCTGAAGGCAGAGATATGCACCGCTGGGAGTTAACCCGCGCCTATCTAAGACCCCAATTCCGGGGCAGAAATTATTCGCCCTATATGGTTGACCTGACATTGGCGCTCTGCAAAAAGAACCGCGGCTATTCGGTAGTCGCTTATCCCCGCCATGTAGCGATGCTTGTCACCCTTTTGCGGATGGGCTTCAAAACTCTGGAAGGTTCCTATGATGCCACCTTGAGAAGAATTCTCAACCAGGGTATGCTGCTCTATAAACAGGATACAAACCAGCGCCGGCTCTACTATGCCCAGGAGTTCCGTCCTTTTATCCAGGACGGCAGTTTTATTATGGAGAAAAGGGTCGCACCGCCAACATTCTGGGAGTTTATCTGGGGAAAAGTCTAAATTTCTTAAAAAAATTGCCCCAGCCACCGGCTGAGTTGACTGGCACCTAAGATACCGGCATCACCACCCAATTCCGAAAGGACAAACTTTAACCTTCGGTCAGACCCATAAAGCCGGCGGAAAACGCTCTCCTTTACCGCCTTCAACAGCATCCGCCCCCAGCCGCTTATTCCACCCCCTAAGACAACAACCTCCGGGTCAAGAATCATAATTGCGTTATATATCCCCTTACCCAGAAACTCCCCGGTCTCCATAACCACCTTCATCGCCAACTTATCGCCCTTCCTTGCCGCCCGCCCTATCTCCTTGGGTGTCAGCCAGTTCAGGTCGTAACCAACAAGTTCAAAAATCCTACTCACACTTTTACTGGTAATACCAAAAAGGCAAAGTTGATTTTTAGTAACTGAAAGCCTTTTTTGCTCTTTCCTTAAAAGCCGGCGGGCACGGTTAACTATCGCCTGAGCACCCACATATCGCTCCAAGCAACCCCGATTTCCGCAGAGACAATTAGGACCTCCGAACGAAATTGTGCTGTGTCCTAACTCCCCGGCAAAATCATTACCACCGAGTAAAAGCCGATTATGCACAATTATTCCTGTGCCTACCCCTGTTCCCAAAGTAACACAAAGGACATTTTTATAACCCCGGGCTGCGCCATAAAGCCATTCACCTAAAACAAAAGCATTGGCATCATTTGCGCAGAAAACATCCAAACCGGTGAGCCGGCAAAGCACCTCTTTTACTCTAACCCTCTGCCATAGTGGTAAATTGGGTGAAAAAACCAGAACTCCATTCCTATGGTCAACCAACCCGGCAACACCAATCCCGAGCGAATTTATCTCCTGCCGCGGCTTCAAACCTTGAACCACCCGACTGATTCGGTCCAGTGTCACCTCTGGCAACTCATTCAAATTTGTCCTCAACCGGCGCCGGGCAACAACCGAACCTTTCCCATCAACCAACCCAATTTTTATATTTGTGCCACCAACATCAACACCGATTGAAAAACTCACCGTCCGGGTTTAGCCTCTCCTACAACATTCTGATATAGCCTTAAAAGTAACCGCTCATAATCCTGACTCATCTCCACACCCCGGCGTCTCATCATCCGCCGGGCACATTCCACCATCTCCCCCTGGCGCCATTTTTCTTCTCTGCCCCAGGAAAAGGGTGCTAACTCCTTGGGAGCAAATCCGCCCTCAAACCAGTTGGCAAATGTCCCGATAACCGCGCCGGTGGGCAAAAGCGTTCCAATTCCCATCTTCGCATGGTCACCGATAAAACATCCTAAATGTAACATCCCGGTATCAAATTTCTTACCGCCAATGGTAACCTTCACCGTCTTATAGTTATTTTTCAAATCGGATGATGTGGTCAATGCGCCAAGGTTCACCCATTCGCCGACAAAACTGTGACCGATAAACCCCTCGTGATGCTTATTAGAATAGCCCTGAAAAATGCTTTTTTGAACCTCGCCACCAATCCGGCAGTGTGGTCCGAAACTGCAGCCCGGTCGGACCAGTGCGCCATCAACTATTGTGTGCGGACCAATATAGCAGGGACCTTCTACAAAACTACCCGGACGCACTTCGCTTTTCTGGTCTATAAAGACCGGTCCGGATTCAGTGGAAATAAATGCCCCTTTCCAAACTTTTGCTCCCCGGGTGAGTATTTGCCCCTTTTTGCTTTCCCCAATCTCCCTTTTTAGTTCCTCGGGGTTGTATTCAATCAACTCCCAGGGAAACTGGACTACCTTTGCCTTAACCTCTTTTTCTAACAGACCTTTGAACGCCGAGTTTATCATCGGAAATTCCGAATACTCTATAGGACTCTTCAATCGGGCGCCAGCAATCCGCCCACCACTAACAAAGAGGCACTCCTCCCCCCTCAATGCTAACCGCTCCAAAAGAATCGCCCGAGCAGAAATAAAAAGCGTCTGCCCTTCAACCGGCACATTAACCTTTAGATTGGGATAACGCTCGGCGACAACTTCGGCAATCTCCTTTCTCACCCACAAAACCATCCGCTCCTTCGGGTATAACCGCCTTATTTTTTCTATAAGAGTTCTCATCCCACAGCGTAACTCAAAAACCGCTCTTAAATCAACCAGCGGTCCAAAATTGCTTACTTTTTCATCCTCGTACAGGCATATCATCTTGAAAAAGCATTTTAAACCACCTGATTATGATGTCAAATTCCAACCGCAGAACTTATCTGCATCACCAACTACTCAGAAGAAACGATGCTGAACGCAACTTTATCCTTACGGATATCAAAAACTTAATTCCAGAAGGGAAATTCTGAATTCCATTCTACCACAAATCTTTCTCTTGTACTAACATTAAAACTTCATCTAATTTTTAAGTTGGATGGAACATATCTTTTTACCATTTTCCTTAAATCAGACCTGCAACCGCTTTTAAAATTTGCGGTAGGAATTAAAGGAAAAACCAGCCCCGAACCCATTTTAAAGCATTATTTTACATCCAGTTCTTCAGTTGATTTCCCTTTTAAACTTGACTGAGATTCTACCATTAAAATTAACACCAAGCCTAAAACCTATGCAACAAAGTATTTTACCACCTAAGCGATAGGGGGAGCAGCCCCAAGAAAAATCTGTCTTCAAATTAAGTTATTTAATTACGATACTTAACTAAATTTTAACCATCAGAATTTTGTGTATATATAAATACACTTAGCCCTTACCCTCCTCTCCCTTACGCGCCCCTCATCTCTGTCATTGCGCGCCCCTCGGCTCCGTCATTCCGAGTTTACCGAGGAATCCCTTTCTTTTCGCTCGGGGCAGGCTCCGCGAAGCAATCTTTTCGCATTGGGCTCGGAGGCAGACCCTGCCTAAGAATCTCCTTTTAACTTTGCCTAATATACCCTTTGGTCATTAATGATTGTGGCTCTGGGTCCGGAAAATGAAAGCAAGAAAAGCAAGGCTGTAGCCTCGCCCGACGCACTAATAATATTTAACCGCCCCTACTTGGAGAATTTAACGATAACAACCCAGGAAATTGGTCTATCTCAAGAGAAGCACCTTTCTTAGAATCGCCTGATTATCCACCCTTAGAGTGCAGAAATATGCGCCCCGAGCAACCTTTCTGCCTCTTTCATCTTTACCATCCCAGTTGGCGGTATACTCTCCTGGTCTCTTATATTCATCTATTAGTGTCCGGATTAACCTTCCTGAGGCATCAAAAACCTCAAGCAAAACCCTGCCATCTTTTGGTATTGAGTATTGGAGTTTAGTATTAGCAACGGCAAATGTCGGGTAAAGCACTATGTTTTCTCTTGATGGTGTTTGGACATACTCTTCTTCCTCTTCAATACCGGTTGGCGGGGTATACTTAATCGTGAGATAGTCATAGTTGCCACTTCCTGGTGCACTCTCACTATAACCGGTAACATACACCGCTCCGGAGTAATAGGCTATCGCCACCGCACGGTCCCGAGTGGTATCATAATTATTATATCTCTCCGCCCACATTGAATCGCCCAATCTACTATACTTGACTGTCGCACAGTCATAAGAAGTGCCGGAACCATAACTAAAACCGGTAACATAAACATTCGCATAAGGGTCATCGCTGACCGCTATCGCCCTTGCCGAATCATTCCCATTTCCCGGTCCGTTGTATCTCTTAACCCACTGCTCAACCCCGGATGAGTTGTACTTAATTGTTGCATAGTCAAAAGAAGTGCCTGAGCCTTGACTAAAGCCGGTAACAAACACACTGCCATACTGATGAACCGCTATCGCAGTCGCTCTATCATTCCCATTTCCCGGTCCGTTGTATCTCTTAACCCACTGCTCCTCCCCGGATGAGTTATACTTGATTGTGGCATAGTCATAACCAGTGGTGAAACCGCCATAACTATAGCCGGTAACATAAACATTTCCTGAGCCATCCACCGCTATCGCATATGGACTATCTGAAAAATTTCCCGGTCCATTGTATCTCTTAACCCACTGCTCCTCTCCGGATGAGTTATATTTAATCGTCAAATAGTCATAGTTAAAACTATTTGCGGTACTCTCACTATACCCGGTAACATAAACATTACCTGAGCCATCAACCGCTATCGCATTTGCCGCATCACCTCCATTTCCCGGTCCATTGTATGTTCTCACCCATAATGTGTCTCCGTTACTTGGGTTATACTTAATCGTCGCAAAGTCAGCATTGGTGCTTGAACCAACCCTTAAATAGCCGGTGACATAAACATTTCCCGAACCATCAACCGCTATCGCATATGGCATATCCGAACCATTTCCCGGTCCATTGTATATTTTAGCCCACTGTTGAACTCCTGATGAGTTATATTTAACTGTCACCCAATCACCATTACTGACATAAGTAGCGCCCGTAACATAAACATTACCTGAGCCATCCACCGCTATCGCTTGCGCACGTTCAGTCGTATTATTGTATCTTCTCACCCATAATGTCTCTCCGTTACTTGGGTTATACTTGATCGTCACAATGTCAGTTGATGGAACTGAACCACCATAACTCTCCCCGGTAACATAAACATACCCGGAATTATCAACCACTATCGCTTTTGCTGAATCAGCACCATTTCCTGTGCCGTTGTATCTTGCTACCCAATCTGCGGCGAAAAAGGGCAGCGGATGAAGGAAAAGAAAAAGACTCACAAGCAAAAACTTTTTCATTTTGCCTCCTTTGTCTTAAAAGTAGTTTTTAAACTATCAATATCTCAAAAGCATAAAAGTATAAGAGTATAAAATTGATAAATTCCTTAAGTCAAGTTTTGCATTTTGCCGCGGACGGTTGACAGCCATTTAATTGTGGTGACTAAGCGTGTTTTCTTGACAATAGCGAAGAAGGCAGGATAATCAAAGCAGGTTTTATGAAAATGCACAACCCTGGGCGACGTCATTCCGAGTTTACCGGGAATCCCTTTCTCTTCGCTCGGGGCAGACCTCAGTTTTAGTACCTGATGCGGAACTATGAGTTTTCCATTTACTGAATTGGCGATTAAAGGGGTATTCATTCTCCGGGCGTCGGCTTATACTGACCACCGGGGCTGGCTGATTGAAACCTTTCGTCAGGATTGGCTTTTTGCCCTTGGGTTAACCCAACTACAGCCGGCAATGAGTTATATCTCAATGACCTATCCCAATACTGCCCGTGGTCCTCATGAGCACCGATTGCAAACCGACTGGCTTGCCTTTTTAGGACCTTCCGATTTCCAGGTGTTTCTCTGGGACAACCGTTCAGCATCACCTACCTTTAAGAATCATCTCCAACTTACCTTGGGTGAGAACAACCCTTCGGTTTTAATCGTCCCGAATGGAGTGGTTCACGGCTATAAGAATATCGGAGAAAAGCCCGGTCTGGTCTTGAACTATCCCAACCGACTTTACCGCGGCTGGAACCGTTCTGAGCCGGTGGATGAAATCAGGTATGAAGATGACCCCAACAGCCCTTTTAGAATTGATTAATAGCTCCTTTCTAAAATTTAGGATTTGAAAAATGTTGACTCCTTGACTCGTTAGCCAATTCGGCTATTCTAATTTTAAATGTCGGTAACTATAGAAACAGACTTTTCCGCCCGGCTGCTAAATTTGGGCATTGAGGCTGTTGACCCGATTGAAACCGAAAGGCTCAAAAGGATTATCGCGGCAAAAGAACCGGCATCACCGCTCCTTGGGCTCTCCATAGAAGAACTGCTCACCGCTTTAGGTATTCTCAATTCCCAAGGTCAACTGACCATTGCCGGAATGCTACTTGTCGGCAAGGAGGAAATAATCCCGCAAGTGGTTCCCGGACACAGCGCCATCTATCTTCATATGAAAAATGATGTTGAGTATGACCGCCGGCTCAATTCCACGAAACCGCTTTTAGCCCTTCTGGAAGACTTCACCGCTTCAGTTGAACCGCACAACCGCATTTTCACCTTAAAATTCGGGCTCTTTCACTTTGAAATCTCCGACTTTCCCCAGGAGGTTTATCGGGAGGCGCTCTTAAATGCATTTACTCACCGGGACTACTCCATCGTCAGTCCGGTTTATCTCCGTCACTTCCCCACCCGGCTGGAAGTCTCCTCCCCTGGCGGTTTTCTGAGTGATGTTACACCAGAAAACATTATTGGTCATGAACCCATCAGCCGCAATCCCCTCCTTGCCGCAATCCTGGAACGGATCCGACTGGTGGAAAGGGCAGGAATGGGTGTCAAGCGGATGTTCCAAATTCTTTTATCCTATGGAAAGGAACCGCCAGTTTATGAAGCGGGCGCCGACTATGTCCGGGTAACAATCCGCTCGGGTAGGGCAGACGGCAAAATTGATGAACAATTCGCCCGATTTGTTGTTTTTTGCCAGCAGGAAGGAAGGGAACTTGGTTTAGCCGACCTATTGCTCCTCAACTGGCTTAAACGCAACCGCGAGATTGACCTCAGCGAAGCAAAGACCCTTCTTGGGCGCTCGGAAAAGGAGGCGCATGAAGTTTTAACCTCAATGGTCAACCGTGGGCTTTTGGAGCAATTCGGGGAAAAGAAAGGCCGAGTCTATCGGCTTTCCAAACGAGTTTACGCCCGACTGCGTCGGTCAATTACTTATTCACCATTTCGCCGCGCCGAATCGGCATATGCCGAAAGCGCAATTATGGGCTATCTTGAGGAGATGCCCGTTTCACCAGAAGACCGCTTTATCACCAACGAAATTGTCCGGACCCTTTTAAGAGTATCACCCCATCAGGCGAGTTATATACTTTCCCAACTGGTGAAAAAAGGCAAGTTAACCCTCGTAGGTAAAGGGCGCTCAGCCCGCTATTACCTACCACCAGAAAGGTAAAAAATAGAAATGGAGGTCAGATGAAAAGAATTTTTATTATTGCTGGTGTTGTGCTGGCGCTTGGTTTATCGGTTGTCTTTGCCATTCCTGACAATCATTACCGGATGGCTGAGGTTCACAGGTTCACCCCGGTTGCTGGTGAAGAGTTAAATTATATCACCTTCAGCAACGGCTATTTTATTGACACCCGTTACGGTGAACCTTCCTTACCATCCGTTTTGCAACTTGAACCTGACAGGGTGGAAAGTTGCCACTATATCATTCAATTCACCGGTCCGATTCAGCGAATCTGGTTTAATGAACTGGCGCGTATCGGTATCAAAACCTTCGGTTACCTCCCCAACTATGCGACCATTGCCCGGCTCACGCCAACGCAAAAAGAACAACTCCAAAGTTTGCCTTTCATCCACTGGGTTGGCGTATTCCAGCCGGCTTATAAAATTCAAAAGGAACTGTTTGATAGCGGTGGACCCCGTGACATTGCGGTATTGGTAACGCCCGATGAGAACCCAGCCATTCTTGAGGAACTAATTAGCAGTAATAACGGCAAAGTTTTCCAGGTGACCACCAGCCCGTTCGGCACGGTCATTCACGCCACCGTACCCGGTGAGTTGATTTTTAAAATCGCCCGCCAGCCTGAGGCATTCTGGATTCAGGAGTGGACCGAGCCCGCCCTGGCGAACAATAACTGCCAGTGGGTAACCCAGTCTGGCTGGCGCTCCGTTGCACCACCTGATACCTCTCTGCAAGCCCGACCTATCTGGCAGAAAGGGGTTCGCGGTCAGAGGGTAATAATGTCCACCACCGACACCGGTCTTAATCTCGGTCACGATATGTTTCGTGACCCGGCTTTATCAGTAACTCCGCCTGGCATCTGGCCCGAACACCGCAAGGTAGTCGCTTATAAAAACTATGCCGGCGCTGACGCCTATGAGGCATTCTATCACGGCTCCCATGTAAACGGCACGGTTGCCGGAGACGACTCAGTTACTAATGGCACCAGTTTCTATGACGGGATGGCAATAAAATCCCGGCTCTATTTCGTTGACATAACCAATGGTAACACTTTCCTCCTTCCTACTGACCTTTGGTCCCTCTGGGACACAGTATATTTTGGTCGTGGTTTGCCCGACTCACTTCGCCCGATAAAGCAGCACTCCGGCTCCTGGGGCTGGTATAACTTTAATGGTACCTATCTAATTCAGGACGCATCAACCGATGCCTTCTCTTGGAAATACAAGGACTTCCTTAACATCATCGCTGCGGGCAACGAATACTCTGCCCGAACCATCCGCAACCCAGGCATCGCCAAAAATGTCCTTACTGTCGGTGCCACCCAGAACGGCACTTCCGCCAATACCATTGCCGACTTCTCCAGTCGGGGACCGACTCAGGATGGCAGATTGAAACCCACGGTTATGGCACCGGGACAGGCGCTTTATTCTGCCACCGCTTCGGGCACTAACACCTATGAATCTATGGATGGCACCTCTATGGCAACACCGGCGGTCAATGGCACAGTTGGGCTTCTCCGCTGTTACCTTCAGGAAGGCTATTATCCCACCGGCGCACCGGTGGTTAAAAATCGGCTCACCTACATCTCCTCTGCCCTGCTCCGCTCAATGGCGGTCAACTCTTGCGACCCCAATATCGGCTCCTATACCCCACCCAACAACAACATCGGCTGGGGCAGGATTGATGCCGATTCGGTGCTCTACTTCTCCGGTGATACCCGTCGGCTTATCCTAAAAGATGACACTTTTGGCGTTGCCACCGGCGAATACAAACAGGAGCAGTTTCAGGTTAACTCCTCAATCCCCTTACGCGTGACGCTTGCCTGGACCGACACGGCAGCCGCACCTAACGCCAGCCCGACTTTAGTAAATAACCTTGACTTGGAACTCATATCGCCCTCAGGCGTCTCCTATCATGGCAACAAATACTCTGGTGGACAATCCGTCCCCAATCCCAACGGCTGGGATTCGCTCAATACTGAAGAGTGCTGTAGAATAAACTCACCCGAAACCGGACTGTGGACAATAAAGGTCTGGGGGCGGAATGTGGTAACCAGTAAACCCCAGCCATTTGCCTGGACAATCACCGGTAGTGTTGGGCACCGTGATGTTGGACCAATCGGGATTTTAGCCCCGGCTGGTATCGTTGACTCCGGCTCGGTTGTTACCCCGAAGACCCTGATTAAAAACTTTAGCGATAAAACCGAAACTTTGAAGGTGGTGTTGAAAATTGGAACGGCTTATGTGGACACCCAGCCAATTGTTCTATCTGGGGGAGTTGCCGAGACGCTGGCCTTTTCTTCCTGGAGCGCTAATGTTGTCGGCACCTATGTCAGCCGGTGCACCACCCTCCTTAATGGCGACAATAATCCAGCAAATGATATCCTGATAGACACTTTTGAGGTTGGCTACGGAAGCGGCGTAACTGAGGAAATAACCATCCCTAAAACCACTTTCCTCGCCCCAGCAATGCCCAACCCTTTCCGCAGAATAGCGATAGTTAAGTTCGGCTTACCCGAACCCTCGTTTGTCCAAATCCAGATATTCTCGGTTACCGGTGAACTGCTCAAGACGCTCTTTGCGGGCGAAAAGTCCGCTGGTTTTCACTCAATTAGTTGGAACGGCACTGACCAAAACAACCGACCGGTTGGTTATGGGGTTTTTTACTGCCAGATGAAAAGCAAAGGCAAGACGCTCGTGAGAAAGATGGTTAAAACAAAATAAAATAGATGCTCTCACTCAGGGCGGTGGTCTAAAACCCACCGCCCTTTTTATAAAATCACCTTTAAAACCAATCCTGAACCGCCCTTCTTAATTAAGATTTGATTTTCCAGCATGATAGAAAAATGTCGCACCAATTGAATTTGTCGCACCGGAAAAACTTGACTAATGGACATTTTTATGTAAAATACAGTTTATGTCGCATATCGCTCAAGGGCTATTTCAACCATCTCAATTATTGTGTGAGCGATATCGGGTCGTTGAACTGTTGGGCGGAGGTGAAAAAACTGAGGTCTATAAGGTTCACGACACTCTCAGAAATAAACTTCTCGCGCTTAAGGTTTTACGAGAGGTAAAAGGGAAAAACGATGAGTTAACCCTCAGGAGAGAGTTTTACTATCTTTCTAAACTTTATCATCCAAGAGTTGTTACCGTTTATGATTTCGGAATAACACCGGAACGCAAACCTTACTTTACAATGGAATATGTCCCCGGTATGCCAATAACCAGATATTTTTCCGGGAAATTTAACCCGGACTTGATTGAAGTAATCACCCAACTCCTTAGAGCGCTTGATTATATCCACTCTCAAGGACTTTTGCACTGTGACCTTAAACCTCAACATATTCTCGTCTTTGAAGATAATGGCAAACCGCAGACAAAACTTTTAGATTTTGGTTTTGCCGAGCGTCGGGAGTTTTCTAAAAATGTCAGCGCCCGAGGAACCCTTGGCTATATCGCGCCCGAGGTTTTTAAAGGGGTTGACACCGATGTCCGTGCCGACCTTTATTCACTGGGGGTTGTTCTCTACGAAACTTTAACCGGCATCACTCCGGGCGAAGGTAAAGATATTTATGATTGGCTAAGAAGGCAGTATACTTCCGGTTTTTTGCCGCCCCGAAAATTCAATCCCGAAATCCCTGAAGAACTGGAAAGCCTAATTATGCAACTTCTTAGCATTGAACCGGAACGCCGACCGGCTTCGGCACGAGCGGCTTTCCAACTCCTCACCAAGAGTCTGCCAGAGGAAATTACTCCAGTTGATTTACGAGGGGATTTAATGTCCGCCGGATTTGTTGGTCGCCAGGGATGTCTCAACCGGTTGAAGGAATGGCTACGGCATTCAAAAGAAGGCAGACCAGGGGTGGTATGCATTTCCGGGGAAAGAGGCGCTGGTAAAAGTCGTCTCCTAACCGAGTTCAAGTTTTTTGCCCAGTTGGAAGGTGCGACTGTTCTGGCATTTGAGCCAGTTTCCCTAGGTGCCCGTTCCCAGTCACTGATTGAGGCGATGCTCAACCTCTTACGGCTCTATGGCGTAAGTATTGAACTAAATTTAGACACCGCAGTGGAAACCAAATTCCGCTTGTTTGAGACGGTGACTCAGCGACTCAAGAGCCTTGCCGACTCCCATAGAATACCGCATAGCCTGGTAATTATTGTGGACGACTTTGAAATGTTTGACCCGACCAGCCTGGAGTTTCTTCGTTATCTCGCCTTCGGACTGGACAAGGAACGCCTCCTGCTGGTCGTTACCGGTTTGAATGAAAAGCGTTTTTTAGACCTGATTGACGCTCTAGTAGAAAAACGCTATTGTGAACACATTCCGATTCCACCATTGGAGCAGGAGGAGGTAAAGAACTTATTGAGTTCCCTTTTAGGAGAGGTGATAGAAATTGACACACTCACAAGTTGGCTTTTTCACCTCACCGGTGGTAACCCTCTCTGGACGATTGAGACAGTTTATGCCCTTATTGAAAATAAAATCCTTGTCCGGGATGGCTTAAGGTGGCGGTTAGTGTCCGAGAAACTTCAGAAATTTCAAGCCCCTCAGGCGGTAACCGAAGTTGTCCGGCGCCGAATTGAGCGATTGACGCCAGATGAAATGGAAGTGCTAAATATCGGCGCAGTAGCGAGTGGACCTTTTACCGTAGAGTTTCTCCGCGCCGTTGGTAACTTTGACGAACAGGCTCTTTTCACTATTATCAGCCGGCTTAAGGGGTTAGGGTTTTTGCGGACATTCCGAAGTTTGGTTGATGAGAAAGATGTCTCATTAGACACATATATCCTCTCCAGCAAAATCCTGGAAACCGCAATAACCGAAAGACTCTCCATTCCCCAGCGCCGAGAACTTCATCGCCGGGTTGCTCTGACACTGGAACTCCTTTATCCGGAGAAAATTCCGGAGATGATTTTTGACCTTGCCCACCACTGGGCTCAAACCGAAATTAAGGACCGGGCTTACCGATATTCTCTCCAGGCAGGGGCAAAGGCACAGGAGTGGCTACTTTTTGAACAGGCGCTATCTTTTTATGAACAGGGGCTTGCTCTCTCAAACGAACTAATTTCGCCCCAGGAAAAACTTCAACTGATGGAAACGGTCGGCAAACTCCGGGAAGCCACCGGCAGATTCGCCGAGGCGATTGACCTTTACCGCCAGGGTATGGGGATTCTTGTCGCCCATCCCGAACTGTCCTTTAATAAAAAGATTTTAGCCCGATTTCTCCAACTCATCGGTCTGGTGCATCAGAAACAAGGACAAACTACTGAGGCGCTCAATTTCCTAAAACAGGCGCTCCTATTGGAGCCAGACCGAACCGGGCTGGACTACGCCCGGCTTCTTGCCGACCTGGGCTGGTCCTATTGTGCTATTGGAAACTTTAATCAGGCAGAAGAAGTTTTGAGCCAGGCGCTAAACTTAGCAGAGAATTTAAAGTCAATCAAACCGCTGGAGGCAAACCGGCTTATTGCCCAGACGCTTTATTCTTTCAGCGTTCTTGCCTACTCCCGCTCTGACCTTATCTCAGCCCGACGACTTGCCGAGCGCAGCCTGGAGGTTTACGAATTGGCGCAAGATGAAATTATGAGCGCCCGGGTGAGGCAGTTTACTGCAACGCTTTACCTCCGTATCTCAGAACCACAAAAGGCAAAAGAGTGTTACCTCCAGGCGCTGACAATCCAGCAAAGGTCTGGTGATGTATATTCCCAACTCCGTTCCCTTCACGGATTGGGTCTAATCAATTTAGAGGAAGGAAACTGGGATGACGCCTACGAACGGTTCTCTGAAGCGCTGCGACTGGCAGAAAAAATTAATGATGTAGCATCCGAGGTAAATCTTTGTGGTATGTTAGGAACGGTGTGCACAGAAAAAGGTGAGTGGAGTCTGGCTCAAGATTATTTTCAACGGGCACTGGAAACCGCCAGTCGTGCCGGTGAGCGAGTAGACCCTTCTGCCTTAGTTAGGTCGCTTATAAGCTTTGCTCAACTAAAGGCAAGAAAAGGAAATTTAGGGGAGGCGGAAGAGAAGATCAAATCGGCGGTTGATTTAGCAGATGAAACTCCGGATCCGAATTTGCGCTACTATTTGCTTCTTCTTCAAGCAGAGGTCGCCCTCCGGAGAGAGCGGTTTGAACAGACAAGGGCTTTTCTGGTCCAAGCGTTCAATCTGGTGCATTCTCAGATAGGATTTGGGAAGGAAAAGGACTGGCGTCTACTAACAACACTCTATCTTCTCGCCAGCCAGTTCCGGCTAACAACTAAAGATTTTTACCGGGCAGAATTTGCTGCTAATTACGCCCTGAGATTTCTTAATAAATATCCTACTTATCGGGATTATCCAGTCGCTTTGCGGTTAACTGGGCTGGCAAAATGTTATCTCGGAAGAGCCAAAGAGGGAAAAGAGGCGATAAACCGAAGCATCCAAATTCTTCGTCACCTCGGGGCAAAATATGAACTGGGACTTTCCCTTTTGGCATCAGCCGAAGCGGTACTAAGAGTTATACCCAAGGAACAAGAAAAAGGGAATGGAGAAATTAATCCTGAGGCGCTCCAGGAGATAGAGGAAAATTTGAAGGAGGCGTTGAGCATCTTTCAGACACTCGGGGCAAAATTTGAGATCGCTCGTACTGAGGAACTCTTAAACGACTTAAAAAGAACTTACGGAGTAGCACAACTCAAGGCAAGGGAGCGAACTAAGTATCTGAAGGTGTTTTATCAACTCAGTGAACTGATTCACCTTGGTATTGAAAAAGAGGACTTCCTTGACCAGGTCCTTGACCTGCTCATTAGCGTTACTAAAGCAGAACGGGGACTTTTATTTCTCCTTCACAACAACCGGCTTCATCCTGTCGCAATCAGAAGTATTGAGCGGGCAACCCTGATGGATGCGGAGATGATTTCTCATTCGGTCCTGGAGAAGGTAAAACAGCGTGGCGAGCCGGTTATCAGTGTGGATGCGATAACCGATGGTCGGTTCAACATTTTTAATAGCGTCCTTTTAAACAAAATCCGCTCTTTACTCTGTGTCCCGCTGGTGGTAGAAGAAAGGGTCTTAGGCACAATCTATCTTGATAGCAGGCTTACATCTCATCTCTGGACCGAAGATGACCGCAATCTGCTCACCGCAGTTGCCAACCTCCTCGCCGCAACCATTGAACGCTCTCCCGCCTTCCAAATGCTCCAAGAGGAAACGGGTTTAAGTGAGGAAGTTATTATTGATGTTGAGGATGAAGAAATTTTCCTCAGCCGGTCAAAGGCAATGCGGGCGGTTCATCAAGTCATTGACCGAATCGCACCTACCGATTGCACCGTTCTACTTACCGGTGAAACCGGCACTGGAAAGGGGGTTTTAGCCCGACTGATTCATCAACGAAGTTCCAGGAAGGAAAAGAAGTTTGTCCCGGTCAACTGTGGCACCCTGCCCGAGACACTTTTTGAGTCAGAACTGTTTGGACATATCCGGGGCAGTTTTACCGGTGCAATCAAGGATAAGATGGGGATTTTTGAAAGCGCCAATGGCGGCACCGTCTTTTTAGACGAAATTACCAACACCACCCCGGCAATTCAGGCAAAACTTTTACAAGTCCTTGAGGAAAAAACAATCAGGCGATTGGGCGAGACCGAAACAAGAAGAGTTGATGTCCGTTTGCTCTGTGCCACGAATAAAAACCTTATTGAGGAGGTGAAAGCCGGGAGGTTCCGGGAAGACCTCTTTTATCGGATTAATGTTGTTAACATCTATGTGCCTCCATTGCGGGAAAGGGCTGATGACATCCCTGCGCTCGCCAACTACTTCCTCCGCCGACATGCCAACCGCTTCCAAAAGCCCGTGCTCGGCTTTGATGAAGGTGTAATTGCCGCTTTTACCCAATACCATTGGCCTGGTAATGTCCGGGAACTACAGAATGCGATAGAAAGGGCGGTGATTATAACTGATAAGAAAAAACTATCGCTTGAGGATTTCGGTGCTCCATTTGTGGAACTCTCTCCAAATAATGGTTTTGAGCCAGTGGAGAAAAAAAAGAGGCGGCACTTGGACAGGGAAAAAGTGGTCCAGGCACTGAAAGAGACAAAAGGCAATATCACCCGAGCCGCAGAACTACTTTCCATCCATCGGCGGCATCTCCAAAGATTGATAAAACGGTATCAGATAGACCGCGATGTTTTTGGTCAGGATTAACAGGAACTGTAGTATGCAAAATTACAATCCTGTTCACTGTTATCATCATCGCTCAATTTGCCAGACTAGACCCACCTCATTAAAATTTGCCCTCTTAAACTATCAGTGCGACAATTTTTGTCGCAGATTAGGTCGCACCAACATTAAGTAATGATTTTGAAAGGAGTTACAATAATAAAGTCGAATAGTGCGACAAAATTATCAATTATTTATATTTTGAGGAAAGGGATAATTATTATAAGTAACGCAATTGCGTTACTTATAAATGTGCTCAAAAGTGGCACGATAATTGCAGTTAATCAAAGAAAAAAGAAAGGAGAACAAAATGGACGGACCGATTGTGCCAATTTATCCGCCACCAGTTCCGCCCGCACCACCGGCGTAATTGGTGAAAAGAATATGATTTAATGCCCTGCCTCCATAAAGGAGGGCATTAATCATTTAGTTGGTAGATAAACTTTAAAAAGAAAGGAGAAGTAAAGTGATAAAACATAACAATAAAGGTTTTACTTTGATAGAAGTATTGGTAGTCATTCTCATCCTTGGCATCCTGATGGCGATTGTCATCCCGAACTATATCCGGTATCAGGAGAATGCGCGCCGGGTGGCAGTCAAAGCAAATATGCGGGTTA
>JBDRUH010000005.1:0-21493 GCA_039801225.1 Caldifarciminota bacterium
TCTAAGTTTTATGGTAAAATTGGATTTAAATTCAAAGGGAAAATCAAATGGCGGGATGGTTGTAAGAAATGGTCTAAAAAGGTTTTCTAAAATGGCTTTTGATTTGGCGCTAAGTTCAGTCTCAAAAAGAAGGCTAATAAGCCACTAAAAATCGGATTTAAGAAGTAAAGTAAAAAACTAACTTCAGCCGATTTTAACAACCCAAATAAGATTAAAAATAACAACCTTTCTTAAAAATATAGTTGGCTTTATCTTCCTAACAATCAACTCTAATCATTTCTTGAGGTCAAGTTTGGTTAATCCAAATGACACGAAAAAACCAGAACTAAACCCGCCCCGAACGACTAGACGCCGTCGCAAACCTTCCTAAAGAGGAGATTGCTTCGCTCTGTGCTGTCGCACAGCTGCCAAAGGCAGAACGCTCGCAGTCACTTTTCTCTTAGTTTCATTCCGAGCCCGTGAGGCAAGGGAATCTTCAGTAATGAGATTGCTTCGCGGAGCCTGCCCCGAGACCACGGAAAGAGATTCCTCCACTTCGGTCGGAATGACAGGAGGCGAGGGGTTCGCAATGACGCTGGATGATGGGTTCGGAATGAAGGAGGGCGAGTGGGTTCGGTCGGAATGATGGAGATGAGAGGAAGGAAACTAATTTTGGGTGGGCTATGAAGAAACCTCAGGGTTGGTAATCACTACCAGTGCGGCAACCACCACACCGTTATGGTCACGCAGTGCCTCAAAACAGACCGCTGAGGAAGGTAGTTCCGGGATGATTTCACACTCCTGCCTGCTTCCTACTCCGGAAAGAACCTGTTCCAGATAAGGTAGTAAAACTTGAACTCTGGGGAATTCAGTTATTGGCCGACCACTCGCCTCGCTTGCCTTTCCTTCCAGTAAAGGCTCTGTTGCCGGATTGGCATAAAGAATTTTTTTGGTCGGGTCAACAACCAACACCCCTTCTTTAATACTGCCGGCTAAGAGGCGAAATCGGTGCTCTAACTCAGCGATGTAATTAATCTTTCGCTGGTCAAACTCGCGTAGTCGGGCAAATACCCGATTGATCTGCTGGGCAAGGTTGCCCAATTCATCACTGGTATTTACGGTGATATGGAGTGCCAAGTCACCCTGTTCTGCCCGATTCAGGGCGTTGACTATCCGTTTGATAGGCAGGACAATGGAGTTGGGAATACGAAAGAGGAGATAGCCAAGTAAAATGGTCAGGATGATAATGGCGGTGATGATATTTCGCTGACTCCAGGCAAAGAGCCGACTGATTCTTCCCTTATGTTCAGCAATTCGCTGATTTGCCCGGCTGATAATTCGCTCCCCTTCAGCAATGCTTTGCATAAAAGTCTCTTGAACTCGCTGTCTTTTTGCACTGCGCACCGCACTCGCCAATCTGCCTATTTCAATCTCGCGATTGGTCACCTCGGCGAGGAAAAGTAGCGAATCTTGGATAGTTGGCTCTTGTGCCCTTTCTGCCTCTTCTACCAGCGTTTGATAGCGTTCCTGGAGATCAGCCAACTTACCTTCTGGTAGTATCCGGGTAGTGAGTGTATAGATTATCGGTAGTGACTCAATTTGCTCGGCATAACTGGTGAGATTAAAATGAAGCGAGTCAAAGACATTTCTTAATTCCGGGGCAAGCCGCCTTCCCTGTTGGCTGCGCCAGAGCGCCTGGCGGATAAGCAATTTAGCGGTGCGGAGGTAGGTGGTATCTCCGGAGAGAAGATAGTTGCTTTCCCCGCGATAAATCTCCCGCAGATTATGGACAATTGCCGAACCGAGTCTAAGCAACTCCACATCCGATTCGGCAATAACAGTTGCCAGTGAGTTCATTTGGCTGACATAATAAAGGGCAAGCACCACCACCGGGACAACGAGAACCGCCGAGAGGCACATCGCCAGACCAATTCGGGTCCGGATTGACCTCATTCTGAATCTTGAATTAGGGTGATGGCAATTACCCCGGCGCTGTATCTTGTTATTGTTTTTTTTGCTATTCACCGTTGACCTCGGTCGTCGGCTGTCGGCCGTCGGCTCTCGGCTGACTGGGCGAGCCGTTCAATATCGGCATCGCCGCCGACCACCACCAGGATATCCTCCTGCTCAATTATATCATCAGGTCCGGGCAGGTCATTAACCTGCTCCTGAAACTCGGTTTCGCCCTCTGGGGTAATCACCGGCACCCGCTTTTTGATGGCGATGATGTTTACATTGTAACGACGCCGGATATCCAACTGCCCCAACTTCTTTCCCACCATCCACACTGGCGCCCGCATCTCAACCAGGCTGTGGGTGCTGGTCAATGGAATTTGCTCCAAGAGGTCGGGCGTAATGAGGGTTTTGGCAAGGTGGTCGGCCATCTGCTCCTCAATCAGGATAGTGCGGTCGGCTCCGACATCCTTCAAAATTCGGGCATAGAGCGATGAGGCGGCGCGGGCGATTACCTGGCCAGCGCCCAATTTTTTCAGAAGTGAGGTGATGACAATCGCCTCCTCCATCTTCTCGCCCATCGCCACAATTACCGCATCAACATCCAAAACTCCGGAGCGGGCGAGCGCCTCTTCATCAGTGGCATCAAAACAGAGCGCTTCTGTAACATCATCCTTTATCTCCTCTACCCGTTTCTGGTCCGAGTCAATCGCAATCACCTCCGCGCCCTTCGCCATCAGGACTTTTGCCACTCTACTGCCAAAAGTTCCTAACCCAATTACCGCAAACTGTTTCAAGAGACCTCCCTTTTAACCAACCATAATTCGTGCCTGGGGATAAGTGATCGGGTATTTGGTTTCCCGTCTCGTCATCGCCAGGGCAATTGTCAGCGGACCGACACGACCGGTAAACATCAGCAAAATGATACCAAACCGGGCGAGCGTCTTCAAGCCGCTGGTGATACCGGTAGAAAGTCCTACAGTGCCAAATGCCGAGACCGTTTCAAAGAGCAGTTCCTGAAAGCGCCCGGACTCGGTTATGAGAAGGAGAAAGAGAATAATAACGATAGCAACTGTCGCCGCTACAGTAATCACAATTGCGCGAAAAACGGCATCCTGGGGTATTGTCCGGCGACCGATGATAATCGCCTTGCGGTTTGAGAGCCAAGCCCGGAGCGCAAGAAGCAAAATCGCAAAGGTGGTAGTTTTAATTCCGCCACCGGTTCCACCCGGCGAGGCACCGATAAACATTAAAATAATGATAACCAACATCGTTGCCTGGTGCAAGGAGCCTATCGGGATGGTGTTAAACCCGGCGGTCCGGGCAGTAACCGACTGAAAAAGACTGGCGAGCAACTTTGTGCCCACCGGCAAGTTCGTAAGTGTGCGGTCATATTCAATAAAGAAAAAAACCACCGTTCCGATGACGATAAGCAAGAAGGTAGTGGTCAGTGCCAACCGGGAGTGGACGCTGATGTGCCGTACCGTCTGGCGCCAAGGTTGGCGCAGTGTGTCCCGGCTGATCAGTTCATGCACCACCGCAAACCCTAATCCGCCAGAAACAATCAAACCAATAAAGACAAAATTGACCATCAGGTCTCCCTGATAGCGGATGAGGGAGTCGGCAAATAGCGAAAAGCCGGCGTTGCAGAAAGCGGAGACGGCATGGAACAGGGCATAATAAAATGCCCCAGCGGTATTGGGGAAAACCGGTAACCAGCGCAAAAAAAGCAAGAGGCACCCGGTTCCTTCGGCGAGGAGAGTGAAAAGCAGAATATAGCGAATAGCCCGGACGATGTCGGTCTCCCGGGGTGTTTCTATCATTTCGGCAACCAGCCGCCTCTCGCCTAAGGCAAGACGATGCCCCAAAAGCACCGCCATACTCGTAGAGAAGGTCATAATCCCTAACCCGCCCAATTGAATCAAAGCAAGGATTATTATCTGTCCGAACCGGGAAAAATAACTGCCGGTATCACGGACAATAAGACCGGTCACGCAGGTGGCAGAAGTGGCGGTAAAAAGTGAGTCAATGAATGAAGCACCCCTGCCGTCGGTGGTGGCCGCGGGTAATGTCAAGAAGAAGGTGCCGAGGGCAATCAGTCCGGCAAAACTTAAAAGTAGGCTGTAAAACGACCGCTGACGCAAACTATTAATCAGACCAGCAGTCACTCCCGCCCGGGAGAGCCGGTTGCCAACAACTAAAATCTGATAAATCAATATGAATGGCAGAACGAAGCGGTGAAAAATAGCCGCCAAGAGGATAAGGAGGGCGAGACTGAGGGCTATCCAGCGCCGCCGTTTCGTTCCTTCTGGCAAAGGAAAGAGAACCTGGTTTATGAGTGCCTCGGTTATTATCCCCAGACTAACGAGAAGTTCCACAAACCGGACTAACACCGATTCAAAACCGAAGAGGGAAAGCCGGTAGCCCTGAAACAGAATTACGAGTAAAAGATAAAAAAGGGTAAGACCGGTTATCGCCCAAAAGTATTTCTCGGTCCAGGTTGGAGCCGACCGGAAGGTTTTTATCACCCGAAATCGTTTACCCAATCTCATCTTTTTAAAATTACTTTTTGAAAAATGGGAATAAAATTAGACTCATAGATTTGTCTCGGGGTAAGACTATCGGACGGTATAATTCATAACTGGACATAATTATAGCAATATTTTAGGGCAATGCAAGATTAGAGGATGATGATTAACCCTATACCGGCAGCCAGACCCAAAAAACCGCCAAAGAAAAACGGCGCTTTTGGACCAAAAACATTCCAAAGCCCACCAGCGAGAAGTGAAGCGGGAAGTAGACCGATGCCCACCAGAGTGGCGTGCAACCCGATAAATGTTGCCTTCTGATTCTCAGGGGCTAAGTCTGCCACCAGCGCCTTTTCCAGACCTTCGGTCAAAGCGCTGTAAAGTCCGTAAATTCCAAAGAGAAGCCAGGGAATACCTACCCCCTTTTGCGGGTTTAAAAGGGCAAAACCAAAATAAACCGCTGAATAGACAAGATAGCCAAGAACAATGGGTCTTTTTTTGCCAATACGGTCAGAAAGCCGGCCACAGGGATAGGAGAAAAGGGCATAGGTAAGGTTATACAAAAAATACAAGAAAAGTATGTTTATGGTTGTCCAGCCTAAATTTCTCATCCGCAATAAGAGAAAGCCGTTTGAGGAGTTTCCCAGGGCAAAGATACCGACAATTATAAGAAATGAGCGCAGTTTTGGGGAGAGGTTTTTGAACCCGATTTTTGGTAAGAACCTTGACTCTGTCATTCCGAGTTCGGCTGTCGGCCTGTTCGCTTGGGGCGAGGTTTGGGCAGTGGTTTTTGACCAGGTCTCACGGGCAAAGAAGAGAATTACCACCCCCAGAATAGCAGGTATAAGGGAGAGAAGAAAGATGCGCTGATAACCGGCACGGTCCAATCCTCTGCCCAGGTTGGAGACAATGATGATGGCGATTAGGACACCAAGGCAGGCACCAATGGTGTCAAAAGCCCGGTGAAGTCCGAATGCCCGGCCGCGCCGTCCCAAAACACTGGAGTCGGCAATCAGGGCATCACGGGGCGCAACTCTTATCCCTTTGCCAATTCTGTCAACCATTCTGCCGGCAAAGACCAGCATCCAGCCCTGAGAAAAATAAAGCAGTAACTTTCCTAAGGTTGACCCAGCATAACCGAAAATCGCCATCGGCTTTCGTCGGCGCAGCCGGTCGGAAATGGCACCAGAAAAAACCTTGAGCAGCGCCGCCGAACTTTCGGCAAAACCTTCAATTACCCCAAGAACCGCCGGCTGTGCCCCAAGGCTTGCGAGATAGAGCGGTATCAAGGGATAGACCATCTCGGTGGAGATGTCGGTCAAGAGGCTGGTGATACCAGTAATGATGATATTAAACAATCAATGGTGATTATAATAAAGTCGGCGTGTTGGTCAATGCCAAGACAATCGCTGCTAATTGTTGGATTTTACTCCTTAGTGATTAGAAATTAAAAATTAACTAGCCGGTATTCAAAAAATTTGAAAGTATTTCTTGACAAAGGGGTTAAAATTTTTATAGTAATGTGCAAGTAAAGGAGGCATAATGGCATGTATGAAACGCGGTGTTAAAAAAACCGCCAAGAAGACGGCAAAAAAGAAGGCCGCAAAGAAAAAATAGCCTATAGACCTAACCAAAGAAGGGGGCATAGCCCCCTTCGCTTTTATGGAGAGAGTCACTAACCGTTTTGCGGTTGATCCAATCCTTGACATTTTAAAAAGAAAACTTGAGACCCGGGGCAGGGTCTTTTTGGCAACGGTACCGCTTTCGGTTCAGGCACTACTGGCGGGCTGGGCAGCCGAGATTTTTAAACTACCGGTAGTTTTGGTGATGCCCGATGTCCAGAGTGCTGAGATTGCTCTTAATGATGTCGCCACATTTTACCCCCAAATGCCGACAATCCTCTTTTCGCCCGACTCCTTCGCCGTGTGGCAAAATTTAAAAGAACTTACCCGCCAGCCGCTAATAATTTTAGCCGCCCGGTCAGACCTTGAGGCGCCGGCACCGCAATGGACCGAAGAGGGAAACATTATTCTCCTTAAACAAGGTGACCAGCTGTTAATGGCAAAGCTCCTCAACTGGTTGGAGGAAAAGGGCTACGAAAGGGTTGACCTGGTAACCGAGCCCGGGGAATACGCCAGCCGGGGAGGGATTATTGACATATTTCCGGAAGAGGGCGATTTACCGTTAAGGGTTGAATTTGCTGACGAGGTGCTTGTTTCGCTGCGTCAGTTTGAGCCGCTTACCCAGCGCTCCATTCGCACCTTGACTGAGGCAAAGATTTTTACCCGCCTCACTGAGAGAGGCGACTTACCAGCAAAACTGCTTTTGCCCGGTGATTCTCTGGTGATTACCGAAGGGTATGAACTGACCAGCACATTTAAGATAAACCTGACATCGGCGGCAGAGGCGGAGATCATTCTGCCCTATCAACCGGTCGGCAGTTATCTGGGCAATTTAAACCTTTTGCGCACCGAGATAGAAAACTCCCCCTTGGAGTACTTCATCGTTACCGCCTCTCAATATCACCGCAACCGTCTCGCCACCCTCTTGGGAGAAAAGCCGGAGTATTTGACCGGCGAGTTAAGCACTGGCTTTGTCAACCAGTCCCAGGGCTGGGTGGTTTTAACCGAGCGGGAGATATACGGCACTTTAATAAAAAGAAGTCAACGGCGCCGGTTTAAAGGGGTGCCGATTGACAGCCTTGTCGGTCTGCGTCCGGGTGATTATGTTGTCCACATTGACTACGGGGTAGGGGTCTTTTGCGGCACGGAATCGCTTGACTGCGCCGGGGTGAAAAAAGATTATTTGGTTTTGCAGTATCAGGGCAACGACCGGGTTTATCTCCCGGTAGAGAATCTCGGGCTAATTGACCGTTATATCGCTAGTGACGACCAGCCACCAAATCTTGACCGGTTGGGCGGTCGTTCCTGGCTCGCAGCCAAAGCCCGTGCCGCCCGGGCCAGTGCCGAATATGCCCAAGAACTGATTGCGACCTATGCCCGGCGACAAATTGCCCGAACTGCGCCACTACCGGACAATTCACCCTGGATTGACGAACTCGCCGCTGATTTCCCTTATGAGGAGACGCCCGATCAGTTAAGGGCGCTCGCCGATACCAGTGCCGACCTAATGAGCACCAAACCGATGGACCGGCTGGTCTGCGGCGATGTCGGCTTTGGTAAAACCGAAATCGCCCTGCGCGCCGCATTCCAGACGGCAATCAACTTCAAACAAGTAGCACTCTTGGTGCCCACCACCGTCCTCTGCTATCAGCACTACACCACCTTCCGCCGCCGTTTGGAAAAGTTCCCTTTGCGGATTGAGATGCTTTCCCGCTTCATCCCGCCCAAAAAGCAGCAAGAGGTCCTCCTAGGACTGAAAAATGGCACCATTGACATTGTCATTGGCACCCATTACCTCCTCAATCCCAGAGTTCAGTTTCGTGACCTGGGGCTTTTAATCATTGATGAAGAGCAACGGTTTGGCGTAAAACAGAAGGAACGAATTCGCCAGTTAAAGGCGGATGTCAACTGCCTTTACCTATCGGCAACACCCATCCCGCGCACCCTCTATATGGCGCTTGCCGGTCTTAAGGACATATCGCCGATCCATACCCCGCCTCCTGGCAGAAAAGAAGTATTAACCGAAGTGGCGGAATGGCAAGAGCAACTCATCCGAACTTATGTCTGCCGGGAGTTAAACCGGAATGGTCAGGTCTTCTTTGTCCACAACGAGATTAAGAGCCTGAAGATGGTTGAGACGCGACTGCGCCGGATTTTGCCCGATGTGGAGATTGTGGTGGCACACGGCAAAATCCCTCCCCGGCGCCTGGCAGAAATTTACCTTGACTTTGCCAGTGGAAAATACCAACTGCTTCTTTCCACCGCCATAATTGAATCAGGTATTGACCTACCAAATGTCAATACCATTATTGTCAACCGGGCAGAGCGTTTCGGTCTGGCTGACCTCCACCAACTGCGCGGTCGGGTCGGTCGTTCCTCAAAACAGGCTTATGCGCTGTTCCTGGTGTCCAGTCGTCAAGAGATGACCGCCGAGGCACGAAAGAGGCTTTCTGCCCTCTTGGCATATGCCCAGTTGGGTGCTGGCTACCGCCTGGCATTAAGGGATATGGAAATTCGCGGGGTGGGTAACATCTTGGGCACTGAGCAGCACGGCCACATCGCCCGGGTGGGTTTCAATTTATACACCCAGATGCTGCGTGAGGCGGTTGCCAAAATAAAAGGGGAAGAACTGCCGGTTGAGCCGAAATTGGAACTTGAACTGCCGACCTATATTCCAGAGAATTACATTTCCGACTCGTTTCAGCGGGTGGCTATTTATAGAAGACTTTTAACGGTTACATCCGAGGAGGAGTTAAAAGAACTGAAGGCAGAACTTTTGGACCGCTTCGGTCGCTACCCTCCCGAGGTGGAAAATCTGTTCACCATCGCCCAAATTCGGCTCCTTTGCCGGCGGCTTGGTGTTCTCTCAGTAAATTTAAAGGAAAGCCGTTCAACCGTTCTAACCGCCGAGCGCACCTTTACCATCTCTGGTGGTCTGCCGCAACTACTTGAGTTCCTCAGCCACTTCAGGTGCTAAACCGGCGATTTCCAGCCGCCGTCCTTTGGGTAAAACCCAAATCCGAATTCGCACCGTTTTTTCGGGCAAAAGACCTTCTGCCTTTTCCGCCCATTCTATCAAACACACCCCATCACCGCCGATGTAAGAGTCAATGCCAATTTCGGTAAACTCCTCGGGTAAATTAATCCGGTAGAGGTCAATATGATAAACCGGCATTCTGCCCTGGTATTCGGTTACGATAACAAAAGAGGGGCTCTTCACCATTTCCTTTACCCCTAACCCCCGGGCAAAACCCTTTATCATTGTCGTCTTGCCACTCCCCAGTTCTCCGTAAAACGCCACCACCGCACCTGGCTTTAAGAATTTTGCCAGGCGTTCCCCTAAAAGGATGGTTGCTTCGGCGTTAGTTGTTTCAAAAACCAATGTCCTTATACCATTTCAATACTCATTGCCACCGCTTCACCACCACCCAGGCAGATAGCGGCCAATCCCTTTTTCAGATTGCGCGCCTTCAAGGCATAAATCAGGGTGGTAAGAATTCTTGCCCCGGAGCAGCCAATCGGATGACCGAGGGCAATTGCACCACCATTGACATTGACCTTATTCCAATCCCAGCCCAGTTCTTTGCCATCGGCGAGCACCTGACTGGCAAACGCCTCATTGATCTCAATCAAATCAAAGTGGTCAATGCCAACACCCTGCACCTTTAATAGCGTCTGCACCGCCTTAATCGGCGCATAGAAAAGCAGCTTTGGTTCAACACTGCCGGTAGCATAGGCAATGACCCTGGCTAATGGTGTCAGTCTGTGTTCTTTAACATAAGCCTCACTGGCGATGACCAGCGCTGCCGCGCCGTCATTAATAGACGATGCGTTACCCGCGGTAACCGTGCCATCCTTGGTAAAGACCGGTTTTAAGGAGGCGAGTTTTTCCAGGGTGGTATCGGCGCGGGGACCCTCATCGGTGTCAAACACTACCGGCTCGCCCTTTTTCTGAGGTATCAAAACCGGGGCAATCTCCTCCTTGAACCTGCCCTCCTTGATTGCTGCCACCGCATTCTGATGGCTCCTGAGCGCCCATTTGTCCTGCTCCTCCCTGGTTATTCCGGAGTTTTTTGCGGTGAAGTCGCCCAGTTCACCCATATGGACATCGCCAAAATAGTCCCAGATGCCGTCATAAATCATCCCATCCTGCAACTGGGCATCACCCATCTTCTGCCCCTGACGGAGATTTTTCAGATAATACGGGACATTGGACATTGACTCCTGGCCCCCGGCAACAACTACCTGGGCATCGCCTGCCTTGATCTGTTGGCAGGCTATAGCAACTGCAATCATCCCGGAGCCACAGACCTTGTTCACGGTGAGCGCCGGGATTTCCGGTGACAGCCCGGCCTTGATTGCCGCCTGCCTTGCCGGTGCCTGACCGATTCCTGCCGGGCAGACATTGCCCATAATCACACCGGCAACATCATTAGGATTAACACCCGACCGCTCTATTGCCGCCTTAATCGCCACCGCACCCAGTTCTGGCGCCCGCAAAGAGGCAAGTCCGCCTAAAAACCTGCCGACAGGGGTGCGTGCCGCACCGACGATAAATGTGTCCTTTGCCTTACCAATAGTCATTTTTACTCCTTTCTTTTTTCCCAATCTGGTTTTCTCTTTTCCAAAAATGCCCTTGTTCCCTCTCCTGGCTCCTCAGTGGCAAAACACAAACCAAACGCCTCAATTTCATAGGCACAGCCGGTTGTCAGGTCGGTGTCCAGCCCGTGGTTGATTGCGCTCTTGGCAAGCCGAACCGCAGCCGGACCCTTTTCGGCAATCTTTTGGGCAAGGGAATCAACAAAGGGGATTAGTTCCTCAGGCTTGACAATTTTGTTCACAAGACCGATGCGAAAAGCCTCACTGGCATCAATATTTTCACCGGTAAAGATTAACTCCTTGGCTAATCCTGGTCCGATAAGCCGGGCGAGACGCTGGGTTCCGCCAAAGCCGGGCAAGAGCCCTAAATTCACCTCCGGCTGACCAATCTTTGCTCCTTCGGCCATTACCCGGATGTCGCAGGCAAGTGCCAATTCACAACCGCCACCCAAGGCAAAACCGTTGATCGCGGCAATCACCACCTTCTCAATATTGGCAATCTTGGCAAGACAGCGATGTCCATTCTGAGCAAAGGCGCGCGCCTCAACCGGAGAGAATTTTGTCATCTCGGCAATATCGGCACCGGCAATAAACGCCTTTCCCTCACCGGTCAGGACAATCACTCGGACATCCGCATCCTTTGATAGAGAATCAAGCAACCGCTCAATCTCAAGGACCATCTCGGTGTTCAGAGCGTTCACTGGCGGTCTATTGAACCGGACCCAGAAAATATATTCCGACCTTTCTGTTTTCAGATACTTAAACTCCATTTTTCCTCCTGTTTAGACTTTTACTATATTAAACTTCTTAATCTGGTCAAGAAATCAATTTCTCCGTAGTCCGTGCTCTGTGGTCTGTGACCGTGAACTTGGACGGATGACGGAAAACGGTGGGCAGGTTGGCTAATCGCCGGTGGGCACAAGGAAGGGGATATGGGTGAAAATGAGGAAGGTCTTCACCACCTTGTTAGGGAAAAGTTCCTCACAGGCACGGGCATAGTATTGCAGTTGACCGGTATGGTACTCTTCTTTCAGTAAGGGAATATCACCCCTTTTTACCGGGAAGGTTTTGTAGTCGTAGATGCAGACCTCATCCTGTTTGATGATAACCCGGTCAATCCTGCCGGTCCAGATGGTTTTGCCATCGTTAAAGACAATCGGTAGTTCGGTGTAGGAGTTCTCCTGGGGTTTGACTATCTCCCAGATGGGTGATTTCTGTAACCCGAGGAGTTGGCGTTTGATCTCCTGGATAAACTCTTCATGCTTTTCCTTTGGGATGCCGTTGAGGCGGAAAAGCCTGAGGATTTCCTGAATAAGGGGCTGTAATGTGGAATGTGGAAGGTGGAAGGCGGAAGGCGGAATCTTAAGTCTGTTAAGGGAGATGAGTTCCAGAAGGCGATGGAGCACTTCACCGAGGGCGATGTATTCGCCGGTGTGGCGGTGGAAGTCCTGAGGTGTGTTACGGGTGACCGAGCGGACTTGAGGGGGCGGAACAGGCTGAATCGGTCCGGTCTTGATTTCCGGTGCTGGTTTCTCTTTAGCGAGAAAAGTAAGCGGTCTGGGGCGAGGAAGTTCACTGGCGTTTATACAGGTTACCCCGGGGATTTCATAACCGAGGATAAATTTTGGGTTCTCATTGGTGATGTTGAGACACTCTTTGAGCCATTTCAGGCGAGTTTTGTCTTTTATGGTTTTCTCATTCCAAATACCGGTGAGGAATAAAGCGTCCTGTGCCCGGGTGCAGGCGACATAAAATACCCTTTTTTCCTCTTCATCCTCCTTTAACTGATACTCCTGAAAGAGTCGGTCCGAGTCCCTTATCTCTTTTTCGGGAATATATGATACCAAAACCTCGTCTGGTTGCCGTTCTTCAATCAAGAGTTCATCACCCCGGCGATAGTGAGTGGGTTTTAGTGGTTCGTGGAGTCCGGGGTGGAACACAATCGGAAACTGGAGTCCTTTGGCGTTGTGGACGGTCATTATCTGCACGGCATTCATCCCGATGGTGGTAACATCCGCTTTTGACTCATCCTTTTCGTTTTGGAATTGGTTCAAAAGATTTCTGATCCGAAGCGGATGCGCGCCCCGACTTTCCTCCTCCTGAATTATCCGCAGGAATTTGTTGATGTTTGCCTGGCGCTGTGGTTCCCAGAATATCTTGTAGAGTTTGCGCTCGGTGAGGGCATCTTCAATAATTAATGAAAGCGGTTCATAACCAACCCGGCTTAACCAGCGGTTAAGAGTGGCAACCGCGGCGCCAATTTGCCCCCGAACTCCCGCAACAGACTGAAGTCGTTCAAAGAGGAAATAGCCTTCCGTTTTCAGAGTAGCGAGCAATAGTTCGCGCTCGGGAATGTTGAAGAACGGTCCGCGCAGGATGAGGTAAAGAGAGAGGTCGTCGCCCGGGTCAACAAGAAATGAGGTGAGTGCCAAAAGGTAACGAACCTCTTTTTCCTGATAAAAACCGGTGCCCCGGACGACAATGAAGGGGATGTTTAATTCTCTCAGTGCCTGTTCCAATGCCGGTAAATAGTTGCGATTACGGATGAGAATGGCGATGTCCGAGTATTTACACCGGCGCGGTTTTTCGCTTTTATCAGGCTGGCGTTCAAATATCTCGTAGCCTTCAGTGACAAGGGTTTGAATCCGGCGGGCAACATTTTGCGAATCTTTAAGCCGTTTTTCTGCAGCACTACCTTTAAATTCTTCAAGGATAATTTCCACCCGTCCCGGGTGGTCATTATTTCTCTTTCGTTCAAAGGGGGCGTATCTGGTGCGCCAGGGTGGGGAGTTTTCCGGGGCAACCATCAACCGGGAGAAAAGGGTGTTGTTAAAGTCAATTATTGCCTGAAGGGAGCGATAGTTTTCCTTAAGTTCCTGCCGCTTTAATTTTCCCTCTCCCAGCCAGTTTTGCAGTTTTTCTGCCGCCGAGGCAAAAACCTCCACCTTGGCATCGCGAAACATATAGATTGACTGCTTATCGTCGCCCACGATAAAGATGGTCGGGGTGATATTGCGGGCGGGTTTTATGCCTTCGCCGGAACGCCACTCTTCGGTCAGTTTATCAATTATTCCCCACTGGAGAAAAGAGGTGTCCTGGAACTCATCCACTAACAAATGGTCGGTGTGTTCATCAAAGGCAAAAAGGATGTTTAAGCACTCCGGATGCTCGGTTAGCAACTTATAGGCGAGAAACTCCATATCATTATAATCAACCTGTCCCAGTTCCTCTTTGAGTCTTAGATAGGTTTTTAGAAACCTCTCGGCAAAGATGCGAAACTGAATAGCAAACTGGAAGTTTGCCAGCGCCACCTTCAGCAAGCGATAATAATTGACCATTAATTCGTTCCACTCTCGTTCTCTTGTTGAGGCGCCTTGCTTTCTGGGGGCGCCGTTCTTGGTAGCGAAGACTTCCAGATGTTGTTCTAAAATACGGCAAACATTCTCTAATTGTTTTTGTTCAAAGATTTTCGGGAATAGTTGGTGGTAGTGGGGAATTTTTGCGTTACCTATAGGATGGTTTTTAAGTTGTTCTTGAGCCGCCTGGAGTTTTTTTAAGACCTCGCGCGGTGAAATTAGTTTGCCGCGCAAAAGACTATTGCGTTTTTCAAACAGGTTGTCAAGGAAGGCGGCGAGGCTATCCCAGATCTGGGTATGTTCGGATGAGAGCAGGCGCAATAAGGTTTGGTAGTCTTCGGAGGCTCTTTCCTTTTCCGCGATTTGCATCAGAGTTTCATATTTTGCCTGACGCCAGAGGTTGCTGGGGTCGGTTAATGCCTCCAGCCCGGGTTCAAGACCCAGAAGGTCGGCAAATTTTCTTACCAGGGAAAAGCAGAAGGAATGAATGGTGGAGATGCGTAACTTGAGGATGTTTTCCCTTAAGGTTTGATAGACTTCGGGAAACTTCTTTTTGGCGTTAGAAAGAATTCGCTCCTTCATCTCTGCCGCCGCCTTTTCGGTAAAGGTGAGGGTGAGAATGCGTTCCGGTTTCACACCGGCTTGGATGAGTTCAATATATTTCTGGCTCAACAGTTCGGTTTTACCGGAGCCGGCCGGGGCAAACACAATTTGACTACTCAATGGGGCTGTCGGGTGTCGGCTGTTGGCTGTTGGCTGCCAAGAACCCATAACTATCCGCAGGTGAAATTCAACGGGCACTGTTCACAAAGGTTTAAACCGGGCGCGGGCTGGGCAGGAAATTTGCCGGCGCGGATGTTCTGAACAATTCCCACGGTTGTTTCAATCGCCGCCTGAATCAAAGTAGCCACATCACAATCAGGTTTAGCCAGCCAGTTTATTGCCAAGCGGCGCAGACCGTAGATGCCGATGTTATCAATTTCCTCTTTCGGAAATTCCTTCTGAACCAAGTGGGCATAAAGGGGTAATTGGATGTGGGTGCGTTGTTCGGTTACCGCTTTGGTGTTTATGCCCGCGCTACCGGTTTTGTAATCAATAACTCGCAGGCGGTTGCCGGCGCGGTCAATCCGGTCAATCCGACCATACAGGGTTATATCTGAAGTGATGGCATCTTGCAATTTTAGTTCAGTTTTAACTGGTTGATAACCTTCTTCCTGGAGTTTCTTTTCCATTTCAATAAATCGGGGCAGGAGGTTAGAAAAAATCTGGCGGGTGACTTCGTTCCAGAAATGGGGCAGGTGGAAATTATCAAGAACCTTGTCAAGAATGCGCCGGGCAGCAGTCGGCAGCTCTTTCAATGGCACAGCGCCATTCTGATAAAGTTTCCCCAAGACCGCATGGATTAAGCGACCCCATTGCCGGCTCTCAATTTCAAACACCGGCTCCGCCGGCGTTTCCAGTTGCAGAACCCGCTCAATGTAGAACCGATAAGGACAACGGGGATAGGCTTCTAACATTGTTATTGACAGGCTTTTATCTGGTCCAAAATGCTGGCTCAGTTCTCTTATAACCTCCTGGTCATTACTGAAATCAACCACGGTAACCAGTTCGTCAAACCGGCTCCCCTCACTTTCACCGAGCCATAACTGATGTTCCGGTTCTGAATAGATGATATTCACCGAACAAGGCTCTACCGGTGTTAACTCTAAAAACGGGGTGGGGAGCACCGGTTTGCCGTCTTGGGATTCGTGAAAACTTAAGAAGGGTGGTGAAGGGCAGGAGTAAATTGTGCGATGAAGATGAAACCGCTGCCAATCGCGGTGCCAGTTCATATCAGGCATCCCCAGTTCCTTTCTTACCCTATCTGGCAGTAGGGGGTCAGAATGATAGGGACCAGGCAGGTTGTTTTCGGTCAGCCCGATAAAGAAGAGGTGTTTGGGCGCGATGCCCAGCGTCTCCTCCATACTTACCACGGTAATTCCTCCCTGGTCGTTTTCCGGCGTTCTGGTCCTTAACCCTAAAAAATGGGTGAGTAGTTTAATGAACTCAGCCCGGCTTTCTTGCCCTTTGCTAAATTCCTCATCAAATTCGGCAATAGCGTCAAGAATATCATAAAGTTCCTGTCGGTCTTTTAGTAACTCCTCCTGTCCCTGGGGGGTGAGGTTTTTACAAAATTCAACCGCCTCAAGAAACTGTTTTAAGTTTCGGGCTTGGGTTGCTAGAGACCCGGTGGGCTGGAGGAACTTTTTGGTCAAACCCAGCGCCTGACTCACCCGCTCTCCCATCTCAAAGAAAAACTGGCACTCTGGGTCTTGAGGGTCAATTTCTTCCGCGGCTATTATCCGCCGGGCGATTTTCTGCCAGTTCTCTTCGCCTTTGATAATTCCCGCCCGGCAGGAGAGGCTGTTTAACGCCCGGGCGGCTTTTTCTCGTGGTTTTGAGTCTTTATCACTAGAAAGCCGGAGTAATCCCGGGAAAAATGGCGAACTGAAGGCGGCGGTGAGCGCAATCCGTTCGTAATCGGTTGCTATTGCAGTAAGAAGTTCCAAAACGGCAACAATTGGCGGCGATGACGATAGCCGGGTTTCGGGGTAAACGGTAAAAGGTATCCCATATTGTCGCAGAAGCCGACGCAGAAACGGTAAATACTCGTCAAGTCGGGGCAGGGTGACAATTGTCTCCGAGAGAAAATGGGGTCTTTCTTTAGCCGGTAACTGGTCAAGGCAGCGACGTATCTGGCGGCAAACACCGATAACCTCCTCCTCAATGGTGGGAAAACCGACCAGTTGCCAATGCTCGTCTCGGGCGGGCAAAAAGGCGGCAAGAACTGTAGTTTCAAATAGCCCCAGGGAGTTGAGAAATTCTATGAATCGCTGAGCCAGGGAATAGTTTTCATCATCATCTCTGTCGCCGAACCCGAGCGCCAAGACGGTTTCACTTCTTTCTATGAGTGGGGCGAGCAGTTTTTCTTCTAACCGGTTGGGCGCAACAAAACTGTCTAAAATTAAAACCCGCGGCAGAAAAGACTCCTGATGGAGATATTTAGTAGCCTGAGCGATGATGTCCTCATCATCAACCCAGCCCCGGGCGTTAAGTTCGGCGTTATAGGCTAAAAATGTCTGATAAGCGGTGAGCGCCTTTTTTAAAGGCTCATCAAAACCTTCAAGGAGTTTTGACAGTCGGTCGGACAGGAGCGGTTGTTCTTCTTCCGGGATATGCCTTTTGACATCGGTGATAAAGTTAGCAACAATTGCCGCATAGCCAATGCTTGAGTGGTTGAGTAGTCGCTGAATCAGTAATGCCTTCAGTTCGTTAGGGAAGTGCCGGGTGGCACCATACCGGTTGTGGAGTTCGCGGGCAAACTGGCGCGGGGTGCGAAATAAGGGCGGAATGAACGCCCTTTTTCCAAGAATTCGGGCAAATAGCACCTGTGCCTGTCGGAGTTTGCGCGGGCTGGGGGTAAGATAAAAAATCTCTTCCGGCTTAACTCCGCTGGCTAAAGCCTCTTGAAACAAAACTTCGGTGCCGTTATGGCAACCAAAAGGTGCTAAAAAAAGTTTAAGTTTTTTGTGCAATCTGGGCAAATTGGGCTTTACGCCGCTCCTCGCGCCGCCGGCGCTTCATTTCCCAGCGGTGCCGCATTCTTTTTACCTTAGTTTTACTCCTTGCCATAGCCCTCTTCAGGTAATAGTTTGAAGATTCTCCACCACTATTTTTTTCTCTTTAATCGGTAACCTTGAACACCTCATCATGTTCGTGGACCCGGGCGGAAACCTTCATCCCGGCCTCCTGTCCGACATCTATTTGTTGAACCGGCTGGTGTTCAATCTGGAGCGAGTCAACGACTTGAGTATGGTCGGTGGTGTGCCCCTTGATGTGAATTTTATCGCCTATGGCAATGGCGCCATCAGTTGCCTTAACCACCGCCACGCCAATTTTGCCGAAATAGTGGGTGATAACCCCAACCTTAGTTTCGGGCATTTTGACCTCCTTTTAAGGGTAGATTTTTTCCAGTAGCCGCGGGAAGGGAATTGTTTCCCGCACATGCTTCAGACCACAAATCCAGGCGACGGTGCGTTCTAACCCCAGACCGAAACCGGCGTGAGGGAACGAACCGTAACGGCGCAAGTCCAGATACCAGGAGTAAGCCTCACGCGGCAGTTTTTGCTCTGCAAGCCGTTTCTCCAACTCCCTTAAGTCCTCCTCCCGCTGACCGCCGCCGATGATTTCGCCATAACCTTCCGGAGCAATCATATCCACCCCCAATGCTAGATTCGGATTTTCCGGGTCTCGCTTCATATAGAACGCCTTAATTTGCGCCGGGAATCGGTGAACCATTACCGGTCTATCAAACGCCTGACTGATAACCGTCTCCTCATCACCGCCAAAATCATCGCCAAACTGCACCTCCTTACCCGCTTTTTTTAGCACCTCAAGCGCCTCGGCATAAGTGATTCGGGGAAAGGGCTTTTTCACCGCCGCCAACTTGGTGATATCCCGCTCCAGGGTTTTTAACTCCTCATGGCGTTTGTCAAGAACCCGACCTATGAGATGGCAAATCATATCCTCCATTAAATCCATCGTCTGGTTAAGGTCAAAGAAGGCGATCTCCGGTTCCAGCATCCAGAACTCGGTCAGATGCCGACGGGTTTTGGACTTTTCCGCCCGGAAGGTCGGTCCAAAACAGTAGGTCTTGCGCACCGCCGCACAGAGCGCCTCGTTGTATAATTGTCCGGACTGGGTGAGATAAACCTCCTCGCCGTAGTAGTCAACCGGGAAAAGGGTGGTTGTTCCTTCCACCGAAGCCGGGGTGAGAATCGGCGTATCGCAGCAGAGAAACCCCTGACTGTCAAGGTATTCCCGCAGGAGTCTCACCACCTCGGCCCGAATCCGCAGAATGGCATGCTGGCGTCTTGACCGTAGCCAAAGGTGCCGGTGTTCCATTAAAAACTCAATCCCGTGCTCCTTCGGTGTTATCGGGTAGGGCTCGGCAAGACCGATAACCTTCAAATCCCTGGCGAGCAGCTCATAACCACCGGGTGCCCGCTTATCTTCGCGCACCATTCCGGTAATTTCTACCGACGACTCCTGGGGAATGGAGTCCGCCAGTTCAAAAGCCTCTTTCGGCACCTCACCATTTAAAAACACACACTGAATGATGCCTGTGCCGTCTCGCACCAGAACAAACCGGACCTTCCCGGACGAGCGCTTATTAAACACCCAGCCGGAAATAGAAACAGTAGAACCATTCCATCTCCCGATATCCTCAACTGTAATCATTGTTACCTGATTGTAAACAGGAGACCATTCAAGTCAAGATTATTTTATAGTTTAAAAACTTCATTGTTTTTTTAAACTCTTATGTTACCTTTAACCTTATTCTGGTTGTTAAAATCGGCTGAAGTTAGTTTTTTACTTTACTTCTTAAATCCGATTTTCAGTGGCTTATTAGCCTTCTTTTTGAGACTGAACTTAGAGTTGAATCAAAAGCCATTTTAGAAAACCTTTTTAGACCATTTCTTACAACCATCCCGCCATTTGATTTTCCCTTTGAATTTAAATCCAATTTTACCATAAAACTTAGAATCTAACCAAAAAACGCGTCAGGAAAGGGTTTTACCACCCTAGTGCTGGAGTGGACAGCCCCCCAGATAAACCGGTCTCCTAATTAAGTTCTTTAATTACGATACTTAACTCAATTTTGACCTTCAGAATTTTGTGTATATATAAATACACTTAGCCTTTACTCTCCTCTCTCTTGTGCGCCCCCCTGTCATTGTGAGCGTTAGTGAAGCAATCTCCTTGCATCAACTCGGGGCAGACTCTGCAAAGCAATCTTTTCGAATCTGCTGACAGGGGTGAAGAAAAGACTTGTCCCAAGCGAAGCCGAGGAAGATTCCTCGGTAGGGTCGGAATGACGAGGCGAGGAGGTATATTAAACACAAACTATGAAATTTTATTGACACCGGTCGTGATTTCATTATAACTAACTTAAGTGACGATAGGAAATGACACCCTGACCAAACTGGCTGACCGGATAGTGGCGGATACAAAAACAATTTTACGGGAGGCAAAAACTGAGGAGGATTTGAGGATTGGCTTCGAAAAACTGTTAGAGCCAATCAGAACAGAACTGCAACTCAAATCAACACCGAGATATGAGAAGTCGGTTTACAGCGGTCGTTCTGATGCGGTTCATGGTCAGGTGATAATTGAATATGAACCGCCCAAATCCTTTTCCTCTCAAAGGAACATAGCCCACGCCGAGGGGCAGTTGATTCAATATCTCTCGTCTGAGGCAAAGGCGACAGGTCTTACTCAGTTAGTCGGGGTGGGCTTTGATGGTGAGAGGATATTTTTTGTCCGCTACCGGCACAATCAATGGCAAAAAGAGCCAAAGGAAAGCGTTTATGATTTTTCACCGGAAACCGCCCGCACCCTCCTGATATATCTGCGTGCCCTTACCCGCCTGCCTTTGACCGCAGAAAATCTTACCCAGAAATTCGGTCCCAAAGGTGAACTGGCACCGAAAGTGGTTGCCACTTTTGCCAATGCCCTTGAATACTGGGGTAACCAAGAGCGCATCCGCACCTTCTTCAACGAGTGGAAAAGGCTCTTCGGTATTGTCTATGGCGAGCGCTTCAATGCTGGACAAAAGACCAAAGATGTTGAGGAACTAGCAAGGATTTATCGGAGAGGCAAAGAGGCCGATTTTCAGGAACTTCTTTTCTGCATCCACACCTACTTTGCCCTGTTAATGAAACTCATTGCCGCAGAAATTTTAACCTTGCGTGAGACCTCGCTGGGATCATCCCTTGCCGCAAGGCTGACTCACAGCCCTGATGATGAACTCAGAAGCCAACTTGATGATATTGAGAATGGCGGCATCTACACTAAAAAGGGAATCACCAACTTCCTTGAGGGCGACTTTTTCCGCTGGTATCTTGACGCCTTTGACTCGCCGGAGTTGCAGGAGGCATTAAGGGAAATCGCCCGTTCCCTGTCCGAATTTGAGCCCGCAACCAGCACCATTGACCCTACTGCAACCCGTGACCTTCTGAAAAAACTTTATCAGTATCTTGTTCCGCAGGAGGTGCGACATTCCCTTGGTGAATATTACACACCGGACTGGCTCGCCGAACTTTTGCTCAACGAAGTCGGCTATGATGGCAACACCCTTAAGAGGTTTCTTGACCCGGCTTGTGGCTCAGGGACATTTCTTGTTTTGGCAATTCAAAGGGCAATTGAGAAAGGGCAGGAGGAAAAACTGCCGCCAATAGAGATTGCCAAAAGAATTATTGCCAATATCTGGGGATTTGATTTAAACCCCTTGGCGGTTATCGCCGCCCGCACCAATTACCTTTTTGCCCTTGGTGAATTAGCCGGCGAACTGGAAAGTTTTGAAATCCCCATCTATCTTGCCGACTCAATTCTATGGCCTGAGCACATCGGTAAG
>JBDRUH010000005.1:21503-51680 GCA_039801225.1 Caldifarciminota bacterium
AAAAACCTCGGCAAAGGAGTTCCATGTTCCCATAATCTGGGTGAAAGACAAGGGCTATTTACTAAAACAGGCAGCACCATTGATTGAAAGGTTTGTCAAAGACGGATTTGAGCCAGAGGTTGCCATAAAGCACCTTCAAAAGAAAGGTCTGGTATTTCCGCCCCACGAAAAGATAGTGGAACACTTCTACACTGAGATTCTGGAACTGGAAAGGGAGCGGAAAAATGGCATCTGGGCAAGGTTTCTGAAAAACACTTTTGCGCCGATGGTTGCGGGTAAATTTGACTATGTTGTCGGCAATCCACCCTGGGTAAGATGGGATTATCTTTCTCAAGAATACCGCAACGCCACACTGCAGCTTTGGAAAAACTACGGTCTATTTTCACTAAAGGGTTTTCAGACACGTCTTGGTGGTGGGAAAAAGGATTTTTCAATGCTTTTTCTTTATGCTTCAGTAGATTATTATCTCAAAGAAGGCAGTAAACTTGGCTTTCTGATAACACAGGAGGTTTTCAAGTCCAAAGGTGCGGGTGAGGGTTTCCGGCGGTTTCAGATTAACGACAAAGAGTATTTAAAGGTCCTGAAGGCACACGATTTGGTTTCGGTTAAACCATTTGAAGGGGCGGCGAATAAAACAGCAGTAATAATTTTAAAGAAGGGTGAAAGGACAAAATATCCCCTGCCTTATTATGTATGGACAAGAAAAAGAGGCGTGGGCAAAATTGCTACTGATAAATCATATAATGATGCTATAACACTTCTTCAGAAAAGGAAATATTTTGCCAAACCGATTGGCTCATCTGTTGGTGCATGGCAGACCCAGCCGCTTGCATTGACTAAGTTATCAAAAATTGAGGGGAAAAATAATTATGTGGCCCATTCAGGAGCATATATTTCTCCTTACGGGGTATTCTGGTTAAAAATCAAACAAGTGCTTTTAAGAGGGAATTTGCTAATCGAAAATCTTCCTGAGAGAGGGAAGACAAAAATTTTAAAAGTTGAAGAAATAATAGAACAAGATCTAGTCTACCCTGGTTTGCGAGGTTCTGATATTAAAAGATGGGGGGTAAATATTGAGATATATGTTTTGCTAACGCAAGATCCAACTAAACGGCAACCGTATCCTGATAATCAAATGAAAGAAAAATGGCCCCGAACTTACAGTTATTTAACGAAATTTAAAGGAGTTTTACAAACAAGAGCGTCAAAAGCACTACGGGATTTAGCAGAAAAGACATCCTTTTACGCTGTTTTTGGTGTAGCAAACTATACATTGGGTCATTATAAAGTAGTGTGGAAACGAATGGCTTCCGATTTAATCGCTGCAGTTGTCTCACATATTAAAACCCCGTTTGGGTATAAAACTATTATCCCTTTTGAAACTACGGCATTCTTTGCCACCAATAGTAAGTCTGAAGCCCATTATCTGTGCGCAATCATTAACTCAAACCCGGTGCGGGAGTTTATCAAGTCTTTCTCTTCTGCTGGTAGGGGGTTTGGCACACCTTCAGTGATGGAGCATATCGGTATCCCGAAGTTTGACCCGAATAACCGACTTCATCAGCAACTTTCCGAAATCTCCAAGAAATGTCACCAATTAAAATTGGCAGGCAAAGAAAAGGAAATTGAGAAACTTGAAGAGAAAAATGACCTCTTAGTAAAAAGGCTTTTTAAGATAAAATAAATGGCTAGCGATAAAGTTTACGATGAGAAAATAGTCTCCAGGTGGACTTTGGTGCTTGCCGGCTTTTTTACGTTCAGTTTCCTTTTTGCCTTTCTTTATCAGAATCTTGGCGGAGCGATTTGCGGACGCCCGGCACCAAACTGGTTTTTACTACTGCTCTTTTTTCTTTTCCTTGCCTTGACGATTAACTTCAGCACCCTGGGCATTGTTATTACGCCAGCAGAAGTTGTTGTTTCCTATGGGATTTTTAAGAAAAGGATTCCCCTGCACAATATCCAGGAGTGGCAGATTGACGATGCTTCAATGTTTGCCTATGGCGGCTGGGGAATTCGCATTGCCAGGGTCGGTGGGAACTGGCGTCTGGTTTACAATGTCATAGACAGCCCGCGGCTTGTCCTTTCATTGTCCAGAGGCGGATTCAAAGAGTTTGTCTTTTCAACAAAAAATCCGGAAAAGGTGATGGAGATAATCAGGCAGGAGATACCTCGCCAGGATAAATGATGATTTCACCAGCCATTTTCTCCGACTCCTATTTTAAAATTGGGTGACTTTTATCTGACAGAAAAAGATAAACATTACATCTTTTATGATATGAGCATATTCGATATTAAACCCTAGGAAAATATCATACCCAAAAAATTCAAAAACATTTTAGGAGGGAAGAATGAAAAGGATGATATTTCTAAATATTGGCTGGATGAGAGCCTACAGGGGGCTTAAAGATGACAGTATTGAGAACGGAGGAACCTATGTAGATGAAAACAAAACTGGAGACGAAATTTACAATTTCTTGCCCTTGGGACGTTACTGCTACGGAGATGTATCACGTTCAATAAAACTTGAAAGACTGGGAGGGTCTCCTAAAGACACCCACGTTGATAATGTTTTAGTTGTATGGGTTGCCAAGAGACCAAATTTCGGCACTGTTATTGTTGGCTGGTATAGAAATGCCACGGTCTACAAAGAAACGCAGAAACTTTCCAAAATACCAAGTCGGAAATGGAAGGGAAAATATTATACTGGGTATCTTGTCAAAGCACCAAAAAAAGATTGTATCCTCATTTTACCAAAAGAGGCAAGAGATTTTAAAGTTCCTCATGGCAAGGGCTGGATGGGACAAAGCAATGTCTGGTATGCAGATAAACCAAGGCATGTAAAGTTCAAAAAGAGAGTACTAAATTATATCAAAAAAGCACAATATAGAATTAAACATGACTGGGCAAGACCACCTAAACCACCAAAGCAACTTGACCCATACAGACGGCGCGAAATTGAAGAAAGGGCAATAAATATGAGTTGGAGCTATTATAAAAAATTGGGTTACGAAGTAGCATCAGTTGAAAAGGAAAAGTGTGGGTGGGATTTGGAAGCCACAAAAAATGGAGAAACACTAAGGCTTGAAGTCAAGGGTCTTTCCCAGGAGGAAATCTGCTTTGAATTAACCCGAAATGAATATACCGTGATGATTGACCACAATGATACTTATAGAATATGTGTTGTTACTAATGCATTGAGTAAACACCCATTGTTACGAATTTTCTCGTACTATCCTAATCACAAATCGTGGATAGCTGATGATGGGAAGAGGTTGCACATTAAGAAAGTAAATAGACCTGTTTATAACTGCATATGTAATTAGGTACTTGCTTGCGGATATTTCAACCAGTTTGACCATATCAGCAGTTTAATCACAGAAAAGGATATAGGACTAAATTTATTATTATTTACTCACCGTTCATTTAGAGCCAGAAATAGAGAAAAATTAACGCACAAATATGTGGATTTTAAGGGGCGATTTGCCAAGGTGGTCGCTTTGCGCCCTGCCAAGGCAGAGTGCTATATAGAGATTAGGAGACGACTCCCTAATTCGTTACCGTGAAGTGGGAACAGATGACGGACGACCGTGAACCGTGACCGTGACGGAGGACGGGGGACGGAGGACGGAGGGGATTGTTAACCAGAGACCTCAACCGTGCCGGGAGGACCTTCTATTACTTCACCGATTATCGGTGCGATGAGCCCGGCATCACTTGCCCGCTTTTGATACTCTTTTGCTCTTTCCGGGTTTAATGCAATCAATAGCCCGCCCGAGCTCTCCGACTCAAAGAGCAGGTTCTTTAATTCTGGCGAAACCGACCTCCGCCATTCCACCCATTTGCCAAATGAGTCTTCATTCATCAATACCCCGGGGTCAACAAGGGTCTTTGCCAGTTCGCGCACTTTGGGTAAAAGGGGTATTTTCTCAGCATACAATCGGATTCGGACACCAGAGGCTTGTGCCATTTCTTGAGTGTGCCCCAAAAGTCCAAAACCGGTAATGTCAGTAGCCGACGAGGCGAAACAGGCAAGCATTATCTCTGCTGCGAGGCGATTTAACTGCATCATTGAGGTCTCGGCAGTCTTTTTTAGTTCTTCGTCAACCTCGTCAAAGGTCATCATCGCCTGAGCAAAGACGCCGGTGCCCAGCGGTTTGGTGAGAATCAAATGGTCGCCAATCTTTGCTTTGGCGTTGGTAATAATCCTTTTCGGGTCAATTTTGCCGGTAACCGCCAGTCCATACTTTATTTCTTTCTCGTTGAAGGTATGACCGCCCACCACCACCGCCTGCGCCTCTTTTACCGTATCCTGACCGCCGCGTAAAATTTCTTTGAGAATCGCTTTATCCAAAGGCGCAGGAAAACCTATTACATTTAATACGGTTAATGGTTCACCACCCATCGCATAAACATCGGAAAGGGAGTTCGCCGCGGCAATCCGTCCAAAGGTGTAAGGGTCCTCAACCATTGGTGTCAGCAGGTCAACGGTCTGGACCAGTGCCAGCCCCTCGTTTAAAAGAAATACCCCGGCATCGTCAGCGGTGTTAATCCCGACTAAAAGCCTCGGGTCGGTTGTCTGCTCCAACCCGGCTAATGCCTGCGCCAACTGCGCCTTGCTGAGTTTTGATGCTCAGCCGGCACAGGTTACCGTTGCCAGTATGCCGCGTTTCGCCATTTTTACTCCTAATTTTTCTCTTTACTTCTTAGAATTCGCACTTCACCCTTGCGCTGGGTTAGACCGATCGTATCAAAGTAGTTAAGGAGCGGAATGATGAATTTTCTGGTGGTATTCAGCGCCTGCCTGATTTCTGAGGTGGATAACTCAGATTTGCTTTCAAACATTTTTTTAATAATTTCCTCGGCGGTCTTTATCGCACTAAAGTGCATCCAAACCTCATCGCCCAGGTCAATTGCCACCCCTGATTCCAAGAGGGCGGTTTTTATCCGTTCTCTTAAGTTCGGTTTGACAGTGGCAAGGAGTTCACTTGGCGAAGGAGGACTCCACTTTGCCTGTTCCAGTGTTGAGGCTAACCGGTCAAAAGCCTCCTTCTCTATCGGCGTGAGATTCAATTGATGGCTTGCCAACCGGACCTTTTCCCCCTCGCAAACCACCTTACCTTCGTCAATAAGTGTCTTTATTATTACCTCAAACAGGGGTGCGGTGAGACCGAGTTTTGCCCGCAATTCGGCGCGCTTTATCCCGAGGCGCCAGGGGTTTTTCTGGTGAAATTCGGATAGGGTTTTCAATGTCTCTTCTTTTGCCCGGGTAAAGTTTTTTTGGTGAATTAGATACTCCTTGCCTTCCCATTCAAACTGGTGCACCTTTCCCTCTCTTAAGAGAAGGTTTACCATCATCTGGGCAGACTCCTCAGTAATCGTCAACTCCCGGGCGATACCTGGTAGCGTCCGGGTCTCAAAGCCGATTTTCAAGAGATGCTGTTCTAATACCGCACCTTTTTCGCCCGAGGCAATTTCTTTTAATCGGGCGATGGTAACGGGATTGAACCGCCTTTCTTTAACAGCGTTAGCCTCTAAAACCACGCCGCCACCAATGGTTTGCGGTGGTGAGTAATGCCGGATAACATAACGGTCGTTCCAGTCACAGACAATCGGTTTTTCGGTGCGAATCTGAACTAACGCCTCCTCCCCCGGGGCGAGTTCTTTTTTATCAAGTAGACACACCTGGCACATAACTTCGGCGGTGCCGATATGGAGGTGGACCCGGGTCATATGCCGGAGGGAGGTGAAGGCATCCTTCAAAAGATAACAGGTGGCGTTAAAGATTTGAGTTGGACGGTAATAGTTGGGGGTAACCAAAACGCTGCCCCTTTCCACCATTTCCGGCTCTACACCCTGGAGGTTGAAGGCTGCCCGGTCGCCAATCCCTGCCTGTTCAACCGGCTGGTTGTGCTTCTGAATGCCCCGCACCCGCACCTCAATACCTTGAGGAAGTAGTTCCAACCGGTCACCGATTCGGCAGACACCAGACAAAACCGTTCCTGCCACTATCGTGCCAAAACCTTTGATGCGAAAGGAGCGGTCAACCGGTAAACGGAAAATGCCCCGGTCCGGCTTCGGTTCTAATCGCTGGACCATTTCCTGGATAGCATTTTTTAACTCCGGGATACCCTGACCGGTGAGCGCCGAAACCATCACTATCGGCGCATTTTCTAAGAATGAACCAGCCACCAAATTCTGGACATCCAGCCGCACCAGTTCTAACCACTCCTCATCCACCAGGTCAATTTTGTTAATCGCTATCAGCCCTTTTTTAATTCCCAGGAGCCGGCAAATCTCAAAATGTTCCTTTGTCTGGGGCATTACCCCATCATCGGCCGCGACAACTAAGAGAACCAGATCAATGGTGCTGGCGCCGGCAAGCATATGGCGAATAAATTTCTCATGCCCCGGGACATCAATAATGGTAATGTCATCACCGAGGAAGGCGAAGCCGAGGTCGGTCGTCATTCCCCGCTCTTTTTCCTCTTTCAGTCGGTCCGGGTCGGTGCCGGTTAGCGCCTTTACTATCGCGCTTTTACCGTGGTCAATATGACCGGCGGTGCCAAGGACATAATGCATTAGAGCCTCTTTCTCCCTTCCGCGCCGGGTATGCCCAGTTCTGAGCGGTATTTGGTGACGGTCCGGCGGGAGATGTTAATCCCTTCCTCTTTCAGTTTTAAACAAATCTCCTCGTCCTTGAGCGGTTTTTGTTTGTCCTCATTTTCAATCAAGAGCCGGATTTTTTCCTTAATGCTCTCGCGGGATTTGTCACCGGTTCCCCCTTTGAAGAAATACTTCAGGGAGAATATGCCGTAATTGGTCTCAAGATATTTGCCACTGATCGCCCGTGAGACCGTTGCCGGATGGACTTTTAAGAAATCGGCCGCATCCTGGAGGGTGGTCGGCTTGAGGTGCTCTGGTCCATAAGAGAAAAAGTCCTTTTGCCTTTGCAGAATAAAGTCTACCAGCCGGCGTAACAGGTTGCGCCGGGACTCTATCGCTTTAAGGAACATCATTGCCCGACGGACCTTTTCCCGGGCAAATTCTACCTGTTCCTTAGAGAAATTTTTCGGCTGTGCCAGTATCTCTAAGAAACGCCGTGAGACCCTCAACCGCGGAATGGTCTCATCCTGGACAACCACCACCAGTTTGTCTTCCCGCCATTCCACCGAGAAGTCCGGGGTAATATAGTTAACTGCGCTGGTTGTGAACTGGCGTCCTGGTCTTGGCTCAAGGTTGAGGATTCTTTTAACCGCCTCTCTGACCTCCTCCTCACTGGCATTGCATACCTTCACCAATTTGTCCAGTTGTTTATTTTTCAGTAATTCCCAGCCCTCACGGAGCAAACGACACTCCAGCGCCTCCGGCGGGTAACCCTTCAATTCCAGTTGCGCCAAAAGCGCCTCTTTTACCCCGGAACAGCCAAAGCCCCCGGGCGGAATCTGGGAAAGGGCGGAAAGGACTCGCTTTACCCGCTCAATTTCCACCCCCAATGTTTCTGCCAGTTCCTCCGGACGAACCGTGAGGAAGCCATCTTCATTCAGCCACTCCACCACCTGTTCAGCAATTCCGGCGTCTTCAGGCAACACCTCTGCCTGGAGTCGGGGTAAAAGCGCCTCCCGAAGTGTGGCCACCGGATTCGGCGCATACTCCTCGCCCGGTAATGCTTCGTTGCTACTTAGCAGGTATTCGCCGCTGGGCACTTCCCAGGCATCTGAAGGGATAAGTTCGTTAAGGGAAAACTCTTCAGCGGTGTCAATGAGTAAACCTTCTTCGCCCTTCAATACCGGTTCCTCTTCATTCGCGAGCGGTGATTCTACCGGTTCAGTATGGGGCGCTTCAACATTTATTTCCTCAGCCGGCTCTAACGCCGGGTTCTGTTCCAGTTCTGCTTCAATTAGTTGCTCCAGTTCTATTGTCGGTAACTGAAGGAGTTTCAGGTTTAGAATCAATTGCGGGGTGAGAATTTGTTCCTGGCGGAGGAGATGCCTCAGTTCCATCGTTCCTCTCCTTGGTGATAGTTCATATCCGGAACCTCTCGCCTAAATAAACCTTCCTCGCCTGTTCGTCCTTAACCAGGTCTTCGGAGGTGCCGGAAAGAAGAATTCGGGCGTCAAACATCACATAAGCCCGGTCAGTAATCTCTAAGGTCTCCCGAACATTGTGGTCGGTAATCAGGATGCCTAAACCTTCATCTTTCAGGCGGCGAATGATGTCCTGAATTTCCGCCCGGACAATTGGGTCAACACCGGTAAAGGGTTCATCCAGGAGTAGAAAGGCGGGACGGGAGGCAAGCGCCCGAGCGATCTCCACCCGGCGCCGTTCACCCCCGGAAAGGGTTCTGGCCTTTTGATTTCTGAGGTGCTCAATATTCAGTTTTCTTAAAAGTTCTTCAACCCGCTGGGTTTGCTCCGCGCGGGAAATTCCCAACATCTCCAAGATTGCCCGGATGTTTTCCTCCACAGTAAGGCTACGAAAAACCGATGGTTCCTGAGAAAGATAACCAATGCCGAGCCGTGCCCTTTTATAAACCGGCATTCGGGTTATGTCCATTCCGTTAAAGAGGACTTTCCCCGACTCCGGTGTAATAAAACCGGTAATAATGTGGAAGGTGGTTGTTTTGCCCGCACCATTTGGACCTAAAAGTCCCACCACCTCTTGACGGGAGAGTTCTAAGGTAACCTCATTTACCACCCGGCGTCCCTTGTAAGATTTTACCAATCGTTCGGCAATTAACTTCATCTACGGTTTTCCTGCTCTGGTCATGGCAAGTTTCAAAGAAGTAATCCCAACATCAAACTCTGAACTCATTTGTCCGCTGGCAGGGGATGCGCGGACAAGTTTTCCTAAAATAAGGTCTCTTACTTCAATCCGTTCAATTGCACCCTCGGTGAGAATAAGCGCGATACTTTTCCCCTGAACTTCTACCGTTTCGCCCGTTTCGGTGCGATAACTTCCCTCGGCTTTGCCACAGAGGGTAACTTTTTTGACCGCGCCATTGGTGAGATGGAAAAATAGGCTGTCACCCTTGGCTTTTGAATTGGTATCTTTGACCACCGGTGCGCCCCAAGCAACCCCTGAATCGGCACCCGGGAAAAATATCACTGTATCGGCGCATAGGTCACTTTCCCCGGAGTGAAGGCAAACCTGCCCTTCGGCTCGTGCCATTGGCTGTTTCTGGAAATAGGAAAATCGTTGGGCAGTAACCAGAACCGAGTCTCTCTCGGTTTTACGGATAATTAACACCGGCTCGGAATCAACAACCCCAATTTGGGAATTTAAGTCGTAATAGCCCCGGCTACCGGTAATTTCATAGTTGCCGGAGACATTTTTTATCTTTAACCCTAATGGTGCGCTGACCATTCTCGTTGAAGGGAAGAATTCAATTTCCCGGGCGTAAATCTCTAATGACTCCTGTTTTACCACCACCTCTTTTAATGGGCGGGCGAGGAGAAGGGCTTTTTTGGCGGCAAAGTCGTAAACAACCGAGTCGGCGCTGATCATCGCCTCAGGTGTGAAAATAAGCACCGAGTCAGTAAGTAGGGCAATGTTTTCTTTCTCGTTAAGGAGCGCCTGGCGACTGAAGAGTTCGGTGGTGGAGTCTTTTATTACTACACTGTCTTTAAACACCGTTGCCTGTCCTGAGGCGTTACGAAGAATCGCCATCTTCCGAGCATAGATTTCAGCAGCGAAACTTAATAAAGGAGTCAAGACCAAGTAAACGACCAAAGCCCGGGGAGTGAAGAGACAGGGCTTATGGTTGGAATTCATAGTCGGAGTTGCCGCGGATTTCACTTAAAATCTCAATTTTCTTAAGTCCGGCATCGGCAATAAGCCCTTGCCCGGAAACCTTTCCTTTGACAGAGATAATTGTCACCGGCGCGTCGGTATATACCTGTTGCCGGGCGTTGTTCCACATCAGAGAGTCGGTAAGTAGAACAGTAGAATCGGCGGTCTCCACCCTGACATTGTCCCGGGCAATTAAATTTTGGGTTTTTGTCCACATAACTCCGGTAGCGGCGGTAAGGACGGCGGTAGTTGCCCCGTTTTCTTCATAGAAGACAACTCGGGGGTTTTGAACATCTATTCTACCCTCGGACTCAAACACCGACGCCTCGGATGCCATCAGAGTATAGAGCGGTCTTCCGGTCATAGATTCATGTAGGGTGAAGTCTTTCACTACCTGGTCGGGCAGGTTTTGAAGTGATTTTTCCGGTATAGCCTCTTTGCAGGCGCTAAGGAAAAGGGACAAACAGAGGAAAAGGGCAAGACCGAGTTTTGTCTTCCGTCTGCGGTTCCTCAGTAATATCAAGAGGGACCGAAGACCGAAGACCGGGGACCGGGGACCGCCTTCCGCCTTCCGCCTTCCGCCTTCCCTCCCACCGCGGCTGTTTAATGCACCCGCCTTTCCCCAGAATACCCATTCCTCGGGATGTTGGCGGACCAAATGGATTAGCGCTTTTAGGGCATCTGCCCCATCACCCGGAGGAAAAATCTTGACCTTGGGTCGTCCGTTTTCTAAGTAAGAAAAGACCGGGATTGTGCTCCCTATTTGAAAGGGAAGAGATGGCAGTCGCATCGCTATTCCTTCCGCCTCTAACCACATTTGCTTTCCTTGACTGGTGTTATCCAGAACAAAGCCGATAAGGGATGAAGGGTAACGAGAGTATGCGGCATATAGACTCCTCACATTTGTGACAATTTTAATCCCCGGGGTTGAGGTTCGAATCGTGGAAAGGAACTTTTCTATAAGTGGACTTCGTTGCCGGGAAACAACCAATATAACCAGAGCATTTTTTGGGGCAAATATATGGGGTAAAAACTCCCAGAGTCCAAAGTGATATGAAACCATAATACGGTGTTGCGCATCGGACATTAAACACTGATTATTTTCGGCATAAATAACTGCCCTGTCAATAAGTTCAAAAACCTTTTTTGTGCCGATTCTTGCCATCAGCGTAAAATTTCTACCCAGACGCCAGGCGTTTTTTAGCCAGAACCATTTCCGGGAGTTGCCAAAAATTAACCGGTAGTTGGCAAGAATTTCTTCCCGGTAGTCCTTTCGGATTACAAGGTAAAGAATAAGGATGGCGCGGGAGAGAAGAAGGGCGATATCAAAAGGTAGCGCCCGGAGGAGAAAAAGGGGAAAACCGAGAAGAAAATCCACTATTCACAACAAGGGAGCCCAAAGAGCGAGGAGCGAGGACCGGGGACCGGGGACCGAAGACCGTCTCCGGTCTCCCGTCTCCTGTCTTCTGTTGACAATGCTGCCTTCATAAATTTCAGGAATAGGGGATGGGGAGAAAGGGGGCGGGATTTGAACTCCGGATGAAACTGGGTAGCGATAAAGAAGGGGTGGTGTTTCAGTTCAATAATTTCCACCAGTTTTCCGTCTGGTGATTTACCGGAAACTTTCATTCCAAACCGGCGTAAAATTGGTATAAATCGGTTGTTGACTTCATAGCGATGGCGGTGCCGTTCCATAACCAATTTGCGGCGATAGCAGGCATAGGCAAGGGTACCGGGCTGAATCTGGCAGGGGTAGGCACCTAACCGCATTGTCCCGCCTTTCCTTCTCACCAGCCGGCGCTGGCCTGGTAGAAGGTAGATTACCGGCTTCGGGGTGTTAGGGTCAAATTCGGTGGAGTTGGCACCTTTGAGACCGCACACATTCCGGGCAAACTCAATCACCGCCACCTGCAGACCAACACACAGCCCCAGAAAGGGCAAACCATTTTCCCGGCAGTAGGCGATCGCCAGCATTTTACCTTCCATTCCCCGCACCCCAAAACCGCCCGGCACAATCACGCCGGCAAGTCCGCTTAATTCCTTTGCTACATTCTCCCGGGTTAATTTGTCTGTTTCAATAAAAAAGATTTTTGGTTTAACCCCGACCGCCGCCGCGGCGTGGTTGATTGCCTCAATCACCGATTTGTAGGCATCGTGGAGCGTTACATACTTTCCACAGAGTCCAATCGGCAACTCCCTTTGTGCTGAGTTCTGCCGTGCGACGAACTTCCGCCAAGCCGACAGGTCAGGTTGCGAGCGTTTTTTTATCCTGAGATTTCTGATAATCAACTCATCCAGACCCTGACGCTGGAATATCAACGGGATTTCGTAAATGTTACTGACATCAACCGCCTCAATCACCGCTTCCGGACGGACATTGCAGAATAGCGCTATCTTCTCCTTTGCCTCGCCGGGCAGATGGGTTTCGGTCCGGCACATAATTATGTCGGGCTGAATTCCAATCTCACGCAATTTGTTCACCGAATGCTGGGTCGGTTTTGTTTTATACTCACCTGAAGTCCGGATATACGGGACAAGGGTAAGGTGGATGTAAAGGACATTTTCCTTACCTTCTTCAAGGGCGAACTGCCGGGCGGCTTCAAGGAACGGTAGACCTTCAATGTCGCCCACTGTTCCGCCAATTTCGGTTATAACCACATCCTGACCTCGGGCAACTTTGCGCACCCGCTCCTTGACCTCACCGGTGATGTGGGGAACCACCTGAATCGTCCTGCCAAGATACTCACCCCGACGTTCCTTCTCAATCACCGCCGAGTAAATTTGACCGGCGGTCAGGTTATTGTCCTGGCTGAGGTTCCGACCGATAAATCGCTCATAGTGTCCTAAGTCCAGGTCAGTCTCAGCCCCATCATCAGTAACAAAGACCTCACCGTGTTGAAACGGACTCATTGTGCCCGGATCAACATTGATATAGGGGTCAAACTTCAAGGGCATAACCCTTAGTCCCCTACTTTTTAGCAAAAGCCCGATTGAGGCGGTGGCGATCCCTTTCCCCAATGAGGAGACGACCCCGCCGGTGATAAAAATGAATTTAGCCATTATTCACAATGGAAGCCCAAAGACCGATGACCGAAGACCGGGGACCGGCGACCGTCTCCTGCAAGGGAGCCCAAAAACCAATAACAAAAAACTGCATTATCCCTGACGCTGGTTGTGTTTGGGCTCCCGCTTGCAGATAATCCGCACCACCCCTTTCCGTTTCACAACCACGCAGTGAACACACCGCTTTTTTACACTGGAGCGCACCTTCATATATACTCCTTTCATTCTCTCGGCTGTTGACCGTCAGCCGTTTTTTTACTTGAACCGGTAGACAATTCTCCCCCGGGAAAGGTCATAGGGCGAAAGTTCTACCGTCACCCGGTCACCGGGTAGAATCCTGATCCAGTGCATTCGCATCTTGCCGGAGATGTGGGCGAGGACAATCTGCCCACTGTCCAGCTGCACCCGAAAAGTGGCATTGGGCAGCGCCTCGGTTACCACACCTTCAACCTGAATTACATCCTTCTTTGCCATATCAGTCAGACTTCCGCATTACGGATTCTACATTACTTCCGCATTCCGCATTCCGCATTCTCAATACGAAACTGGTGATAGGAGTGTTTGCAAACCTAAAGGTTTGCCCTACTATACCGGGGAACTGTTTTTCCGCATTCCGCATTCCGCATTCCCCATTTTAGATAGTAAGTATCTCCGGTTTTCCGTCGGTAATCAAGACCGTATTCTCATAATGGGCAGAGGGTTTGCCGTCAACTGTAACCACGGTCCAACCGTTTTTTAATGTCTTTACCTCATAAGAGCCCATATTCACCATTGGCTCAATCGCCAGCGTCATCCCTTTGACCAACTTCGCGCCCTTTCCAGGAGTGCCGAAGTTCGGAACTGATGGCTCTTCATGGAGTTCAATCCCGACACCGTGCCCGTGTAACTCCCGAACTACTGAAAACCCTTCACTCTCAACAAATTTTTGAATCGCATTACTGATGTCACCAACCCGATAGCCCACCCGGGCAAACTCCAGCGCCTTTTCAAAGGCGTGTTTGGTCACTTTTATTAAATGAAGAACCTCGGGTCTAACTCTACCAACCGTAAAAGTCCGGGCGGCATCAGCAATATACCCATCCCTGGTCACCCCAATATCAATTTTCACGATATCACCTTCCTCAAGAACCCGGGAGTCGGGAATGCCGTGCACCACCTCTTCATTCACGCTGATGCACACTGCGGCAGGAAACCCCCGGTAACCGAGAAAGGTTGGTTTGCCACCCTGGCGCCGAATCTCCTGAACACAGACATCCTCCAGTTCCTTAAGGCTCACCCCGGATGCCACCCTTTCTTCTATCAGCCGTAAAACCTGAGCCACAATTCTACCCGCCTCTCTTATTCCTGCCACTTCGTTTAAAGTTTTGATATAAAGCGCCATTCTTCATTCCGCTTTTTCTCCGGAGTCATACCTTTTTCTTACCTTTTCGGCAAGGTATTAAATAACTGGTTTAAAAGTTCAAAGACCCGGTCTCTACCCAAAGCACCATCTATTTTGTGCAGCTTACCTTGCCGTTCATAATATTCAATAAGCGGGGCGGTCTGTTTTTTGTAAACATCCAGTCGCTGGCGAATTGTCTCCTCCCGGTCATCATCCCGTTGATAAAGTTCTCCCTCACAATTGTCACAGACCCCTTCTTTTTTCGGCGGGCTGAAGAGAAGGTTATAAATCTTACCGCACCGGGCGCACTGTCTTCTACTGGAAAGCCGACGCACCACCTCCTCATCACTTAAATCAATCAACACCGCCAGCGTCAGTTCTAATCCTTGGTGTGAGAGTAGTTTGTCCAGACCCTCTGCCTGCGGAACCGTCCGGGGAAAGCCATCAAAAACGATTGACCGGTTTATTTTTTCTTTTACAAAACCTGCGACCACCTCCAGGACCACCTCATCGGGCACCAGTCCGCCACTAACCACAAACTCTCTAACCTTCTTTCCCAGGGGCGTGCCCTTCTTTATCTCGTTCCGGAAAACCTCGCCGGTAGAAAAGTGGCTAAACCCTATCTTCTGGGCAAGCAGTTCCGCCTGCGTTCCCTTGCCTGAGCCGGGTGGTCCAAGAAGAACCAAAAGAATGCCATTTTTTTCATTCATAATTTAAGGTGAAGTATATCTCCTCTTCGCCAGAAGTCAAAAGAGGCTATGATGCGTATACCGTCCCCCCTCATCCGTCTTCGCCGTGATTGACTTCTTAAAAAAATAGGTGTATATTCAACTGATGAGAAGAATAATCGCCTTGATTTTATCGGTGTTTTTTATCCCTGTGATGAGAGTAAATGCCCAGTCGGCAAATCTAAGGGAGGAGAAAAATCCTTTGCTGGTTGTACCGTATGACTCCTTGATGGAGGACCGGGTGAGTATTGATGGGTATGTTGACATAGAAGAGGAGGAGTATCCGGGAAGGTTTTCTGACCCAGCCACCGGCATTGTTGTCAACTGGGGCTATGACGACAGCCTCATCTATGTCGCCTTAGAGGCAAAGGGCAAAGGCTGGCTGGCAATTGGCTTCGGCTCACCGTTAATGGACGGCGCAAATATGTTTCTCGGCTACTACACCGATGATTCGGCAGTGGTGGCTAATTATGTTGGTGTCAAACACACCCACGCACCGGCAAAGGGCAACGAGAACTTGCTTGATGATTGGGAGGTTGATTACGACGACGAGACCAACATCACCACAGTTGAGTTTGCCTATCCATTGCGCTGGGAGGGGCTGAAAGGGGTAAAGATTTCTGGACTGGTTCCCGGAGAGGTTTATGACCTAATTCTCGGCCGTAACCCAAAGAGTTCCTCTTTTTCCACTAAGCACAGCCAGAGGTCCCATTACCGGTTTACCCTGGCCGTCAAACCCGAACCCCAGCCTATCCCGGAAGAAAAACCGAAAGAGAAATCGTCCAATATGGACAATTGAACGGTCTCTTTTCCGCGCCGCTGATTCTTGCGGTCTGCACTCATTCCTCATTTGCCGATTTAGTGAAAAGAACCTCCGCGGCAGAGGTGGTGATAGTGGTTAACAGCGGTGGCTGGGGCAATATTCCGATTGAGCGTTGCCCTGAGGTTCTACCGATTGTCAAGGGTATTGCGGATTATCTTGACAGTTGTGGCTGGCGAGTGGTGGTGGTCCCTTTCTCCCGGGCACCGGTGGACTCTCCCGCTACCACCCCTTCGCCAATTACCCAACTGATAACAGTTGCTGAGATGTTGAGTATTCACCACTCCCGGGCTCGGGCTCTTGTTCGGGAGATTGAGTCGCTTGTCCAGAGAAATCCCGACCTTCGGTTTGTACTTCTCGGGATTTCTAATGGCGCCGTATTTGTTGACCAGGCAACAGGACTGCTTTCGCCACTCGCTGACAGCCGGGTGGTGGCGATTGAGATTGGTCCTCCCTCCTGGCATGGGAGATATAAAGCAGAAAATATCCTCCAGTTGGACAACGAAGGGCAAGACCCATTAACTCAAGGAAAATTTGAGGAGGTTTTTGCCAGCCTCTTAGGAGGGTTTATGAAGTTTGCCTTTAATTTATTTACCGGCAACCCAACCCGTTTTGAAGAGATATGGCATATTCCCGGGCATGATTACCCCTGGGAGGCGATTCGCCACAAAGTTTGCCTTTTTCTTTCCCAATCTTTCAACTAAAAAATTGTCGGGCAAGCCCCTCGGCTCCGTCACGCCGACCGAGCCCCCTCACCCCACAACAGTGCGAAGCAATCCTGCGGGTCGGGCTTGGGACAGGGGTTAAAATGTAGCTGACTTATACATTGCCTTGACTGATGACAAAAAGATTCTTATAATTCAGTCAAGGATAAAAATATGCCCAAAAGAACTTATCAACCATCAAAGATACATCGGAAGCGGGTTCACGGTTTCCGTGCCCGAATGAAGAGCCCGGGCGGAAGAAAGGTGATCGCCAACCGCCGTAGGAAAGGGCGCTACCGCCTAACCGTATGAATTAACCGGTACCCAACCGGATGCAAAAAATAACCGAACAAAAGGTGAAAGGCGGCGAGACTCTGAAACGGTGGGAAATTGTCCGGCGTCGCCGGGACCTGAGGGTGATTATGCTTTGCGGAGAAAAAGTTACCGGCGGCACGCTTTCGCTATACTACTATAATCAAGAAAATCTTCGGCTTTCCCATTCTGGTGTCCCGCCTCGCCCTACCCGCCGGGTGGCGTTTCTTTTGAATCACCGAATTAAAGGTGCCGTTATTCGCAACCGGCTCAAGCGTCGGCTAAGGGAGATATTCCGGAGAAATAAGGAATGGTTTCCTTCGGGATTTGATTATGTTATTAAGGTAGGAGCAAATGCCGCGGAACTGAACTTTCACCGTCTTGCCGAAGAGTTGCACTCCCTTGCGGAAAGGATAAAGGCGTGTTGAACTATATTTTCCGAACATTCATCCGGGGGTATCAATACACCATCGGGACAGTTTTGCCTAACTCCTGTCGTTTTACCCCTAGCTGTTCTGAATACACCTACCAGGCGCTCAGCCAGTATGGATTAAAAGAAGGCTCGCTCCTGGCACTCAGACGCATCCTCCGCTGTCATCCTTTTTCTCAGGGTGGTTATGACCCGGTGCCGGAAAAAAGTGAGGTCAGGGCAAAGGCTAAACTGCCGAAACCCAACAGCCGAAAGGGGTAGATTTGAGCCCGGATAATCTGAGAATGCTCATCGGGTTTGCCCTGATATTGGTGATTTTAATACTCTGGCAGATGTTTCTACCTGGACACCGACAGACCGGCAGTAAAATGGCACCAGCACCGGAGTCAATACCTTCACCTTCCCCTACCGAAACCGCGGTTGTCTGGCAGGAAGCGTCTCAAATTAAATCAGCCATTCCGTTAGCCGAGACCACCATAACCTTGGAAAACGAGTTTTTAAGAGTGCAATTTACCAGTCAGGGCGGCGGACTGAAATCCTGCTCTCTAAAGAAGTATCAGGTGCAACTGGTGCCGGAAAATGGGGTTCTTCTTAAAACGGTGGAGCTGAATGGTGTATCTTACCAGAATTTACAGGTTAGTGACACCTCGGTCGCATTTAGCTATCAACTGCCCGAAGGAACTGTAGTCAAAACCTGGACAATTGAGAAAGATTACACCCTAAGGCTTAATCTTCTCTTAACAGACAGTAGAGAAGGGAGAACGGAAGGGGTAAAGGAACCTTCTTTTACCTTTGATGTTCAGGATGGCATCGCTATCACTGAAGAAAACAGAAAAGAAGATCTGGCAAACTTTCATTTCTATGCCCGTAAAGAGCGAAGTGTCCACCAGGTGGCGGTTGGTAACCTGAGGAAAAAACCGCTTGTTATCCCGGCACCAGACTGGGCAGGAGTGAAATCAAAATACTTTTTTCTTGCCCTGGTCAGTGAGGAGGGGGAGTTTGACTCTACCCAGGCTTTTGCTCTCAGTGACGGTCGGGTAGGATTTATCGCCCGAGGACACTTTCAGTCCGAGACGCTAACGCCAAGAAGATTTCTTGTCTATCTTGGACCAATTGAATACAACCGGCTGCGTGCCTTTGGATTGGGTTTTGAGAATGTGGTCAGCCTCGGCTGGCTCAAGCCCATTGCCTTAGGGATTTTATATCTTCTGCGTCTTTTCTATCAACTGGTGCGGAACTGGGGCTGGGCGATTGTCCTGTTCTCCGGGGTGATGAAAGGGGTATTCTATCCCTTAACCCGCACTCAGACCCGACAGATGAGGCAACTGCAACTCCTCCAGCCGAAAATTGAGGAGTTGAAGCAGAAATACAAAGACGACCCCAAAATGCTCAATCAGGAGACGATGCGCCTTTATCAATTATATAAGGTGAACCCTTTTTCTGGCTGTCTGCCGCTTATTGTCCAGATGCCGGTCTTTTTTGCCCTTTATGCGGTTCTGCGCAACTTTATTGAACTGCGCGGGGCAGGGTTTATCCTCTGGCTTAAGGACCTCTCCCAGCCCGATACCCTCTTCGGTCATATCCCTCAAGGGGTACCACTGATCGGCGGTTTTGCCATCGGTCTTTTGCCGGTTCTGATGGGGGTATCTTTTATCGGTCAGAACCTGCTCACTTCTACGGACAGGCGTAACCGGGCGATGACCTTTTTCTTTCCGATCTTTATTACAGCAATCTTTCTCAACCTTTCCAGCGGATTGCAGTTGTATTGGTTTATATATAATATTCTCTCAATTGGCGAGAGTTTAATCGCAACTAAAGGAGGTAAATTATGGCTGAAACTGAAAAAGTCCCCGATGCGCGGGGTGAGGTAAACCAACCCGAACCTGGGGTAACAACAACACCGAAGGAAATTGGTTACATTACCGATGTGGTGCAGAAATTAATCGGTTACATGGGCATCCGCGCCAAAGTGGAGGTGACAAAAGAGGGTGAAGGGTATGTTGCCAATATTAAAACCAGACACTCCGGGGCGATTCTCATTGGTAGACGGGGCGCCACTCTGAAGGCGCTCCAGCATCTGGTTCGCACAATAGTCCGGCGCGAATATCCTGAAGTGGGTGCCCTGGAGGTTGATGTCGCTGGTTATCTCAAACGACGGGACAATTTTTTAAGGAAAAAGGCGCTCGCCGTTGCCAAGATTGTTACCGAGACGCAACGGGAGATGGCGCTGGACTCATTAACCGAGAAGGAGATGGCACTGGTTCAGGAGGCGTTGAAATCTGAGGGTCTGCCGGTTCGGGTCTATGCGGTTGGGACCGGCTCCCGGCGTCAGGTGGTAATCGCGCCACAATGAGGCGTAATAAAGACGAAAGTGGTGACACGATTGTCGCATTAGCAACACCGCCCGGAGTGAGTGGTCTGGCGGTAATTCGCTTGTCTGGTCCCGACACCTTCTCAGTTCTCACTCAACTAATGCCCAAGGTCCAATTGGAGCGCCAGCCTTCCCATACTCTGCGACTTACCTGGCTCAGAGATGAGAGGAAAAGACCGATTGACCAGGTGATGGTAGCACTCTTTCGGAAACCACATTCCTATACCGGCGAGGATATGGCGGAAATCACCTGCCATGGTGCTCCGATAATCGTGGACAAAATTATTGAATTGTGTCGGAAACAGAACTGCCGGCTTGCCGAGCCCGGTGAGTTCACCCGGCGGGCGGTCCTGGCAGGAAAACTCACCCTTTCCCAGGCAGAGGCGGTCTTGGCGCTCGTCAATGCTCAAAGTTTTGGCGCGCATCAGGGCGCAATCAGTGCCTATCAGGGCGGCGTATCCCGTTTGATTGCGCCCATCACCAATCGTCTGCGTGAGCTATATGCCGAAGCGGAGTTTCTCCTCGGGTTTGACGAAGATGGACCTATGACCGCGGACCAGAGACCGAACACCCGGTCCCTTGAAGAGAAAACAAAGGCGCTACTCACCCAACTCAATCGGTTAATAGACCGGGCGGAGCGGAGCCGATTTCTCTTTGAACCCGCCCGTCTGGCGATCATCGGTCGCCCCAATGTTGGTAAATCCAGCCTCTTCAACCGACTCCTGCAACAAGAACGGGCGATAATTAGCGGCATTTCCGGCACGACCCGTGACCGAATTGATGCACCCCTTTACCTCGGCAACCTTACCGTCCAACTCACCGACACCTGTGGCTTTCACCCCCGGGCAAAAAACCCGCTCACCCGTTTGGGCAATGAAGAGACCCGGCGGGCGATTGCTGAGGCGGATATCCTCCTCGTAGTCTTTGATGGCTCGGAGCCGTTCCAGGAAGCGGACAGAGTGCTTCTTCTCCAGGTTCTAAAAAAGCCTAAGATTTATATCATCAATAAGAGCGACCTACCCCAGCGTTTGCGCCCGAAAGATATTATTATTAATTCTAAAGTTATCGCGGGCAAAAATGGTGCCGGTTCACCGGTGAAGCCTCTCTCAGTTTCCTGTAAGACCGGCACCAACATCCTCCGGCTACGCCAGAAAATAAAAAAAGTCCTCTCGCCGAATGTCTTCCGTTTACCGGCTATCACCCGCCGTCAAATTGAGCACCTGCAGGAGTGCCGGGAGGCGCTTCGGACAAGTCTGAAAACCCCCGACCTTGATGCGAAGGTTACCGAAATTAAATTTGCGATAGAGGCGCTGGCAAAGATTGACGGCGGGATAACTAACCAGGAGCTCTTGGACCGGATTTTTTCTCAATTCTGCGTCGGAAAATGATTAAACAGATACTGGTGTGGGTTGATGACCGCGAAGCGACGCGTGCTCAAGTTAAATGGGCAATTGAACTCGCCCGTGTCCTCACCGCCCAACTTTATGCGGTATATATCTTACCATTAGAGCCAGAGACTCACCGAAAGAGAAAACCGATACCACGAGAAGAAAAAGCCTGGGAGGTCCTCTATGAGGTAGAGGATGAGGCGTTTGAGCAACAGGTGCGGATTTCACTTTTAATTGAAACCGGTGACCCGATAGAAAAACTCTGTGAACTTTTAAGGAGCTATAAAATTGACCTGTTGGTGGTCAGTGCCAGTTGCTCCATTCCGGCGATTGAAATCATCCGGCACTCACCCCAGCCGGTAGTATTCATCAAACAAAACAATAATAAGGAGGTATAATGTTAAAAAAATTATCCGAACTGCTTCCTCCGGCCGCAGTTATAATGGAGTTGAAGTCAACGGAAAAAAATGGGGTAATTAACGAACTGTCCGCGCCACTGGTCAAGAGTGGCTTAATAGTTGATGAAGCCGAGTTTGTCTCGGCAATCCTCCGCCGAGAAAATTTGGAAAGCACCGGTATCGGTGCTGGTGTTGCCATTCCCCACGCCCGCACCGATGCGGTAAAAACACTGGTTTTGGCATTTGGGCGTTCTGAGGTGGGGGTTGACTTTAGTAGCCTGGACGGTAAACCATCTCATCTGATATTTCTCATCAGTGCCCCTGAGGCAATGAAACGGGAGTATATCTGGACGCTGGCAAAACTCTCCAGCCTTTTACGCCGGCAAGAAGTGAGAGAAGGACTTGTAAATGCCAAGACGGTTGACGAGGTCTACTCGGTAATTGAGCAATATGAACGGCTCTGACCACTATTTTATTCTCCGCTGCCAATCCTATATAATCAAAGAGTTTCAGAAGTCAGGGATGGATGTCCAACCGGCGGAAATTCGCGCTGGTGGTGTGCCGGAGGCGGACATCGCCGTACCGGTGTTCCGGCGGGCAAAGGTTTTAAAAAAGGATGCGGCGGCGCTTGCCGAGTCAATCGTCAAACACTTGGAACTTACCGCTTCCCCTTTCGCCTCAGCCCGGGCGTTAAAAGGTTATGTCAATCTGAAGTTTAACCCAGAAGCACTTGCCGAAGGGGTCTTTGCCGACTACCAGAGAGACCCGGAAAGATACGGCGCTTGGACGCTCGGGCAAGGAAAAACGGTGGTAATTGATTACTCCTCGCCCAACATCGCCAAACCATTTTCGGTTGGGCATCTGCGCTCCACCATTATCGGTCAGGCGCTTTATAACATATTCTCCTTTCTCGGCTACAAGGTTGTCGGTGACAACCATCTCGGCGACTGGGGCACCCAGTTCGGCAAACTCCTTTGTGCCTTTGAGCTCTGGGGAGATGAGAAAAAACTCGCCCAGAACCCGACCGGTTATCTATTAGAACTTTATGTTCAGTTTCACGAAAAGGCAAAGATGGACAAAACGCTTGAGGCAAAGGCGCGGGAGTGGTTCCGGCGCCTGGAAACTGGCGACCCTAAAACCCGTACCCGCTGGCAAGAGTTTGTTCAATTGAGTAGAAAGGAGTTTGACCGGATTTATCAGCTCCTTGGTGTGTCATTTGACCTTACTTTGGGTGAGAGTTTCTATGCCGACCGGCTGCCGGAGGTGATTGAACGGGCGCTAAAAAAAAATGTTGCTCGTGCCGAGAGACCACCGGAAACGGTCCAGAGCGGTGAAGAGGATGTATCCCAAAATGAAAAGGTCGTCCTCATCCCCCTTGACTCAATGGGGTTAAAAGTTCCCCTCCTGCTCCAGAAGTCGGATGGCACCAGCCTTTATGCCGCCCGGGAACTGGCCACCTACGAATACCGGGTTCAGACCTATCAGCCGGAAAAGATCCTCTATGTGGTTGGAAACGAGCAGGAGTTCTATTTCAAACAGTTCAATGCCGCACTTAAACTCCTCGGGTATGATGTCCCCTGTATCCATGTGAACTTTGGACTAATCCGTCTGCCCGAAGGGCGCCTCTCCACCCGGGAGGGGCGGGTGATCTTCCTTCTTGATGTGATTAATGAGGCGATTGACCGGGCTAAGGCGGTGCTGGTCAGCCGCGACCTTTCTCAAGAGGAAAAGGAAACAATCGCCCGCAAGGTGGGCATCGGCGCAATAAAATACGCCGACCTCTCCCAGAATCGGGTGAAAGATGTGGTATTTGACTGGGACCGAATGCTCTCCCTTGACGGCGACTCCGCTCCTTATCTTTTATACGCCTATACCCGCACCCGTTCCATTTTTCGCAAGGCACCGACCTCCCTTCCGCCACCGCAGCCAAAACTACTCACCACACCCGAGGAGTTAACACTTCTCAAACACATCGCCTGGTTTCCTCTTGTGGTTCGCGCCGCAGCGGAAACCTACCAGCCCCATCGGGTCGCCAACCACCTTTACCGCTTGGCTCAGGACTTCTCCACCTTTTACGACCGGATTCCGGTGCTTAAAGCGGACAAAAACGAACTTGTTTCCACCCGGCTGGCTCTGGTTGAGATGGCCGGCACTGTCCTCAAAACCGGACTGAAATTGCTCGGTATAGAAGTAACCGAGCGGATGTAATCACAAGAGAGACCCCCGAATCGGGCGTTTAGTTACCTGAAGGAAATTAATCTTTGGTTAAAATCGCCGGCAGGTCAGTAAGAACCAGCCCACCGGAGACGACAAACTTCAGCCCCTCCTCAATATTAAGCGATGTCTGAGTAATGTCTTCGTCCGGAACTATCGCCAGCCAGCCTGAGGTGGGGTTGGGCGCGGTGGGGAAAAATACCGGATAGCCGCGCCGGGCGTCAGGCAGTTGCACCGGGGTTTCACTGGTGAGAAAACCCACCGCAAAGAGCCCTTTGCGCGGATATTCAACAATCACTGTTCGGCGCAGTGAACTGCGTTTGACAAATACCGCATCGGTGAGCTGCCGGGCTGAGGTGTAAACCGAACGGGCAAGGGGAAGGCGCTGAAAGAACTGGTCAACACCGCTGAGAATCCGCCTGCCGATGAATCCGGAGGTAATAGCGCCAATTAGGGTGATTATCACCAAAAGCAAAAGGAAACTTAAGACGGTTACCACCACCGGCGGAAGTTTTTCCAACACGGGGGTATAAAGGATTAAGGGACGAAGAATTCTTCCTAAACTGGCTACTATGAACCAGAGGAAAAAGAGCGTCAATCCTAACGGCAGGATTGTCGCCAGCCCGGTGAGGAAGTAGCGCCGGATACGGGAGAGCAAATCTACTCCTTGGGTGGATAGGAAGAACGGAGAATCTCCAAAACCTCCTCAAGCCGGGCTAAGAAACGGCGGTTTTCTGTCTCTTTGCCGACAGTAACGCGCAGGGCATTGGGAAAACCATACTCCTTCACCGTGCGGGTAATTATCCCCTTCCGCTGTAACGCCTCAAAAACCAGTTGGGAGTCAAACGGAAAGTTAACAAACACGAAGTTAGCAAAACTCTCCAGATAGAACAGTTTCAGCCGTTTAAACTCCTGATAAAAGAGCGCCTTGCCGGCTTCGTTCACCTGCCGGCTGCGCTGGATGTGCCGGTTGTCCGACAGTGCCGCAATCGCCGCCGCTTGAACGAGGCGGTTGACATTGAAAGGCAGGCGCACCTTCATCAGATTGGCGATTATATCAGGTTTGGCAAATCCATAGCCGACCCGCAATCCGGCAAGCCCATGCGCCTTGGAGAGGGTGCGCAGCACCAGGATGTTGTGGTTCTGGTTGTAGTAATCCAGACCGCGCGGATAATCACGGCTGGTGATGTATTCTGCGTAGGCTTCATCTAAGACCACCAGCACCCGGTCGGGCACCCGAGCCATAAAATCGTTCAACTCCTTTTTGGTAACGATTGTCCCCAAGGGGTTGATGGGATTGTCAATATAGATGATTTTCGTTCGGGGAGTAATCGCCTCCAGCATACGCGACAGGTCGTGGCGGTAGTTGTTGGGTGGAATCTCAACCACCCGGGCGTTCATAATGGTTGCGCCAATCTTGGGAATGATGAATGCGCCCCGGGTCATAATCAACTCATCAGCCGGGTCCAAATAGGCGGTGCAAACCATATAAATCAGGTCCACCGAGCCGTTGCCAACTATCGTTGATTCGTAGTCAACCTTAAACAGTTCGGTAAGTCTTTGCCGGAGATAGTAACAGGTGTCTTCCGGGTAGTAGTAGGACTCAGAAAGTGCCTTACGGAGAACCGCCAGCGCCTTGGGCGAAGGACCAAGCGGGTTTTCATTTGACGCCAGTTTGATAACCGGACCTTTTAGTTTTAACTCCCGAACAACCTCTTCAATCGGTTTACCCGGTTTATAAGGAGAAACCCTCTCTATGTTCGGTCTTGCCGGTGGTAAAAACATTAATCCTCCTTTTTTTGTTTTTCTCGCCCCCCTGAGACACTATAGGTTAAGCATTCTGGTTCGCTTACCGGTTGTTCTTTTCCGGCACGGCGCATAAACGCAAAGAAAAGCCCACCCAGGAGGGCAAATGCTAAGTCTAAGGCCAAGAAAAGCAGGCTCGTAGCCAGCGCCTGCTCTTTACCGAGGTGCCCGGGTAGCCAGTTTGGTGTAAAGAAGAGCACAAAAGCCGCCTCCCGGACACCAAGCCCGCCAATTGTTGGTATGTTAACCACAATATTTAACAGCGGGATAAAGATAAAATAATAGCCGAGCGGCACCTTTGCCATAACCGCCCGGGCAGAGAAAAACCAGGCTAAAGAAAGCGCCGCCTGGACACCAATACCAGAGAGAAAACTTAAAAATAGGGCAAGGGGACGATGCCTGTATTGTTGCACCGCCTGATAGGCCCGGGTGAGGAGTTCAGTCAGCCGGTGCAAGGGGGGGATTCTTCTATCAAGTTTGGTAAGAAGTGAACTGAGAAACCGGAATGACGCCTCATTGAGCAAAACCATGGTGAAAAGAAAAAGCAGTAAGAAGATGGCAAAAAGAAAGAGGACGACACCAAAACCGGTTAACCGATTTCCCCCTAAACTCAAGGCATCAGCCCGTTGCATTGCCACAAAGAGCGCAGTAACCACCGCCAGAAATGAAAGACTTTCAAAACCGATAAGCCGGTCAAGAAATGTGGCGGAGAAGGCTTCGGCTCCTTTGGTCGGTTTGGTCGTATAGGCGATTCTCATCACATCACCACCAATTGATGTGGGTAAGAGTTTGCAGAAAAATAGTCCGAGGACAAAAACCCGGGCGAGATACCAGGAGGGAAAATAAAGCCCTTGGGCGGTGAGAAGAACCTGCCAGCGCCAGGCAGAAATCCAGATAAAAAGGATATAGGCCAGTAGGGCCAGAAGAAGGAAGTGAACCTCGGCATTGCGCACCGTGGTAAAGCAGGCACCAAGTTGTTTCCGGAAAACAATACCAAGGAGTGTTAGAAGCCCGAACGATATAACCAACCTGAGTATTGAAAGCCGTCTTTCGTCTCCTGTCATCCGTCATCCGTCTTCCGTTTTCTGTTTGCCCGGATAACCCGGTCCAGTTCCTCCAATCTTTCATTTAATGAGGCAAGGGTTTCGCCTAAGAACCCGGCGGCAAAGAACAGTATTCCCGTTAGGACAAACAGAATGACGAGATAGAGTAAGGGACGAAAGCCATGACCGAAAAGCCTGAGGATGATTGCGACCAAACCGGTTATAAATCCACAAACAAGATTGAGCAGCGCCAGTGTGCCAAAGTAAAGCATCGGCTTGCGCATAAATGAAATCTGAAATCCGACCGCCAACAGGTCTAAAAAACCTATCACAATCCGTTTGGGACTGGAGTATTTTGATTTGCCCGCATACCTGGGGCGCAACTCAACCGGCACCTCAGCAATAGAAAACCCCTTTTTTGCGGCAAGGGGAACGATGTAACGGTGCCAGTCTTTTCTCAATCTGAGTCCCTCCAAGACCTCCCGGCGAAAGGTCTTTAAGGCATTGATGTCGTGAACATTTAGCGAGAACAGTTTACGGGCAAGGAAGTTGTAGATTGTGGACACGGTCCTTTTTTCATATCTGCCGATTTTTCTACCCGTTATAAGGTCAAATCCTCTATCCAGCATCTCAACCTGCACCTTTATATCCTCGGCGGAAAACTGCAGGTCGGCATCAAAAATGGTAATGTATTCCCCTTCAGCCTGAGCAAAACCGGCAAGAATCGCCGCGGTTTTTCCCTGATTAACTGGCAGGCGTAAGACCTTAAGCGAAGGATACTTATCCCGGGCGGAGTTAGCCTTATTAAATGTCCCATCGGTTGAACCGTCATCCACTATGATAACCTCATAGGAGTCATCCAATTTCCCGTACAGTTCCATTAGTAGCGTTTCAATGTTCTCAATCTCATTGAACGCTGGGACAATAACCGATGTTTTAGGGCGTTTTGTAAACCCCATTACCATAAAAATATACCAAACCAAAAGAGACTGTCAAGCGTTGCCCGACAAACGTAAAAGCGAAATAATCCAATAATACCGATACCACCTCCGTAGAAATATTAAATATAAGTAATTGAATATCAATGGCTTAATCGTTAAATGACTTAGGGCATTGGCTAAAACCTCTTCTCAATTCGGCAGTCTCCCTTTTTTAAAGGGGCTAAATTTCAGGGGGTGGCTTCCGGGGGTAAGGTGGATTTACGGATAATTGAAAGCAGGCGGATGAAGATACCAAAACCAATTAGGAGTGCAATTAACCAGAAGAGCCAGCCGATAACCGGAATTTGACACAGGCAGTAGACAATGATGACCCCAATTGGTCCTGAAAGCCATAATGAAACACCTGACGCCCCAGAAACTCGGAAAAGGGTTCTCCCTAAAAACATCCCGGTCAGGGTTTTGGCAAGGTAGAAAATAATCAGGTAGCAAATTTTGGCGATGATGACCACCGGAATGGTGATAAGGAAAATGGCGGCGATAAGGAGTGCTAAGGGTGGGGCAAAGAGACCGATGGCGCCCAACCCGATGGTGGCGCCAAAATGCTGCCGGGTTGTCTCTATAACCCTTTCCAAAGGAACACGACCAATGGCAATTAGGATGAAGGTGATAACCAGGGCAGCAAGTAGTGAATAGATGAAGAAACCAAACGCTATTCCGGAGAAAATGTGTCTACGGGTTTTGGGCAGAGTGCAGAGCGTGAAGTTAATTTTGCCCTTAACCGCATCCCTGTTGCCAATGTCAATTTCTTGGTATGCCTTGTAATTTAGATTACCTAAGATTTGGGCATCATCGCTCAATACCAGTTCACCCCCATCTGCGGCAAGTGTCAGATTGACATCGCCTTCAACCCTGCCGCCAATAATCACCTTCTGAGCAATTGCTCGGATATTGCCAGTAACCGTGCCATTAATATCCAGCGACTGACACCAGGCAAATACATCTCCGTTCACCTCCCCTGTTGAGTCAATTCTCAGTTCCTGGCAAACCGCAAGTAAGTCGGCACCAATTGTGCCCTTGACCTGAACCGTTCGTGCCGCTGCCCGCAAACCACCGCCGACAAGCCCATTGATGTTTAACTCTGAAGCACACCCAAGAATGTCGCCCGAGACTGAGCCGGTAAGCGACATCTTTTCACCGGCAAGAAACAGGTTGCGCCCGATTGAGCCAGAAATCCTCCCTTCTTTACAGCCGGCGTGAACAGTGCCGTTAACCTTGCCGGAGATATCAAGAACTTGACCGCCGAAATACATATCGGAGTTAAGTGTTTCATCCGGCTGGAGAACAAACTTCTCACCACTTATTAATTTTGCTGCTGAAAGAGGGATGGCAAGAGCACAAATTATTAGTACCAAACCGAAAAATCGGAAAATCTTCATTTAGACCTCCATTCTTATTATATGTTATAAAATACCCGGGTTAAACCAAAAGTCAAGCCCAGCCTATTTTCACAAAACCGACTTACCCCTATATCGTACCTTCCGAAGGCGAATGTCTCATATCAAGAAACGCATTTTATAGCAGTATGTCTCAATTCGTGATACAAAATCTTTATTTGTTCCATTGTTATTTTTGTAAGTGTTTAAAGATGAACATCTTGTGAGATAGAAAGGTTATGGCATATTTCTTGCTATCTATATTGGCAGAATGGTTAAGCAAATAAACAAACAAAAGGAGGCAAAATGAAAGGCATAGGTTCTTTAATGATGGTTTTTATAGTTGTTATCTTGGTGGCGGGTGGTTTTATGGCTACCAGGTTGAGAAGGGTTGAGCGTGGTGCTTTGGCACCGAAGGTTGACCTGAAGGAGTCGGTTGATACCTATCAGGAGCGGATGCGTGCCACTGAGCGGTTACTTATTCAGGGTCGGCTGTAAATATCAAAGAGTGTAGCGATGGTGTATACGGAATTAAAGCGTGTTCTAATAACGGTGATGGCTTTGGGGCTATCTGTCCTAATAATTGCGGCTTTGCTTGCTACTTATTACTATTCCCATTACTCGGAAAATCATCTTCTGTCTAACCTTACCACCTTAATCCTTCCTTTTGAATTGTAGGGCACTATCTTCAGGTTTCCATCTGGAAAATGAGTGTCATAGCGAACCCTCGCCCCCGTCATTCCGAGCTTGCCGAGGAATCCCTTATGGTATTTGTTGGTTTTTAGTTTTAAGTTCTTAATTGAGAACCCAAAACTATGAACCCCAAATTACGAACTAATTCTGGGTCGGGACAGGCTGAAGCGAAGCAATCTCCTTCCCTCAACCACCTCCCTTTCGCCTTCCGCCTTCTCCCTTCCGCCTTCCGTTATTTTGTAATCACCACCTTTCTCTCTATTGAAGAACCATCCTTTATAAAATAAACACCCGGGGCAAGATGGCGGATATCATTATCACCGGGCTTAAGTTCAAGCACCTTTCTACCGGTAACATCAACCAGAAACGCCTGAGCCCGGTCTTCGGTCTTCGGTCCCCGGTCTTCGGTCTTGTTCCATCTCAGCACCTTGCGGACAATGGTGGCTGTTAACCGTGAGCGGTTAGCCGTTGGCTGTAAGCCTTCCTCAATCCCTTGCCCATAAAACTCAATTATGCGCAGACCAGCATCATAGTCAGCGACATAGGCATAGTTCCCGGAAACAGCAACACCACAGGCATAGCCTGGCGTATCATAATATCCGACCTCGTTCGGATGGGCAGGGTCAGCAATTGATATCACCCGCAGACCAGCCCAATCGTCAG